>NC_020829.1:4815000-5115000 GCF_000349845.1 Pseudomonas sp. ATCC 13867 | reverse complement strand
CTGGCGAGTTTCCCTGTTTTCCCGGTGCGGCGCTGCTGGTACCCTGCGCCAGCTATCCAGAAAAGATTGAGATATCCGGCGCATGGGGTAGGCTTCGCACCCTTCCGCTGCGCGGCATACCGTCTGGCTTGCCGCGAGGCGGGTGCGACTCGATTTCTGGGAACAACAAGAAGACCTTTCACTTGCTTGGGAGTATGGGGATGAAAAAGTACCTGGCATCGCTGGTCATGGGCGTTTGCGCCCTGGTGGGCGTGGCTTCGGCACAGGCCGGCGCCATCGATGAAGCGGCCAAGCGCGGCACCTTGCGCGTGGGCATGGACCCGACCTACATGCCGTTCGAGATGACCAACAAGCGCGGTCAGATCGTCGGCTTCGAAGTGGACCTGCTCAAGGCGATGGCCAAGGCCATGAACGTCAAGCTGGAGCTGGTTTCCACCGCCTACGACGGCATCATCCCGGCCCTGCTCACCGACAAGTTCGACATGATCGGCTCGGGCATGACCCTGACCCAGGAACGCAACCTGCGCCTGAACTTCTCCGATCCCTTCATCGTGGTCGGCCAGACCCTGCTGATCCGCAAGGAGCTCGAAGGCACCATCAAGTCCTACAAGGACCTGAACGATGCCAAATACCGCATCACCTCCAAGATCGGCACCACCGGCGAGTTCGTCGCCAAGAAGCAGCTGTCCAAGGCCCAGTACCACGGCTTCGACAACGAGCCCGAAGCGGTCATGGACGTGGTCAACGGCAAGGCCGACGCCTTCATCTACGACTCGCCGTACAACGTCGTGGCCGTCAGCAAGTTCGGCGCCGGCAAGCTGGTGTACCTGGACCAGCCGTTCACCTACGAACCGCTGGCCTTCGGCCTGAAGAAGGGTGATTACGACTCGATCAACTTCATCAACAACTTCCTCAAGCAGATCCACGAAGACGGCACCTACGATCGTCTGCACGACAAGTGGTTCAAGAGCACCGACTGGCTCAAGGACATGGAGTAATCCACGTCCGACGCAGGTTTTCCCGACGCGCAGGCCCCGGCCTGCGCGTTCGCATTTTCACGGTAGAGATTCGTGGCTAGAACGAAACGCGCAACCTGGCCCTGGCACGGGCTGACCGGGCTGATCATCCTGCTGATCGGCCTGGCCCTCTGGTATTCCACTTCGCTGATTTCCTACGAGTGGCGCTGGAATCGCGTCCCGCAGTACTTCGCCTACCAGGCCGAAGAGCCGCAGCGCGCGGAGAGCATCTCGCGGGTGGAGAAGATCGAGGACCAGGGCGGCAGCGCCCGCGTCACCCTGGTGGACGAGGACGGCAAGCAGCAGGTGCTGACCGTCGCCGCCGACAGCCTGCAGTTCTCCGAGAACGACGATGTCGCCGAAGGCGATGTGGTCGGCTCGACCCGCCACTGGGCCGCCGGCCCGCTGGCCTGGGGTCTGTGGACCACCTTGTGGATCTCCTTCGTCTCCGGTGCGTTCGGCCTGGTCATCGGCCTGTTCACCGGTCTCTGCCGCCTGTCGAAGAACCCGACCCTGCATGATCTCTCGACCCTCTACGTCGAGCTGGTGCGCGGCACGCCGCTACTGGTGCAGATCTTCATCTTCTACTTCTTCATCGGCACCGTGCTGAACCTGTCCCGCGAGTTCGCTGGTGTGGCGGCGCTGGCGCTGTTCACCGGCGCCTACGTCGCCGAGATCGTCCGCGCCGGCGTGCAATCCATCGCCCGTGGCCAGGACGAAGCCGCGCGCTCCCTGGGCCTGAACGCCGCGCAGTCGATGCGCCACGTGATCCTGCCGCAGGCCTTCAAGCGCGTGCTGCCGCCGCTGGCCGGGCAGTTCATCAGCCTGGTGAAGGACACCTCGCTGGTCTCGGTGATCGCCATCACCGAGCTGACCAAGAGCGGCCGCGAGGCGATCACCACCTCGTTCTCCACCTTCGAGATCTGGTTCTGCGTTGCCGCGCTCTATCTCGTGATCAACCTGCCGCTGTCGCATATTGCGGGGCGCCTGGAGCGGAGGCTCGGCCAAAGTGATTGAAGTCCGTAACCTGACCAAGGTCTTCGACACCCGCGGGCAGGTCGTGCGCGCGGTGGATGACGTCAGCACCGGCGTGGCCAAGGGCGAAGTGGTGGTGGTGATCGGGCCGTCCGGCTCGGGCAAGTCCACCTTCCTGCGCTGCCTTAACGGCCTGGAAGAGTTCGACTCCGGCTCGGTGAGCATCGACGGCGTCGACCTCGCCAATCCGAAGACCGACATCAACGCCTACCGCCGCGAAGTCGGCATGGTGTTCCAGCATTTCAACCTGTTCCCGCACATGACTGTGCTGGAGAACCTGTGCCTGGCGCAGAAAGTCGTGCGCAAGCGCGGCAAGGCCGAGCGCGAGGCCAAGGCCAAGGCGTTGCTGGAGAAGGTCGGCATCGGTCAGAAGGCCAACGAATACCCGTCGCGCCTCTCCGGCGGCCAGCAGCAGCGCGTGGCGATTGCCCGTGCGCTGTGCATGGAGCCGAAGGTGATGCTGTTCGACGAACCCACCTCGGCGCTCGACCCGGAAATGGTCGGCGAAGTGCTGGATGTGATGAAGACCCTGGCCGTGGAAGGCATGACGATGGTCTGCGTGACCCACGAGATGGGCTTCGCCCGTGAAGTGGCGGATCGCGTGCTGTTCTTCGACCACGGCAAGCTGCTGGAAGACGCCGCACCGGCGGAGTTCTTCGCCCAGCCGAAGGATGCGCGCGCGCAGAGCTTTCTGCGGCAGGTGCTGTGAGGCTTCTGTCTCGGTGAAGAAGCCGCCTTCGGGCGGCTTTTTTGTGCCTGCCCGCTGGCGGAGGATCGGCTCTTGTAGGAGCGAGCTTGCTCGCGAACTAGCCCCCGCTGCGAAGTTGTTCGCGAGCAAGAACTAGGCGTCCCCTCGCTCCTACGAAAAGCAATGACGACGCGACGGCGGCGTTGTGTGCCATCGAGCGGGCAAAAAGAAACCGCCCCGGAGGGCGGTTTCTTCTACAGCATCACTCGCGATTGCGGGTCAGCAGCGCCGGACGCTCGGTCTTGCGGCGCGGTTCCAGTTCTTCCAACTGCTCGGCGGTAGGGAAGCGGTCGGTGCGGAGCAGGTCGCGCTTGTTGATCACCACCGGCTGACGGGTCGGCTTGGCGGCGCCGTATTCGCTCGGCTCGCGCAGCGGGGCATCGTTCATGCGCGAGGCCGGTGCCTTGCCGCCGCGCTTGCGCTGGCCCTGCTTGCCCTGGCTGCCACCCTGGCCCTGGCCGCGAGCGCCGCCGGGCTTCTTGGCAGCCTTGCCCTGGCCTTGCCCCTGCCCCTGGCCACGGTTCTGGCTTTGGCCCTGACCCTGACCGCCGCCCTGACCACGGCTGCGCTGCTGTTGGCCTTGCCCCTGGCTCTGTCCTTGGCCTTGGCCTTGGCCGCTACGGCGACGCTGGCCGCGCGGTTGGTCCTTGTCCGGGAACGGGCTGACGTAGTCGGCGCGATTGCCGAAGTTGTCGAAATCGTCGTCGAGGAACTCTTCCGGATCGCGATCCGGATCGACCTTCGGTGCGCGCGCCTGCTGCTTGGGCTGTTGCTGCTGGCGGCCCTGGCTCTGTTGGCGCGGTTGGGCGTTGGCATTGGGCTGGGCATCGCCGCCCTGGCCATCACCTTTCTTCTTGCCCCGGCCGCCACGGCGGCGGCGCTTGCCGGCCGGCTTGTCGCCTTCGGCGGCTTCGACTGCGGCAGGAGCGGCGTTGTGTTGCTCTTCGGCCTGCGGCTGCTGGGGTTTGTCCCTGGTGCGCTCCTTGCGCTCGCCCCGCTTGGCCTTGTCCTTGCGCGGCTGGCGCTGCGGCGCCTCCTTCGGCTCGGGCTGCTGGACTTCCGGCAGCACGGCGTCAGGGTCGAAGCCCTGCATGTCGCCGTCGGGGATGCGCTGCTTGGTCAGGCGTTCGATGGCCTTGAGCAGCTTGTCCTCGTCCGGAGCCACCAGCGAGATGGCTTCACCGCTACGCCCGGCGCGGCCGGTACGACCGATGCGGTGGACGTAGTCTTCCTCGACGTTGGGCAGTTCATAGTTGACCACGTGGGGCAACTGGTCGATGTCCAGGCCGCGGGCGGCGATGTCGGTGGCGACCAGGATGCGCACGTCGTTGGCCTTGAAGTCGGCCAGGGCCTTGGTGCGCGCGTTCTGGCTCTTGTTGCCGTGGATCGCGGCGGCCGGCAGGCCGTGCTTGGAGAGGTACTCGGCGAGGCGGTTGGCGCCGTGCTTGGTGCGGGTGAACACCAGCACCTGTTCCCAGGCGCCCACGGTCACCAGGTGCGCCAGCAGGACGCGCTTCTGTACGGCGGGGATGCGGAACACGCGCTGTTCGATGCGTTCGACGGTGGTGTTCGGCGGGGTGACCTCGATGCGCTCCGGGTTGTGCAGGAGCTTGTTGGTGAGGTCGATGATGTCTTTCGAGAAGGTCGCCGAGAACAGCAGGTTCTGGCGCTTGGCCGGCAGCTTGGCGAGGACCTTCTTGACGTCGTGGATGAAGCCCATGTCGAGCATGCGGTCGGCTTCGTCGAGGACGAGGATTTCCACGCGGGACAGGTCGACGCTGCCCTGACCGATCAGATCGAGCAGGCGGCCGGGGCAGGCGACCAGGACATCGACGCCCTTGGACATGGCCTGGACCTGGGGATTCATGCCGACGCCGCCGAAGATGCAGGCGCTTTTCAGGGGCAGGTCGCGGGCGTAGACCTTGAAGCTGTCATGCACCTGGGCGGCCAGTTCGCGAGTCGGGGTCAGTACCAGCACGCGCGCCTGGCGCGGGCCGTGGCGGTGTTCGCGGTCGGGGTGGCCTTCGGGAAACAGGCGCTCGAGCACCGGGAGGGCGAAGCCGCCGGTCTTGCCGGTGCCGGTCTGGGCGGCAACCATCAGGTCGCGGCCCTGGAGCACGGCGGGGATGGCGCGTTCCTGGACGGGGGTGGGGCGCGCGTAGCCGGCGGCTTCAACGGCGCCAGCCAGGGCCTCGGAGAGACCGAGGGAGGAAAAGGACATGCGGGGTTCCTGTAGGCCGGCGACCTGCCGGCTCAAGGGCGCGTGATTTCAAGCTCGGGGCGAGCGCTCAGCCGGTGGCTGGAAGCACCCCGTCCACGATACGCCGGCGTTGCGCTGGCCGGGATCGCGGACGGTAAGCCCGGAGCAATGATCCTCAGCGGGGGAGCTTGAGGTTGTTCCAGAGCGCCAGGCTGGGTTCAGCCTGGTTCAGGGTGTAGAAATGCAGACCGGGTGCGCCGCCTTCGAGGAGGCGTTCGCACATTTCGGTGATGACCTGCTCACCAAAGGCCTGGATGCTGGCGATGTCGTCGCCGTAGGCTTCCAGCTGCTTGCGAATCCAGCGGGGGATTTCCGCGCCACAGGCGTCGGAGAAGCGGGCCAGTTTGGTGTAGTTGGTGATCGGCATGATACCCGGTACGACCGGAATGCTGACACCGAGTTTCTCCGCACGCTCGACAAAATGGAAGTAGCTGTCGGCGTTGAAGAAGTATTGTGTGATGGCAGAGTCGGCGCCGGCTTTGACCTTGCGCACGAAATTCGCCAGATCATCCTCGAAATTACGCGCCTGCGGGTGAACTTCCGGATAGGCGGCAACTTCGATGTGGAAGTGATCGCCGGTTTCGGCGCGGATGAATTCCACCAGTTCGTTGGCGTAGCGCAGCTCGCCGCTGGCCATGCCCATGCCCGAGGGCAGGTCGCCGCGCAGGGCGACGATGCGGCGGATGCCGGCGTCCTTGTAGTGGGCGAGCAGGGCGCGCAGTTCGGCCTTGGTGTCGCCGACGCAGGACAGGTGCGGGGCGGTGGGTACCTGCACGTCGCCGTCGAGCTGCAGCACGGTGGTCAGGGTGCGGTCGCGGGTCGAGCCGCCGGCTCCGTAGGTGCAGGAGAAAAAGTCGGGCTTGTACGTGGCCAGCTGGCGCGCGGTGGCCAGCAGTTTTTCATGGCCGGCTTCGGTCTTGGCGGGGAAGAACTCGAAGCTGAAACGGCGTTCTTGGGACATAGGAGAAGGTTCTCTTCTCAGCTTCAAGCTGCAAGCTCCAAGCTGCAAGCAGGAGCGACCTGGCTTGCAGCTTGCGGCTTATCGCTTGCAGCTGCTGTTAGTAACGGTAGGTGTCCGGCTTGAACGGGCCTTCCACGGTCACGCCGATGTAATCGGCCTGCTGCTTGGTCAGCTGGGTGACGACGCCACCGAAGCCCTTGACCATCTCCAGGGCGACTTCCTCGTCGAGCTTCTTGGGCAGTACTTCGACGGTCAGGCGCTGGGCTTTCTTCTCGGCGGAGAGGTCGGCGTACTTCTGCTCGAACAGGAAGATCTGCGCCAGCACCTGGTTGGCGAAGGAGCCGTCCATGATGCGGCTTGGGTGGCCGGTGGCGTTGCCCAGGTTCACCAGGCGGCCTTCGGCCAGCAGGATCAGGTAGTCGTCGTTGGCCGGATCGAAGTCGCCGGCGCCGGTGCGGTGGATCTTGTGCACCTGCGGCTTGACCTCTTCCCAGGCCCAGTTCTTGCGCATGAAGGCGGTGTCGATCTCGTTGTCGAAGTGACCGATGTTGCACACCACGGCGCGCTTCTTCAGCGCTTTCAGCATGCCGGCGTCGCAGACGTTGACGTTGCCGGTGGTGGTGACGATCAGGTCGATCCTGCCCAGCAGGGCGGCGTCAACGCTGGCTTCGGTGCCGTCGTTCAGGCCGTTCTTGTACGGGGAGACCAGCTCGAAGCCGTCCATGCAGGCCTGCATGGCGCAGATCGGGTCGACTTCGGAAACCTTCACGATCATGCCTTCCTGGCGCAGGGACTGGGCGGAGCCCTTGCCCACGTCGCCGTAGCCGATCACCAGGGCCTGCTTGCCCGACAGCAGGTGGTCGGTGCCGCGCTTGATGGCGTCGTTCAGGCTGTGACGGCAGCCGTACTTGTTGTCGTTCTTGCTCTTGGTCACGGCGTCGTTGACGTTGATCGCCGGGACTTTCAGGGTGCCGGCCTTGAGCATGTCGAGCAGGCGGTGCACGCCGGTGGTGGTCTCTTCGGTGACGCCGTGGATGCGCTCGAGCATCTGCGGGTATTTCTTGTGCAGGATCTCGGTCAGGTCACCGCCGTCGTCCAGCACCATGTTGGCGTCCCACGGCTGGCCATCTTTCAGGATGGTCTGCTCGATGCACCACTCGTACTCCTGCTCGGTCTCGCCCTTCCAGGCGAAGACCGGGATACCGGCGGCGGCGATGGCGGCGGCGGCCTGGTCCTGGGTGGAGAAGATGTTGCAGGACGACCAGCGCACTTCGGCGCCCAGCGCGGTGAGGGTCTCGATCAGCACGCCGGTCTGGATGGTCATGTGGATGCAGCCGAGGATCTTCGCGCCTTTCAGCGGCTGGCTGGCGGCGTACTTGCAGCGCAGGCCCATCAGAGCCGGCATTTCGGACTCGGCGATGATCAGCTCGCGACGGCCCCAGGCGGCCAGGGAAATGTCGGCGACTTTGAAGTCGGTGAAACCGGCAGGCGTCATGACAGCGCTCATGAAGAGTTCTCCATTCGTTTGTGTGCGAATGGGCGCCGTTGGTGCGTTGACAGGGCGGGGAAACGGCCCTGTGAGCGCGCTCCGTTCGAGCCTGACAGGTGGAGCCTGATTCGGATCTGCTCGGGCGGCGCAGAAAAAACTCTGCGGCCTACAAGATCCGAAACAGGCGCTAGCCTGCTGCAGCGCCCCTCGAACGGAAGGCGGGAGCGGCCGGACGGCCGCTTGAAGGGGCGATTATAGCGGCGTCGGCGGGATCGCCCAAGCCTGGCGTTGGCCATTGATCTGCTAGGAAGGGGAACTGCTCGATCCCACACACCGGCGGACGCTCCTGCGCCCGAGCACAGATCGTACGCGGCCACAAACCTGCAGGAGCCAGATTGCTCGCGAAGCTCCTTTCGCCAGCAAGCTGGCTCCTGCAGGGATCGGCGTCGGGGGAAACAAAAAAATACGCCACGGGGCCGTGACTACCCGTGGCGCAAGAACCGGCCTTGGGAAAGCCGGGCTGATCGTTCGCAAGGGGGCGAACAGTCTGTCAGATCACTTTGCTTTCCCGCAGTTTCACTTGCGCGGCACCGTCGAGCCCGAGCACGCCTTCGAGAATTTCCGCCGTGTGCTGGCCGAGGGTCGGCGGGGCGTTGCGGTATTCAACCGGCGTTTCGGACAGGCGGATCGGGCTGGCCACCTGCGGCACGCTGCCGGCCAGCGGATGCGGCAGGTCCACGCGCAACTGGCGGGCGATCACCTGCGGGTCGGCGAAGACCTGCGACAGGTCGTTGATCGGGCCGCACGGCACGCTGGCGCGCTCGAGGATCTCGATCCATTCGGCGGTGGTGCGCATCACCGTGGACTGGCGGATCAGCGGGATCAGCACGTCGCGGTTGGCGACCCGCGCCTTGTTGGTGGCGAAGCGCTCGTCGTCGGCCCACTCGGGGTGGCCGGCCAGTTCGGCGAACTTGCGGAACTGCCCGTCGTTGCCGACGGTGAGGATGAAGTCGCCATCCGCGGTCGGGAAGTCCTGGTACGGCACGATGTTCGGGTGCGCGTTGCCCAGCCGGCGCGGCGGGATGCCGGTGGTCAGGTAGTTCAGGGTCTGGTTGGCCAGGCAGGCGACCTGTACGTCGAGCAGGGCCATGTCGATGTGCTGGCCGATGCCGCTGACGTCGCGATGGGCGAGGGCGGCGAGCACGGCGGTGGAGGAGTACAGGCCGGTGAGGATGTCGGTCAGCGCCACGCCGACCTTCACCGGACCCGCGCCTTCCTCATGCTCGGAGCGGCCGGTGACGCTCATCAGGCCGCCGAGGGCCTGGATCATGAAGTCGTAGCCCGGGCGCTTGGCGTAGGGCCCGCTCTGGCCGAAGCCGGTGATCGAGCAGTAGATCAGCTTCGGGTTGATCTGCTTCAGCGATTCGTAATCCAGACCATAGGCCTTGAGGCCGCCGACCTTGAAGTTTTCCAGCACCACGTCGGATTTCGCCGCCAGTTCGCGGACGATGCGTTGGCCTTCCGGCTGGGTGAAGTCGACGGTGACGGACTTCTTGTTGCGGTTGGCCGACAGGAAGTAGGCCGCCTCGCTGGTGTCGCGCCCGTCGGCGTCCTTGAGGAACGGCGGGCCCCAGTGGCGGGTGTCGTCGCCGAGTTCCGGGCGCTCGATCTTGATCACCTCGGCGCCGAGGTCGGCGAGGATCTGCCCGGCCCAGGGGCCGGCGAGTACGCGGGAGAGGTCGAGGACGCGGATATGGGAAAGGGCACCGGACATCGCGGGATTCCTTTGCTGGGTGACGAGCACTTTGTAGGAGCGAGCTTGCTCGCGAAGCCGGTGATTCACCGATCGCCAGCAAGCTGGCTCCTACAGGCGGGGCATTGGCTTTAGAAGAACGCCTGGATGCCGGTCTGGGCGCGGCCGAGAATCAGCGCGTGGACGTCGTGAGTACCTTCATAGGTGTTCACCACTTCCAGGTTGACCAGGTGGCGGGCCACGCCGAACTCGTCGGAGATGCCGTTGCCGCCCAGCATGTCGCGGGCCATGCGGGCGATGTCCAGGGCCTTGCCGCAGCTGTTGCGCTTCATGATCGAGGTGATTTCGACGGCGGCGGTGCCTTCGTCCTTCATCCGGCCCAGGCGCAGGCAGCCTTGCAGGGCGAGGGTGATCTCGGTCTGCATGTCGGCCAGCTTCTTCTGGATCAGCTGGTTGGCGGCCAGCGGGCGGCCGAACTGCTTGCGGTCCAGGGTGTACTGGCGAGCGGTGTGCCAGCAGGCTTCGGCGGCACCCAGGGCGCCCCAGGAGATGCCGTAGCGGGCGGAGTTCAGGCAGGTGAACGGGCCACGCAGCCCGCGCACTTCGGGGAAGGCGTTCTCTTCGGGGACGAACACGTTGTCCATCACGATCTCGCCGGTGATGGAGGCGCGCAGGCCGACCTTGCCGTGGATCGCCGGTGCGGACAGGCCTTCCCAGCCCTTCTCGAGGACGAAGCCGCGGATCTGGCCTTCGTCATCCTTGGCCCAGACCACGAAGACGTCGGCGATCGGGCTGTTGGTGATCCACATCTTGTTGCCGGTCAGGCGGTAGCCGCCGTCGACCTTGCGGGCGCGGGTGATCAGCGAGCCCGGATCGGAGCCGTGGTTCGGCTCGGTCAGGCCGAAGCAGCCGATATATTCGCCGCTGGCCAGTTTCGGCAGGTATTTCTGCTTGGTGGCTTCGTTGCCGAACTCGTTGATCGGCACCATCACCAGGGAGGACTGCACGCTCATCATGGAGCGGTAGCCGGAGTCGACACGCTCGACTTCACGGGCGATCAGGCCGTAGCACACATAGTTCAGGCCGCTGCCGCCGTATTCGGTGGGGATGGTCGCGCCGAGCAGGCCGGTCTCGCCCATCTCGCGGAAGATCGCCGGGTCGGTCTGCTCGTGGCGGAAGGCTTCCAGCACGCGGGTGGCCAGCTTGTCCTGGGCGAACTGGTAGGCGCTGTCGCGCACCATGCGCTCTTCTTCGGTGAGTTGCTGATCCAGCAGCAGCGGATCTTCCCAGTTGAAGCTTGCTTTGGTGGCCATTGGAGAACCTCGAACAGACAATGAAGGACCCGACAAGTCTAGGCGGGTGCGGTGTGGGCCATCCTAGTCAGCCGTCGGGAAGCCGGGCAACCGACTAATTCGCACGCTGTTGTGCTATTTTGTCACTCCGTAATTGCATGATTGATGTGCTGCTCCACGCTTATGCCTATGTTTAAGGCATTCGCAGCGAATCCTGTGCATCACGATATTCCGAAGAGGCATTCGATGCGACGCAAGATTCCGACCACCGCGGCGTTGGTCGCCTTCGAATCCGCCGCCCGCCACGAGAGTTTCACCAAGGCTGCCGACGAGCTGTCGCTGACCCAGAGCGCCATTTGCCGGCAGATCGCCGCGCTGGAGGAGTTCCTCGGTGTCGAGCTGTTCCGCCGCTCGCGGCGCGGGGTGAAGCTGACCGAGGCGGGGCTCAACTACAGCCGCCGCGTCGCCCAGCGCCTGGATGCCGTGGAGCGCGACACCCTGGCGGTGATGGGTCAGCAGGGCGGCGGTACGCTGGAACTGGCGGTGGTGCCGACCTTCGCCACCCAGTGGCTGCTGCCGCGGCTGAAGGACTTCAAGCGCCTGCACCCGGAAATCACGGTCAACCTGACCAACCGCACCCGGCCCTTCCTCTTCGCCGACACCGAGTTCGACGCCGCGCTGTATTTCGGCGATGGCGCGTGGTCCGGTACGGTGGCCAACTTCCTCATGCACGAGAACCCGGTGCCGGTGTGCAGCCCGGAGCTGCTGGGTGGGCGCATGGCGCTGTCGGCGGCGCAGATCGCCGAGTTGCCGCTGATGCAGCAGACCACCCGGCCCTACGCCTGGCGCCAGTGGTTCGGGTCGCTGGGCATGAGCGTGGCGCACGACATGAGCGGCACCCGCTACGAGCTGTTCTCCATGCTCGCCCAGGCGGCGATGCATGGCATGGGCGTGGCGCTGATCCCGCCGATGCTGATCCAGCACGAGCTGGCCGATGGAAGACTGATCGTGCCGATGCAACATGCCTATTTGAGCGAAAATGCCTATTACCTGATGATTCCCGAGCGCAAGGTGGAATCGGCGACCCTGGGCGCTTTCCGCGACTGGCTGGTCGACGAGGCGGCCAGGTACCGAGCCGAAGCCGGCCTCGGCTGAACATCTGCTGCGCGTCGGCATAACTGCGTTGGAAACAGTCTCGAGCGCGAGTCCGATGAAAATGCTCATTTACAGAACGTAAACTCCGCTTTTTCAGCCTGTTTGATTCGCTGGCGCTCACCCTTCGGGCCAGCCTTCGGCTGTTACTCCCGCTGGTCGTTGCGCCTTGTTCTGCTCTAGCTCGCAAGATGTTGAAGAGGCTCTGAGTCATGGCAAGGTGCCTGGCGCCGGCCGGGTCCAGACTTGCATAGTCGGCGGGGCTTCCCCGTCATCGCGCCCACAAGGTGCAACCTCCAAGGAGTTCACATGAATTTCCACACCCGCAAATGGGTAAAACCCGAAGACCTCAACCCGAACGGCACCCTGTTCGGCGGTAGCCTTCTGAAGTGGATCGACGAAGAAGCGGCGATCTACGCCATCGTCCAGTTGGGCAACCAGCGCGTGGTCACCAAGTTCATCTCCGAGATCAACTTCGTCAGTTCCGCACGCCAGGGCGACATCATCGAACTGGGCATCACCGCCACCGAGTTCGGCCGCACCTCGATCACCCTGACCTGCGAAGTGCGCAACAAGATCACCCGCAAGAGCATCCTCACGGTGGACAAGATGGTCTTCGTCAACATCGGTCCAGACGGACAGCCGGCGCCCCACGGCCGTACCGAGATCAAGTACATCAAGGACCAGTTCAAGGACGACGCCATTCCGCAGCCCTGAGCGGTTCCGGCATCTTTCCCTGCGGGCCCGGAGCGCGGCGAAAACCTTTGCATTTGCGTCGATACGATGTGAGCCTGTGCCCGCCCACGGCGGGCCCGGGCCGACGCAGCCTCCCCGCCGCTCCAGCAGGACCTGTATCTGCAAAACAATGACCGGGGAGAGACCATGCACACCACCTTCGCCTCCGCGCTGCGCCACCTGGCCGTGGCCACCTGCGCCAGCCTGTTGCTGGCCGGCGCCGCGCACGCCGCGCCGATCAAGGCCGACACCAAGCCCGAGGCCGGCACCTTCAAGATGGGCATGCAGCCCTGGCTGGGCTACGGCCAGTGGTATGTCGCCGAGCAGACCGGCGCCTTCAAGGCCAACGGCCTGGAGCAGGTCGAGCTGGTCAACTTCACCGAAGACAAGGACATGAACGCCGCCCTGGCCAGCGGCCAGATCGACGGTGGCAACCTCGCCACCCATACCGCGATGGCAATGGTCGCCGCCGGCCTGCCGGTGAAGATCGTCCTGCTGCTGGACCAGAGCACCAGCGCCGATGCGCTGATCGTCGATCCGTCGATCAAGACCCTGGCCGACCTCAAGGGCAAGCAGGTCGCCTACGAAGAAGGCACCACCAGCGACATCCTCCTGCACAGCGCCCTGCGCAAGGCCGGCCTGACCATCGCCGACGTGCAGCCGGTGCCGATGCCCGCCGCCAACGCCGGCAGCGCGTTGATTGCAGGGCAAGTCCCGGCCGCCGTGACCTACGAGCCTTACCTGTCCGCCGCCAAGCAGCAGAACCCCAAGGTCAACCTGCTGTACAAGGGCTCGGATGATCCGGGCATCATCAGCGACGTGTTCGTGGTGCGCGATGAGGTCCTGAAGGAGCGTCCCGGCCAGGTGCTGGCGCTGATCAAGAGCTGGGAAGCCGGTCTTGCGCACTACAACGAGAAGGGCGCCGAAGGCCGCGCCGCCATCGCCAAGGGCGTGGGCGCCGACGAGTCCGAGCTGACCAGTGCCTTCGACGGCGTGCACTTCTACTCGGTGAAGGAAAACCAGGCCGAGCTGAAGGGCGCCTTCCAGAAGGGTTCCTTCGAGCACATCCAGAAGGCCGCCAGCGAAGCCGGCATCCTCCAGCAGCCGGTCACCCCGGCGCAGGCCATCGACGCGCGCTTCGTCGAGGCGCTCTGATCCTCTGAAACACCCTGCGCGCCGGCCCTGAGCCGGCGCGCGTCTTTCTCCGTTCGACGAGCCCGACATGAAAGCCCGCAAATCCAACCCGCTGTTCACCATCGGCAAGCCGATCGCGCAGCGCCACTTCCTGCTCATCGGCGGCGCCGTGTTCGTCCTGCTGGCGCTGCTCTGGTGGCTGGCCGGCGCCAGCGGCGCGGTGCCGAAGATCTTCCTGCCGGCGCCCGGCGACGTCTGGGCGCGCATGCTCAAGCTGGCCGCCGACGGCACCCTGTGGTCGGACCTGAAGGTCAGCGTGTACCGCATCGCCGTGGCCTTCCTGGTGTCCTCGGCGATGTCCATCGTGATCGGCGTGTTCGCCGGCTGCTACGGCTTCTGGAAGGCCGCCACCGAGCCGCTGGTGGACTTCGTGCGCTACATGCCGGTGGTCGCCTTCGTCCCGCTGACCATCCTCTGGGCCGGTACCAGTGACTTCCAGAAATTCCTCATCATCTGGATCGGCACCTTCTTCCAGCAGGTGCTGATGGTGATGGACGCCATCAAGCGGGTGCCGGCGGATTTCGTCGGCCTCGGCCGCACCCTCGGCATGCCGGACCGCCGCATCCTCCTGAGGATCGTCCTGCCCAGCGCGCTGCCGGGTATCTGGGACGCCCTGCGGATCAGCCTCGGCTGGGCCTGGACCTGGCTGGTGCTGGCCGAACTGGTGGCCGCCACCTCCGGCCTGGGCTACCGCATCACCGTGTCCCAGCGCTTCTTCCAGACCGACACCATCATCGGCTACATCCTTCTGCTGGGCTTCCTCGGGCTGGTCACCGACCAGGCCATGCGCGCCGGCGAGAAGGTCCTGTTCCGCTACAACCGGAGGCGCAGCTGATGGCGACCCTGGAAATCTCCGGCCTGAACAAGAGCTTCGCGGTCGGCAAGGAGCGCCGCGAGGTGCTGCGCACGATCGACCTGACCCTGGCGGACAACGAGTTCGTCTCCATCGTCGGCACCTCGGGCTGCGGCAAGAGCACGCTGCTGTCCATCGCCGCCGGCCTGGAGGAGTTCGACAGCGGCAGCGTGAAGGTGGACGGCGTGCCGATCGCAGGCCCCGGCCTGGACCGTGGCGTGGTGTTCCAGTCCTACACCCTGCTGCCGTGGCTCACCGCGCGGCAGAACGTCGAGTTCGCCCTGAAGGCGGCCGGCCTGTCCCGCGCGCAGTGCCGCGAGATCGCCGACGAGCACCTGGCGCTGGTGAAGCTGACGAAGTTCGCCGAGGCCTATCCGAACGAGTTGTCCGGCGGCATGAAGCAGCGCGTGGCGATTGCCCGTGCGCTGTCCTACCGGCCGAAGATCCTGCTGATGGACGAGCCCTTCGGTGCGTTGGATGCGATGACCCGCCACCAGATGCAGGAGTTGCTCACGCGCATCTGGGAAACCCACCGGCTGACGGTGATGTTCGTCACCCATGACGTGGAAGAGGCGGTTTATCTGTCCGACCGCATCGTGGTGATGGGCCTGGGCCCTGGGCGGATCAAGACCACCTTCGACGTGAAGCTCGGTCGTCCGCGCCACGAGGACATGGCCGCCAGCGCCGAGTTCATCGACCTGCAGCGCCAGGTGCTGCGTTCGATCCGCGAGGAAGAACAGGGCGTCGCCGCCCTGTAATTCTCAAGCGTGCATGGGCTTACCAGCGGCCGGAGGCACCGCCGCCGCCGCTGGAGCCACCGCCGCCACGGAAGCCACCGCCTCCGCCGCCCCCACGCCCACCGCCGCCACGGCCGATCGAGCTGATGATCATCAGCAGCAGTTGCAGTACGCCCGAGGTCAGCCACATCGGCGGCAGGAAGAAGATGTACAGCACCAGCGGAATCGAGAAGGAACCGATCATCTGTTGCTGCAGGGCTTCGGGGTTGGCTTCGCTGAACAGCAGTACCGCCGAGGCGACGCCGCCGACCAGCGCGCTGCACAGCAGGTAGCGGCCCATGCTGCGCTGGCGCAGCCACTGCACCGGGAACAGCAGGCAGAGCAGCGGCACACCGATCAGCAGGGCGAGCAGGCCGAGCAGGCGCGCGGGCGGGATTTCCCCGGCGGCGCTGGCGTTACGGTTGGAGTAGGCGTCGCTGTAGCCCGTCACCGGGCCCGTCTGCGGCAACTGGTCCGCTGCGCTCTCATCGGGTTCGGCAGGGGCCGCCGCTGGCGGTTCAATCAGCGCGACCAGGCTGTCCACGCCGGCCTGGATGCCGCCGGCGAAGTCGCCGGTCTTGAAGTGCGGGACTATGGTGTCGCGGATGATGCGCCCGGCCTGCACGTCGGTGATGGTGCCTTCCAGGCCGTAGCCGACTTCGATGCGCAGCGTGCGGTCGTTCTTGGCGACCACCAGCAGCACGCCGTCGTCCACGCCCTTGCGGCCCAGCTTCCACTGTTCGAAGGCGCGGACCGCGTAGTCCTCGATGCTGTCCTCGCCGGTGCTGGGGATCAGCAGCACGGCGATTTGCGCGCCCTTGCGTTGCTCCAGGCCGGCGAGCTGGCTCTCCAGCTGTGCGCGCTGGCCCGCGTCGAGGGTCTGGGTGAGGTCGGTGACGCGGGCGCTGAGTGGCGGGATGGCGACCGGCGCCGCCTGCAGCACGGTCGCCCAGCACAGCAGCAGGGCGGCCAGCAGCCAGCGCGGCAGGGTCATTGCGCGGGCTGCGCCGGCGCGTTGCCGAAGTCCACTTTAGGCGCGGTGGAGATGGCGGCTTCGTTCTCCACGCTGAAGTTGGCCTTGGGCTGGTAGCCGAAGATCTTCGCAGTGATCACCTGGGGGAACTGGCGAATCATCACGTTGTACTCCTGCACGGCCTTCACGTAGCGGCCACGGGCGACGGTGATGCGGTTCTCGGTGCCTTCGAGCTGGGTCAGCAGGTCCTTGAACAGGCCGTCGGCCTTGAGCTGCGGGTAGTTCTCGGTGACCACCAGCAGGCGCGAGAGCGCCGAGCTGAGTTCGCCCTGGGCTTGCTGGAAGCGCTTCACGGCGGCCTCGTCGCCGAGCTGGTCGGCGTTGAGCGTGGTGCTGCCAACCTTGGCGCGGGCCTCGGTCACCTGGGTCAGTACGGTGGCTTCATGGGAGGCGTAGCCCTTTACGGTGCTGACCAGGTTGGGAATCAGGTCCGCGCGACGCTGGTACTGGTTGAGCACTTCGGACCAGGCGGCCTTCACCTGTTCGTCGCCGGCCTGCATGGCGTTGTAGCCGCAGCCGGAAAGAAGGGAGACGAGGATGTAAGCAGTCAGGAATTTGAACAGGCGTGGCATGGCAGGTGCTCGTGCTGGCGAAAAGCCCCAGTCTAGGCCAGTTCCGGCTGAAGAGTCAGATGGAAATGTCCGAAACAGCTGGCGCTTGCCGGCCACGGGGTCGCTCGGGGTAGAATCGAGCTGGTCTATACCAGGAGTTCGTTTTCGTGCTCGCCACTACCCTGGTGCTGCTGGCCGCCCTGCTGCACGCCACCTGGAACACCCTCGTCAAATTCAGCAATGACCGCCTGCTGGTGGTGGCCTGCATGGACATGGTCGGCTTGATCGCCGGACTGGCCCTGCTGCCCTGGATCGAGATTCCGCCCGCCGAGGTCTGGCCCTGGCTGCTGGCTGCCGTGTCGCTGCAGTTGGTCTACCGGGTGCTGCTGATCCAGGCCTACAAGGTCGGCGACCTCGGGCTGGTCTATCCGCTGATGCGCGGACTGTCGCCGCTGGTGGTGCTGGCGCTGACCCTGTACTTCGGCGGCGAGCACCTGACCGACAAGCAGATCCTCGGCATCCTGCTGATTCCCGTCGGCATGCTGTTCCTGCTCAAGGGCGGCGGTGGCGCGCGGCTGCCGTGGATTGCCTATCCCGTCGTGCTGCTGATGGGGCTGTGCATCGGCAGCTACACCTGGACCGACGGCAACGCGCTGAAGCTCTGGCCCAAGCCGCTGGACTACCTGGTCTGGCTGTCGCTGCTGTCCGGTCTGCCATTCCCGCTGGTGGCGCTGGTCGGGCGAACGCGGGCCTTCGCCAGGTTCTGGATCAACGACTGGAAGCTCGGCCTGAGCGTCGGCTTCTGCGTGCTGCTCAGCTACGGGCTGGTGCTCTGGGCCATGCAACTGGGTTCCATCGCCGAGGCTGCCGCGTTGCGCGAAACCAGCGTGCTGCTGGTGGTGCTGTTCGGCATGCGCTTCCTCAAGGAGCCCTTTGGCCTGCCGCGCCTGGCGGCGTGCAGTCTGGTGCTGGCGGGCATGCTGGTGATGAAGCTGTGAGGATTGGCCCGCGCTACGGGGCGTATCGCCCAGCCGGTCAAGGACGCGGCGTGGGACGATGACCTAAGCTGCGTGCTTTCTCCCCCGACGAGACATTTGCCATGCCCATTGCCTTCTGGTGCGTCCTGATCGCGATCTTCCTGCCCTACGTCGGTACCAGCCTCGCCAAGTTCACCGGTGGCGGCTTCGGCCCCCGGCAGAACCACGACCCGCGCACCTTCCTCGCCACCCTGGAGGGCTACCGCAAGCGCGCCAACGCCTTCCAGATGAACAGCTTCGAGGTCACCCCGGCCTTCGCCGCGGCGGTGATCATCGCCTACCTGGTGAACAACGCCGAGCCTGCCACCATCGACCGCCTGGCCATTGCCTGGGTCACCAGCCGTCTGCTCTACCTGATCTTCTACGTCGCCGATCTGGCGCTGCTGCGCTCGCTGGTGTGGTTCCTCGGCATGGGCCTGATCATCGCGATCTTCGTCGTTTCGGCCTGACCTGGGTGCGCCTGAACGGCGGCTGAACGAAAGGTACGCGGCTGCGGCGGATGGCCGCAGTCGCTCCGGCGTGGTCTGGATCATTCGGACATCGGGGCGGATAATCCGGCGCTTCCGTGTTTGGCCGTCCTACAAGAGTCCCCCATGAAGTTGAAGACCCTGCTCGTTCTGCTGCTCGCTGGCGCGGCGCTCGCCGGTTGCCATCGCCTGGATCCCAACTCGCCGGAGTACAAGCGTCAGGCGGTGTTCAAGGAGATGCTCAAGACCAGCGAGGACATGGGCGGCATGCTGCGCGGGCGGATTCCCTTCGACGCGGACAAGTTCCGTGCGAATTCGACCAAGCTCGGCGAGCTGGCCGACAAGCCCTGGCAGTATTTCCCCACCACCCAGCCGCCGGCGGACAAGGTGGAAAGCGACGACACCCGCGCCAAGGCCGAAATCTGGCAGCGCCAGCTGGAGTTCCAGGCCGACGCCAAGACCTTCGAGCAGGCCGTCCGTGCCCTCGGCGACAATACCCGCAACGCCGCGCCGACGCCCGAGGGCGTACGCAAGGACTTCGCCGCGGTGGAAGACGCCTGCGAAGCCTGCCACAAGAAATTCCGCGCACTCTGACGCGGCATTTCCCGTAGGAGCAGCTGTCTTCTACCGGGTTAATCCCCGCCTGCGCTTCCCTCACCCCGTCCTCTCCCTCAGGGGTGAGGGACCTTTGACCTTGTAGGAGCGAGCTTGCTCGCGAACCACCTCGCAACGCGAGCAAGCTCGTTCCTACCCGTATTGGTTCACTCCTCCAGTTCGCGCTTGGCCTGCTCCAGCTCCGCGCGTGCTTCGGCCAGCTTGTTCTTGCGCGTGTCGACCTTCTCGGCGTTGCCCTGGTTCAGGGCCTTGCGCAAGTCCTTCTCGCGTTGGGCGACTTCCTTCTCGGCCTCCAGCACGCGCTGCTTGCGTTCCTGCGTCAGGCTGCCATCGGTGCAGTAGGTCTTCACCTTTTCCAGGGCTGTCTGCAGACCGGCGACCCGGTTGCGGTTGCCCTGGGCCTTGGCTTCTTCGAGCTGGCGCTCGATAGCGTCCTGCTTGGCGGCACAGCCGGTCAGCGGCCTGGGCGCCTCGCCGGCGAGCAGTGGCGAGGCACAGCCGAGAGCGAGAAGGGCGGCCATCAGAGCAGAGCTTCGGAACATTTTCGGAATCCTTGGTTACCAAACACTAAGACGTTCGCATGCGACGGCTAGAGTGTGTCATGGAGTGGCGTCGCGAGGGATGTCCTGGAACATGGCCGACGTTCACGAAGCCCGCAAGGCGGGCGAGGAGAGGCGGGATGGGTATGGCGATTCGCGTCGTGCAGGGACTCATCGGGTTGCTTGTGCTGGCACTGCTGGTCGGGGCCTGGTGGTACCTGCCGGGAGAGTTGCGGCAACGCCCCGCGCTGGGGGGAACCAGCGAGGATTCCTCGATCCGCGTAGGCGAACGGCGCCGCAGCTACGTGCTCTATGCGCCGCGCCAGCTCGCCGAGCGCCCGGCATTGCTGGTGGTGCTGCACGGCTCCCGGAGCAACGGCGAGCGGATGCGCCGCGACAGCGGCTATCGCTTCGATGCGCTGGCGGACCGCGACGGTTTCCTGGTGCTCTACCCCGATGGGGTCGAGGGGCACTGGAACGATTGCCGAAAAGCCGCGGCCTACAGCGCGCGGCGCCTGAATATCGATGACGTCGGCTTCCTCTCGATCATGATCGAGCGCCTGCAGCGCGCGCGCGGGGTCGATCCCGCGCGCGTCTTCGTCGTCGGCTACTCCAATGGCGGGCAGATGGCGCTGCGCATGGCGGCCGAGGCCGCCGACAAGGTCGACGGCGTGGCCGCGATTGCCGCCAGCCTGCCGAGTGCGGACAACGATGCCTGTCGGCCCGCGCAGCAGCCCAAGGCGACCTTGCTGATGAATGGCACGCGTGACCCGATCAATCCCTACGCCGGCGGCGTGGTGACGCTGTTCGGCTTCGGCAACCGGGGCAGGGTGCTGTCGGCGGAGGAATCCGCGCTGGCGCTGGCGCGCCGCAATGGCCAGAGCGGTGAGCCCAGCCGGGACCGGTTGACCTCGATCGGGCCGGTCTGGACGGAGCGGCAACGCTGGAACGCCGCCGGCTCGGCGCCGGTGGAGCTGGTGACGGTGCACGGCGGCGGACATCTGCTGTCGCAGTCGGTGTATCGCCCGCCGCGTCTGTTCGGGCGGGCTGACCCGGAGCTGGATGGTCCGGCGGAGATCTGGCGGTTCTTCAGCGAACTGCCGCACTGAGAGTCAGAGGTCGATCACCCAGCAGGGATCGAAGCCGCTGTCCTCCCCCGGATAGGCGCCGGGATTGGCCACGACCCGGGCATTGCCGATGCGGTAGTCCTGGCGCTCGTGGACATGCCCATGCACCCACAGGTCGCAACGCTCCACCAGGGATTCGAGGTTCGAGGCGAAGGCCGGCGACAGGCTGTCGCCGACGTAGGGCTCGGGAATCGAGCGTCCGCAGGGCGCGTGATGGGTGACCACCACGGTGCGGCCGGCAAAGGGCTGCGCCAGTTTCGCCGCCAGCCATTCGCAGGAGGCTTCGCAAAGGTCCCGGCTCATTTCCGGGGTAAAGGGCTGGGTGAAGTAATCCACGCAGCGGAAGTCCGGCATCAGCAGCAGCGCCTGCTCCACGGCAAGCTGCGCCCCACGTTCGCCATAGAGCTGGAAGTCGGTCCACAGGGTGGCGCCGAGCACGCGCACATCGCCGAGGACCACGGCATCGTTTTCCAGGAAATGGATATCCAGCGCGCGCGCCAGGTTGCGCATGGCCTGGGTCAGTTCCGGCAGGTCGGAGTGGTAGAACTCGTGGTTGCCGGCGACGTAGACGATCTCCGTCTCGGGAAATGCCTCGCGGGCCCAGTGCAGCCCCTGCAGGTGCTCATGGATATCGCCGGCGAGGATCACCAGGTCGGCGGCCGCCTCGGGCAGTTCGCGGCCGCCGGGGAAGTGTTCGTGGTGGAGGTCGGAGAGGATACGCAGGCGCATGGTCGGTCACGGGGTATCGGTGAGGTGTTCATTCTGCGCGCGGCGTGTCGCTATTGCCCAGTCCTTGACCTGGGTCATGGCATGGCCGGCCAGGCAGAAATTGTCCTGCCAAATTAAGGGATGATTCAGAGGAATCCTTCAGTTTCCGCCTGGAAAAGCAGTCTGGGAGGACCCCATGAAACTCATCTGGATCATCCTGGCCGCCGTCGCGGCGGCCTTCGGCCTGGCCCTGTTCCTCGACCCTCCGTCCACCCTGGACATCTGGGTCATCCGCAAGCAGGCGATTCTCTTCACAGGCGTCGCGGCATTCGCCCTGATGTCGCTGATCATGCTGCTGGCGGTGCGCCCGGCCTGGCTGGAGCGGCCGCTGGACGGGCTGGACCGCATGTACCAGGCGCACAAGTGGGCGGGTATTCTCGCCATCGTGCTGGGGCTTGCGCACTACCTGATGGAGCTGGGCGGGCCGTTGCTGGCGAAGTTCATCGCCAAGCCGGCCAAGGGGCCACGGGTGGAGACCTTCCTCGACGTCTTCCGCGGTTCGGCCAAGGACCTGGGCGAATGGTCCGCCTGGCTGCTGGCGGTGATGCTGGTGATCACGCTCTGGCAGCGTTTCCCCTACCGCCTGTGGCGCTACGTGCACAAAACCCTCGCGGTGGTCTATCTGGTGCTGGCCTTCCACGGCGTGGTGCTGGCGCCGGCGGGTTACTGGTCGCAGCCGATCGGTTGGCTGGTGGCGCTCTGTGCGCTCGTGGGCAGCGTCTGCGCGGCCTGGTCCCTGAGCGGGCGGATCGGCCGCAAGCACACCCATGAGGGTGTCGTGGTGGCGGTCGAGCGTCCCGGCGAACGCATGCTCGAGGTCACCTGCAAGCTGAAGGGGCGCTGGCGGCATCGCGCCGGGCAGTTCGCCTTCCTGACCTGCGATCGGCTGGAAGGGCAGCATCCCTTCACCCTGTCCTGCGCCGACCGGGGCAATGGCGAGGTGCGCTTCAGCATCAAGGCGCTGGGGGACTACACGCAGCGCCTGCAGGACAGTCTGCGGGTCGGCGACCCGGTGAGCGTGGAGGGGCCCTATGGTCGCTTCGATTTCCGCCGCGACAAGGGCGGGCGCCAGGTGTGGATCGCCGGCGGGATCGGCATCACACCGTTCCTGGCCTGGCTCGAGTCCCTGCAGGAGCGGTGCGACGACTGCCCCGAGGTGACGCTGCTGTACTGTGTGCGTTCCCCTTCCGACGCCATCTACGCGGGGCGTTTGCGCGAGTTGTGCGCGAAGCTGCCACGCATTGACCTGCGCGTGCATTACAGCGAAAGCGAAGGCTATTTGCAGGCCGCCGACCTCGAACTGCAACCCGGACCGCAAGGCCGCTGGCCGAGCGTCTGGTTCTGCGGCCCGCAGGGCTTGGCCGAGCTGCTGCGGCGCGACCTGCGCCGCCAGGGCATGCCGCGCAACCGCTTCCACCAGGAAGCCTTCCAGATGCGCTGAGGCACCTGGTGGCCTGTGTGGCTAATTCGGCACTCGAACTTCAATTGCCGAATTAACCGTACAGGCCACTAGAAACCGGCGATGCCGACGTCGTGCAGTTGCTGTTGCAGCTGCACGACGTCCGTTGTGTGGAAGAACCGCTCCAGTTGTACGCCGCGAACCGTGCCGATCCCAGGGCGGGCCTGCCATTGCTCCGCACTGCGTTGGGCCAGGGCGGCCCAGTCTTCGTCGGGCGGCAGGGCGTCGGCGGAGGGGACGCCGAGGGCGCGCAGCCAGGTCGCGAAGGGCCGCTGGCGCGCCAGTTGGAACTGTCGGTGCAGGTTCGCCGCACTGCGCTCGCCCAGGCCGGGTACCGCGAGCAATTGCCCGGGTGTCAGGAGTAGCCAGTCGAGCAGCCCCGCCAGCAGCCCGGCCTCGTCGAGCTGCCGCCAGGTCCCCGGTCCCACTCCGGAGAGTGCGAGCCCTCCCTTGCCGCTCAGCCACTCCAGCCGGGCAAGGAACTGCTGCCGGCAATCGGGCGTTGCGTGCCAGCAGGTCAGGGCGCTGTACTGCCCGTCCAGCGGTGCGGCAACGTCGGCGCGCGTGGGCGAGCGCCAGACCACGCCGTCCAGGCGCGGGATGGTCAGGCCGGCGAGGGTGACGGCGACCTGGTCGCCGGGACGGACGTCGAGGTTGCGCCAGCGCTTCAGGGAACCGCTGCTGACGCGCTGGATACTGCGTCCGTCCAGTTCCACCGGCGCCAGGTGCAGCACCGGCGTGACCCGACCACTGCGTCCGACCTTGAACTCCACCCGGCGAACTTCGGCCAACGCCTGTTGATACGGGTACTTCCAGGCCACCGCCCAGCCCGGTGCCTGTGCGCTCCAGCTGCGGCCCGGAGGGCGGTGGCCCTGACGAATGACGATGCCGTCGCTGGCGAAGGGCAGCGGCTGCTTGTACCAGCGTTCGCGCCAGGCTTCGATCTCGGCGAATCCGCTGACGGGCTCCGTCCGCTCGGCGCTGTCGGAAAAGCCCAATTGCCGCAGACGCTGCTGGCGCGCCGGCATGTCCAGAGGACCGTCGGGAAGCTCCCAGACGAACAGGCCGATCCGCTCGCCCTCGTTGCCGAGCGACTTGCGCGCCATCAGCCCGGCAACCTTGCCGCGCGCCCCCAGGCCGCCCTGGCGGGCCTGCACGTGGTCCGGCAGGCGCCAGTACAACTCGCCCTGCAGCACCAGCCGGCCGTGTTCACCGGGTAACTGCCGGGGAATCGCGGGCACCTGCCGGGCATTGGCCGTCCAGTCCTGTCCCGTGAGGCCATCGCCACGGCTGATCGCCTGGTGCAGCCGCCCCTCCTGGTAGACCAGGGTGACCGCAACGCCATCGACCTTGGGCTGCACCCAGAGGTCGCTGCGGTTCGTCAGCCAGGCGCGTACGGCGGCGGCATTGGGGAGCTTGTCGAGCCCGGTGTGGGCGACCGGGTGGCGGACGTCGCCGGCGCTGCTGGCCAGGGGCGCATCCGTGGCTGTGGGGATTTGTGGATGACAGGACTGCCACTGCCGCAGCCGCTCGCGGGCCTGGTCGTACAGCTCGTCCGCGACAGGAGAGGTCCCCTGCCGGTGGTAGGCGTCGTCCCACTGCGCCAGTTGGGCTTGCAGGGCATGTATCTCGTCGCGTGTCCGTTCGGTACAGGCGTAGGTGGCAAGCGGCGGGCAAAGCAGTAGGGCGAGGATCAGGCGTGGCATGGCGAGCGTCCGTGCTGCGGGGGAGTCCGTCAGCCTAGAAGCGGCTCGTGGTGGGCGACGCCGAGGTGGGCGCGGATTATTCGGCGTGGTGTGTCGGACGCTGGAAATGAGCTCGCCCGCGGGTGCAGGGCTTTTCAGACGTTGGGGGTTGGCGCCAACCGGCGTCTTGTGTCGTGCCGTGCGCTTCGCGAGCAAGCTCGCTTACAGGAAAACGCCAGATTGCGTTTCGCAGGAGCGGACTCCGTCCGCGATAGGCCTCCCAGCAGAAACGAAAAAGCCCCGCCGAGGCGTAATGCTGTTCACTTAAGCATTTAGTGGACAATCGCGAGCTCCGATAAACCGATACCAGGTGCTCTGGTATCGGTTTTTTGTTCCTTTTTCAGAGCCACAGAGGGAACAACCCATTCAAAATCTCCGCTTGAGGCGACCTGCGGAGCAAAGAAACGCCGCGATCCTGGCAAAGGAGTCGCGGCGTTTTTCTTAAGTGAACAGCATTACCGCCGAGGCGGGACTTTTCCTGCTACCGGACCTTACAGGCCGGCGGCGTCACGCAGGGCGGCGGCCTTGTCGGTGCGCTCCCAGGTGAAGGCGGTGAAGGTGTCCTCGCCGTAGGTCATTTCGAACGGGTTGCGACCGAAGTGGCCGTAGGCCGCGGTCGGCTGGTACATCGGGTGCAGCAGGTCAAGCATCGTGGTGATCGCGTACGGACGCAGGTCGAAGTGCTCGCGGACCAGCTGGACGATCTTCTCGTCGCTGATCTTGCCGGTACCGAAGGTGTTGACCGAGATGGAGGTCGGCTGGGCCACGCCGATGGCGTAGGACACCTGGATCTCGCAACGCTCGGCCAGGCCGGCGGCAACGATGTTCTTGGCCACGTAGCGACCGGCGTAGGCAGCGGAACGGTCGACCTTGGACGGGTCCTTGCCGGAGAACGCGCCGCCGCCGTGACGGGCCATGCCGCCGTAGGAGTCGACGATGATCTTGCGGCCGGTCAGGCCGCAGTCGCCCACCGGGCCGCCGATCACGAAGTTGCCGGTCGGGTTGATGTGGAACTGGGTGTCCTTGTGCAGCAGCTCGGCCGGCAGCACGTGCTTGATGATCAGCTCCATCACGCCTTCGCGCAGGTCCTTGTAGCTGACCTCCGGGTTGTGCTGGGTGGACAGGACGATGGCGTCGATGCCGACGACCTTGCCGCCTTCGTAGCGGCAGGTGACCTGGGATTTCGCATCCGGGCGCAGCCACGGCAGCAGGCCGGACTTGCGGGCTTCGGCCTGGCGCTCCACCAGCCGGTGGGAGAAGCAGATCGGCGCGGGCATCAGCACGTCGGTTTCGTTGCTGGCGTAGCCGAACATCAGGCCCTGGTCGCCGGCGCCCTGGTCTTCCGGCTTGGCGCGGTCGACGCCCTGGTTGATGTCCACCGACTGCTTGCCGATGATGTTCAGCACGCCGCAGGTGGCGCCGTCGAAGCCGACTTCGGAGCTGTTGTAGCCGATGTCGATGATGACCTTGCGCACCAGCTCTTCCAGGTCGACCCAGGCGGAGGTGGTGACTTCGCCGGCGATGATCGCCACACCGGTCTTCACCAGGGTTTCGCAGGCCACGCGGGCGTACTTGTCCTTGGCGATGATGGCGTCGAGCACCGCATCGGAAATCTGGTCCGCGATCTTGTCCGGATGGCCTTCGGAGACGGATTCAGAGGTGAAGATCGAGTATTCGCTCATCTAACGGTTCCTATCATTTACCGGTGGGTGAGGACGCTTCGCGAATCCGGTTTGGCGAAGTGCCGTACCTGGATCTGAAAGCCATTACGTAAACCAATGTACAAACTTTCGCCGGGCGCGAGCCCCGCGGAATCGGCCCAACGGGCCAGGTCGTCCTGTTCGAACCCCAGCCAGAGATCGCCACAGGCCTCCCTGGCCCAACTCTGGTCGTGGCTGCAGAGCTCCGTCACCAGCAGGCTGCCACCGGGTTTCACCAGGTTCGCCAGCTGTTTCAGCGCTTCCGCCGGCGCCGCGAAATGATGCAGCACCATGTTCAGCACCACGCAGTCCGCCGCGTCGTCGGCGTCCTGCAGGGCATCGGCCAGCCGCAGCCGGACGTTGTTCAAACCTTCGCTGGCGCAACGCTGCCGCGCCATGTCGAGCATCGCCTCGCTGTTGTCCAGCGCGGTGACCTCATTGAAGCGCCGGGCCAGCTCGGGGATGAATCCGCCGTCGCCGGGACCGACTTCCAGCGCCGTGGCACCGGGGGCGAAGCTCAGCGCGTCGAGCAGCGCCAGTACGCTTTCGCGGTATTGCGGAAGGCCCGCGATCAGGTCCTGCGTGGCCTGGAACTTCTCCGCGCTGCGGGCGAAGTAGTCGCGGCTCACGGCGGCGCGCTGGGCGTGCACGCTGACAATGCGCTCGCTGACATCCTCCGGCAGCTCCAGGCCGTCGACCTCTTCGAGCAGCGCGCCGTGCAGCGTGCCGCCAAGGCTCTCGGCCTGGGGCAGGGCGCGGCGATAGAAGATCGCGTTGCCTTCGCGGCGGGTGGCCACCAGGCCGGCCTGGGCCAGCACCTTCAAGTGGTGGCTCATGCCCGACTGGCGGGTGCCGAAGATATGCGCCAGTTCCAGCACGCCGAACGAGTCGTTGGTCAGGGCGCGCAGCACGTTCAGCCGCAGCGGATCGCCGCCGGCCTTGCACAGGGCGGCCAGCTGGTCGCAGTCGTCGTGGCGGATTTCGGGCAGGCGCAGGCTCATAGGTCGCGCAGTCTAGTCGTGGCTTGCAGGGTGGGGCAATAGCTGTATCAAAAAGTTTTGATATTGACGGATGAGCGGTTTTTGATCAGTTGCCCGGCCCGCTCGGATGCTCTGCATCAGGCTTCTGCCGATCTGTCATTGCCCCACGGGGCCCGGCTGGGCGAAAATACCGGCCTTTTTTCATTCCCTTCGAAGTTTCGAAGCAGCCCCCGCAGGAGATTCAGCGATGCCCAGCCGTCGTGAGCGAGCCAATGCCATCCGCGCACTGAGCATGGACGCCGTGCAGAAAGCCAACAGCGGCCATCCAGGCGCCCCGATGGGCATGGCGGATATCGCCGAAGTGCTCTGGCGCGACTACCTCAAGCACAACCCGGGCAACCCGCAATGGGCCGATCGCGACCGCTTCGTGCTGTCCAACGGCCACGGCTCGATGCTGATCTACTCGCTGCTGCACCTCACCGGCTACGACGTCACCGTCGATGACCTGAAGAATTTCCGTCAGCTCAACTCGCGCACCCCGGGCCACCCGGAATACGGCTACACCGCTGGCGTCGAGACCACCACCGGCCCGCTGGGCCAGGGCATCGCCAACGCCGTGGGCATGGCGCTGGCCGAGAAGGTGCTGGGCGCGCAGTTCAACCGCGACGGTCATGCCATCGTCGACCACTACACCTACGCCTTCCTGGGCGACGGCTGCATGATGGAGGGCATCTCCCACGAGGTGGCTTCGCTGGCCGGCACCCTGCGCCTGAACAAGCTGGTCGCCTTCTACGACGACAACGGCATCTCCATCGACGGCGAAGTCGAAGGCTGGTTCACCGACGACACCCCCAAGCGCTTCGAAGCCTACGGCTGGCAGGTGATCCGCAATGTCGACGGGCATGACGCCGACGAGATCAAGACCGCCATCGAAACCGCCCGCAAGAGCGACGCCCCGACCCTGATCTGCTGCAAGACCGTGATCGGCTTCGGTTCGCCGAACAAGCAGGGCAAGGAAGAGTGCCACGGCGCTCCGCTGGGCAACGACGAAATCGCCGCCACCCGCGCCGCGCTGGGCTGGAACCACGGTCCCTTCGAAGTCCCGGCCGAGATCTACGCCGAGTGGAGCGCCAAGGAAGCCGGCGCCAGCCACGAGAGCGAATGGAACCAGCGCTTCGCCGCCTACCAGGCCGCGCACCCGGAACTGGCTGCCGAGTTCCTGCGCCGTGTCGCCGGCGAGCTGCCGGCCGACTTCGCCGAGAAGGCCGCGGCCTATGTCGCCGACGTTGCCACCAAGGGTGAGACCATCGCCAGCCGCAAGGCCAGCCAGAACGCGCTGAACGCCTTCGGCCCGCTGCTGCCGGAGTTTCTCGGCGGCTCGGCCGACCTGGCCGGCTCCAACCTGACCCTGTGGAAGGGCTGCAAGGGCGTGAGCGCCGCCGACGCCAGCGGCAACTACATGTTCTACGGTGTGCGCGAGTTCGGCATGAGCGCCATCATGAACGGCGTCGCCCTGCACGGCGGCTTCATTCCCTACGGCGCGACCTTCCTGATCTTCATGGAATACGCCCGCAACGCGGTGCGCATGTCCGCCCTGATGAAGCAGCGCGTGCTGTACGTGTTCACCCACGACTCCATCGGTCTGGGCGAAGACGGCCCGACCCACCAGCCGATCGAGCAACTGGCCAGCCTGCGCCTGACCCCGAACCTGGACACCTGGCGCCCGGCCGATGCCGTGGAATCCGCGGTGGCCTGGAAGTACGCCATCGAGCGCGCCGACGGTCCGTCCGCTCTGGTGTTCTCCCGCCAGAACCTGCCGCACCAGCCCCGCGACGCCGGCCAGCTGGCGGATGTCGCCCGTGGTGGCTACGTGCTCAAGGACTGCGACGGCGAGCCGGAACTGATCCTGATCGCCACCGGCTCCGAAGTCGGCCTGGCCGTGCAGGCCTTCGACAAGCTCAGCGCCGAAGGTCGCAAGGTGCGCGTGGTTTCCATGCCGTCCACCAGCGTCTTCGACCAGCAGGACGCCGGCTACAAGCAGGCCGTACTGCCGGTGCAGGTCGGTGCGCGCATCGCCATCGAAGCCGCCCACGCCGACTACTGGTACAAGTACGTGGGTCTGGAAGGCCGCGTGATCGGCATGACCACCTTCGGCGAATCGGCCCCGGCCGCCGCCCTCTTCGAGCACTTCGGCTTCACCGTCGAAAACCTGCTGGAAGTGGCTGCCGAGCTGCTCGACGCCTGATCCGGCTCTTGTAGGAGCGAGCTTGCTCGCGAAGGGTTTTGCTCGGTTCGCGAGCAAGCTCGCTCCTACGAAGATCGACAAGGGATAACAATGTCCAAGCGCCCTTACCGAGTTGCCCTCAACGGCTACGGCCGCATCGGCCGCTGTGTGTTCCGTGCCCTGCACGAGCGCCGCGCGAAGGCTGATTTCTCCATCGTCGCGCTGAACGACCTGGCCGACCTCGCCAGCCTGGAATACCTGACCCGCTTCGACTCCACCCACGGCCGCTTCCCCGGCGAAGTGAGCGTGGCCGACGGCTGCCTGCACGTCGGCGGCGATTGCGTGAAGGTGTTCCGCGAGGCGACGCCCGAAGCCATCGACTGGCGCGCGCTGGACGTTGACCTGGTGCTGGAGTGCTCCGGCGTCTACCACACCCGTGCCGATGGCGAACGCTTCCTGGCCGCCGGTGCGCCGCGCGTGCTGTTCTCCCAGCCGATGGCCAGCGAGACGGACATCGATGCCACCGTGGTCTTCGGCATCAACCAGCAGGGCCTGGCCGGCGCCGAGAGGCTGGTCTCCAACGCCTCCTGCACCACCAACTGCAGCGTGCCGCTGCTCAAGCTGCTGAACGAGGCCGTGGGCATCGAGTACGTCTCGATCACCACCATCCACTCGGCGATGAACGACCAGCCGGTGATCGACGCCTATCACCACGAAGACCTGCGCCGCACGCGCTCGGCCTTCCAGTCGGTGATCCCGGTGTCCACGGGGCTGGCGCGGGGCATCGAGCGCCTGCTGCCGGAACTCGCCGGGCGAATCCAGGCCAAAGCCATTCGGGTGCCGACGGTGAACGTCTCGGCGCTGGACATCACCCTGCAGGTCTCCCGCGACACGTCCGCCGAGGAGATCAACCGCGTGCTGCGCCAGGCCGCCACCGAAGGCCCGCTGAAAGGTCTGCTGGCGTATACCGAATTGCCCCACGCCAGCTGCGATTTCAACCACGACCCGCACTCGGCCATCGTCGATGGCAGCCAGACCCGCGTTTCCGGCCCCCGGCTGGTGAACGTGCTGGCCTGGTTCGACAACGAGTGGGGGTTCGCCAACCGCATGCTCGACACCGCAGGGCATTTCCTGCGGGTCGCCGCTACCGAACGTTAATCAAACAGCCCCAACAGGACTGACTGTCATGACCGTGTTGAAGATGACCGACCTCGACCTCCAAGGTAAGCGCGTGCTGATCCGCGAAGACCTCAACGTTCCGGTGAAGGACGGTGTGGTCAAGAGCGACGCGCGCATCCTGGCCTCGCTGCCGACCATCAAGCTGGCCCTGGAGAAGGGCGCGGCGGTGATGGTCTGCTCGCACCTGGGCCGCCCGACCGAGGGCGAGTTCTCCGCGGAGAACAGCCTGCAGCCGGTCGCCGACTACCTGTCCAAGGCCCTGGGCCGCACCGTGCCGCTGGTCAAGGACTACCTGGGCGGCGTCGACGTGAAGCCGGGTGAAGTCGTGCTGTTCGAGAACGTGCGCTTCAACAAGGGCGAGAAGAAGAACGCCGACGAACTGGCCCAGCAATACGCCGCCTTGTGCGACGTGTTCGTCATGGACGCCTTCGGCACCGCCCACCGGGCCGAGGGTTCGACCCACGGCGTGGCCAGGTTCGCCAAGGTTGCCGCGGCCGGCCCGCTGCTGGCCGCCGAGCTGGAAGCCCTGGGCAAGGCCCTGGGCAACCCGGCGCGCCCGATGGCCGCCATCGTTGCCGGCTCCAAGGTGTCCACCAAGCTCGACGTGCTCAACAGCCTGGCGCTGATCTGCGACCAACTGATCGTCGGCGGCGGCATCGCCAACACCTTCCTCGCTGCGGCGGGCCACAAGGTCGGCAAGTCGCTGTACGAAGCCGACCTGGTCGATACCGCCAAGGCCATCGCCGCCAAGGTCAGCGTGCCGCTGCCGGTGGATGTCGTGGTTGCCAAGGAATTCGCCGAGACTGCCGTCGCCACCGTCAAGGACATCGCTGACGTGGCCGACGACGACATGATCCTGGACATCGGTCCGAAGACCGCCGCCCAGTTCGCCGAGCTGCTCAAGACCTCCAAGACCATCCTGTGGAACGGCCCGGTCGGCGTGTTCGAGTTCGACCAGTTCGGCGAAGGCACCAAAACCCTGGCCAAGGCCATCGCCGAAGGCTCCGCCTTCAGCATCGCCGGTGGTGGCGACACCCTGGCTGCCATCGACAAGTATGGCATCGGCGAGCAGATCTCCTACATTTCCACCGGTGGCGGCGCCTTCCTCGAGTTCGTCGAGGGCAAGGTCCTGCCGGCCGTCGAAGTGCTGGAGCAGCGCGCCAAGGCCTGAGGCATTCGCCGACGAGAGCGGCGACGCTTCGTCGGTGCGCTCCCATCCGTACAGCGCCGCCCTCGTCTGATCGTGGGCGGCGCTGGCGCTCCAGCACTGGGGCGGGCAAGCTGGCGTATTGGATACTCGGCGGGGATGCCGCCTCAAGGGGGAGTTGCCCGATGCTGCGTTATGTTGTCCCGGCCCTCGCACTGTCACTGCTGGCGGGATGTTCGAGCCATTCGTCCGGTGGCGCCGGCGGCAAGGCGTCCGGCTGGAGTCGCTGGACCTGCGACAGCCAGGCTGAAGTCATCTGGCGTTACGTGGATGCCAGCAGGTCGGTGGTCGACCTTCGCCTGGGTGAGGATGACGTGGTTCATCACCTGGAGGAGGAACCCGGCGGATCCGGCGCTTTCTATAGTGACGGACTGGTCGGATTCAGCATTACCGGCGAGCAGGGATTGATCTACTGGGTCGAGAGCAACGATCTCATCGGCCGAGGTTGCAAGGCGCGCTGACGCGCCGACTGTCCGGCCACGGCCTGGGCACTTGAACACCGCCTGCCCCTGGGGCAGGCTTTTGAACAACTGAACGAGCCCGACTTCTGGGAGAAGCAAAAATCATGGCACTCATCAGCATGCGCCAAATGCTGGATCACGCCGCCGAGTTCGGCTATGGCGTTCCGGCCTTCAACGTCAACAACCTCGAGCAGATGCGCGCCATCATGGAAGCGGCCGACAAGACCGATTCTCCGGTGATCGTGCAGGCCTCCGCCGGTGCTCGCAAATACGCCGGTGCGCCCTTCCTGCGCCACCTGATCCTCGCGGCCATCGAAGAATTCCCGCACATCCCGGTGTGCATGCACCAGGACCACGGCACCAGCCCTGACGTCTGCCAGCGCTCCATCCAGCTGGGCTTCAGCTCGGTGATGATGGACGGCTCGCTGAAGGAAGACGGCAAGACCCCGGCCGACTACGAGTACAACGTCCGCGTGACCCAGCAGACCGTTGCCTTCGCCCACGCCTGCGGCGTGTCCGTGGAAGGTGAGCTGGGCTGCCTGGGCTCCCTGGAAACCGGCATGGCCGGCGAGGAAGACGGCGTTGGCGCGGAAGGCGTGCTGGACCACAGCCAGTTGCTGACCGACCCGGAAGAAGCCGCCGACTTCGTCAAGCAGACCCAGGTCGACGCCCTGGCCATCGCCATCGGCACCAGCCACGGCGCCTACAAGTTCACCAAGCCGCCGACCGGCGACATCCTCGCCATCGACCGCATCAAGGCGATCCATGCGCGCATTCCGGGTACCCACCTGGTGATGCACGGTTCGTCCTCCGTCCCGCAGGACTGGCTGGCGATCATCAACGAGTTCGGCGGCGAGATCCCGGAAACCTACGGCGTGCCGGTCGAGGAAATCGTCGAAGGCATCAAGTACGGCGTGCGCAAGGTCAACATCGACACCGACCTGCGCCTGGCCTCCACTGGCGCCATCCGTCGCTTCCTGGCGAAGAACCCCAGCGAGTTTGACCCGCGCAAATACTTCGCCAAGACCGTCGAAGCCATGCGCGATGTCTGCATCGCCCGCTACGAAGCCTTCGGCACCGCCGGCCACGCCTCCAAGATCAAGCCGATCTCCCTGGAAGGCATGTTCCAGCGTTACGCCAAGGGTGAGCTGGAAGCGAAGATCAACTGATTCCGGCCCGCTTCCGAAGAGCCCCGCCCCGCGGGGCTCTTTCGTATTTGCCAGAAGGAGATTGATGGCATGTCGATGCTGCGTGCCGGGCTTGCCGCTCTGTCGCTGGTGCTGCTGGCCGGTTGTTCGCTGCTTCCCCCCGGGGCCTCGGCGCCACCGCCGAAGCCGCCGGTAAACCTGCCGGTGGATGCGCAGAACTGCCTGACCCATGAAGAGTGCACGCTGAAGACCTCGCGTACCCTGCTGTTCGTCTTCGACTATGCCGAAGCGGGTGCCGCCCTGGTGGAGAACGAGAACCGCGTGCTCAGTACGCCGGACAAGGCGCCGAAGAAGGGCTGGCCGGCGATCCGTATCCAACTGGCCGCCCCGGATGGCGGCCGCTTCGAGTTCACCGGCGAATGCCGGCAGAAGCGCTGCCGTATCAAGGAATCGAGGCTGCTCAGCTGCTACCGTAGTTACCTGGATGGCAAGAGCAAACTCGACGGCAAGGCCTGCCGGTTCCTCTGAGCGCTGGTGCTCGGGTCGGACGGGCTCTGGAGGCACGATGACGGATGTACATGGCAGTGCGCGGGATGGCTATGCCCGTGAAGCGAAAGCCTATGCCCACGGGCGTCCGGACTATCCGGATGAGCTGTTGGGCTGGCTGGGCGAGGCCCTGGAGATCGCTCCCGGCAAGGCGGTGGCCGATCTCGGTGCGGGGACTGGGAAGTTCACCGCCTTGCTGCTGCGCACGGGGGCGCAGGTCACGGCGATCGAGCCGGTGGCGGCGATGCGTGAGCAATTGAGCGCGACCCTGCCGGCGGTGAAGGCGCTCAACGGTACCGCCCAGGCGATCCCCCTGGAGACGGGGAGCCTGGATGCGCTGACCTGCGCCCAGGCTTTCCACTGGTTCGCGGACGAGCGGTCGCTGGCCGAGATCCATCGGGTGCTGCGCCCGGGCGGTCATCTCGGTCTGGTCTGGAACGTCCGTGACGAGCGGGTCGACTGGGTGGCCGAGGTGGCCCGCATCGTCGAACGCTACGAGGGCAGTACGCCGCGCTTCCACACCGGCGAATGGCGACGCGCCTTTGCAGGCGCGCGATTCGCGCCGTTGCGCCTGCGCGAGTTCAACTACCAGCACATCGGCCCGCCGGAACAGGTGATCGTTTCGCGTGTCCTGTCGGTCAGCTTCATCGCCGCGTTGCCGGATGAGCAGAAACAACGGGTGGCCGAGCAACTGCGAGAGCTGATTGCCAGCCATCCGGCATTGAAAGATTGCGCGGAGGTCGCGTTCCCGTACCGCACCGAAGCCTATAGCACCTGCGCGCTGGATTGAGTGGTGAATGAGGTAGACTGGCGGTCGAACGTCCCGTCAGTCGCCTCGCCCATGCAACCGCTCCGTTATCTCCAGGCCTACCCGCAGCAGCTTCAGGACCAGGTGCGCCAGCTCATCGAGCAGGACCGTCTCGCCCAGTACCTGGAGCGTCGCTATCCCGGTCGCCATGACGTGCAGAGTGACAAGGCGCTCTACAGCTATGCGATGGACCTCAAGCAGCAGTTCATGCGCACCGCGCCGGCGGTGGACAAGGTGCTCTACGACAACAAGCTGGACGTGGTGCAGCGCGCCCTCGGCCTGAACACGGCGATCTCGCGGGTGCAGGGCGGCAAGCTCAAGGCGAAGAAGGAAATCCGTGTCGCCTCGCTGTTCAAGGATGCGGCTCCCGAGTTCCTGCAGATGATCGTGGTCCACGAACTCGCGCACCTGAAGGAGCGTGACCACGGCAAGGCCTTCTATCAGCTCTGCGAGCACATGCTGCCGGGCTACCACCAACTGGAGTTCGACCTGCGCGTCTACCTGACCTGGCGCGATCTGCCTCAGTAGTACAGTCGCATCAGGTAGAACAGGCCAAGGCCCCAGGGCAGCAGCAGTAGCAGGCCGAGACAGCGCAAGGCTGTCCGTACTCCGCCTTCCCGCCTGGCGAGCCATCCGATGCCGGCCAGCAGAAGGGCATATCCCGTCAGTCCCGCCAGTACCAGCCGGAATTGCTCCGGTGTGGGGGAGCTGGGCTCGAGCGCGGGATGGGTGAGGCGCCAGATGCAGAGCGCCCCGGCGGGCAGCAGCAGAAGGATTGCGGTGAATGCGCGAGCGGGCAGGCGGAGCAGGCAGGCGATGAGCAGGCCGGAAAGTCCCGCGCAGGCGATCAGCGTGGCGAGCAACTGGTCGAGGTAGACGAGGTCAGGTGCGGGGGCGAGGACGCGGGGTGTGGCCAGCAGGCGCAGTAACGGCGCACCGAGCGACAGTGCGATCAGGCAGAACAGCCAGCCAGACAGTTTGCGTAGCATCCGGGCGTCCTGATGACGTTGCCGCGGGAAGCCCCTGACGCGCCGGATGGGGTCGGTCGTCCGGGGCTGTTCACCGCCGCAAACGGCAGATTAATCAATGATTTGGCGAAATGCCATGATTTATTCGGGAAACATTCCGTTCGATGCAAAAGCCCCTCTTGCGAGGGGCCTGTGCCTGCCTGTCAGAACAGGTCGATCGGGGCTTCTTCTTCCGCCGGCATACCGCTTCCCGGCGCGCTTCCCGGTGCCAGTTCGCTCATCGAAGGCGGCGTATCCTCGTTCTTGAACAGTTCGAAATAGGCGCCCGGCGTGCCTGGCGCCGCTGCGCGGCCAGTCACCGGATCGATGCGCAGGCTGACCATGCCGGCGGGCTCGGGCAGCAGGTGCGAGGGCTTGTCCTTCAGGGCGGCGCCCATGTAGCGCATCCAGATCGGCAGGGCCACGTTACCGCCGTACTCGCTGCGGCCGAGGCTTTCCGGCTGGTCGAAACCGACCCAGACGGTGGTCATGTAGTCGGCGTTGTAGCCGGAGAACCAGGCGTCCTTGGACTCGTTGGTGGTACCGGTCTTGCCGGCCAGGTCGTCGCGCTTGAGCGCCAGGGCGCGACGGCCGGTGCCGCGCTTGATCACGTCCTGCAGCATGCTGGTCATGATGTAGGCGGTGCGCGAGTCGATGATGCGCTCGGCGGCGGCCGGCTCGATGGTGGTCTTGGCCAGGCTCGGGTCGTCGTTGCCCAGTTCGTTGGTGCCGGTGGGCTGTGCCTGTTCGACCTGTGCCTCGTCATTCGTCACGCGGGGCGGGTTGGCCTGGTAGATGATCTGGCCGTCGCGGCTTTCGATGCGCTCGATCACATAGGGCGAAATCTTGAAGCCACCGTTGGCGAAGGTGCTCCAGGCGGTGGCGATCTCCAGCGGCGTCAGGGTCGCGGTGCCGAGGGCCATCGACAGGTTCGGCGGCAGTTCGTCCTTGTTGAAACCGAAGCGGCTGATGTAGTTGCGCGCGCGTTCGACGCCCAGCCCCTGGAGGATGCGGATCGACACCATGTTGCGCGACTTGTACAACGCCTCGCGCATCGGGATCGGGCCGAGGAAGGTGTTGGTGTCGTTCTTCGGTCGCCAGACCTTGTCCAGGTACTCATCGTAGAACACCACGGGGGCGTCGTTGATCAGCGAGGCGGCGGTGAAACCGTTGTCCAGCGCGGCGCTGTAGATGAACGGCTTGAAGCTGGAACCGGGCTGGCGCTTGGCCTGGGTCGCGCGGTTGTAGTTGCTCTGCTCGAAGGAGAAACCACCGACCAGCGCCATGATCGCGCCGTCCTGCGGGTTCAGGGAAACCAGCGCGCTTTGTGCGGCGGGCACCTGGCTCAGGCGCAGCGAGCCGTCGTCGCGGCGTTGCACACGGATCACGTCGCCGGGCTGGACCACGTCGCTTGGCTGGCGAGGCATCGGCCCCATGCTGTTGTTGCTGAGGTAGGGGCGCGCCCATTTCATGCCGTCCCAGGCGAGTGCTTCTTCCTTGCCGTCGCGGGTCATCACCAGGGCGCCGCTCTTCTCCACCTGGATGACGATGGCCGGCTCCAGGCCGCCGAGCGGGCGTTGCTGGGCGATCGCCTGGCGCCAGGCATCGCGGGTCTTGCCGGGCAGGCGGGTCTCCGGGCCACGGTAGCCGTGACGCTGGTCGTAATCCTGCAGGCCGTCGCGCAGTGCGTTGTTGGCGTCCTCCTGCAGATCGCTGCGCACGGTGGTATAGACGCGGTAGCCCTCGGTGTAGGCATCGCCGCCGAAGCGGCCGACCAGCTCGGCGCGCGCCATCTCGGCGATGTAAGGGGCGGTCAGCTCCGGGCTTTGTACGTGATAGGACGCCGCGATGGGTTCCTTGACCGCGGCTTCGTAGCGAGGCTGGTCGATGAAGCCCAGCTTGAGCATGCGCTCGAGGATCCAGTTGCGGCGTTCCAGGCTGCGGGCGGGGTTGGCCAGCGGGTTGTAGCGCGACGGCGCCTTGGGCAGACCGGCGATCATCGCCATCTGGGCCAGGCTCAAGTCTTTGATCGATTTGCCGTAATAGACCTGGGCGGCGGCTTCTACACCGTAAGCGCGGTTGCCCAGATAAATCTTGTTGACGTACAGCTCGAGGATCTCGTCCTTGGTCAGCGAGCGCTCGATCTGAAGTGCCAGCAAGATCTCGTTGATCTTCCGGGAGAAGCTGCGTTCGTTGGTGAGGAAGTAGTTCTTCGCCACCTGCATGGTGATGGTGCTGCCGCCCGTCTGGATATGTCCCGTCTTCAATAATTGCGCGGCAGCACGCATCAGGCTCTTGACGTCCACGCCATAATGATTGGCGAAGTTGTCATCCTCGGCCGATAACAGTGCGTGGGTGAAGTCTTGGGGGATTTCAGCAAAGCGAATCGGCGTACGGCGCATCTCGCCAAACTCTGCTATCAATCTGTTATCACTGCTGTACACGCGCAACGGCATCTGCAAACGCACGTTGCGCAAGGCCTCCACGGACGGGAGGTTTGGGCTGAGGTAGAGGTAGGCGCCGCTGAAACTGAGCAGCAATCCACAGATTATGGTGACGCAGGTCCACCACAGAAACTTCAGCAGGCGCATTGGAAGGTCTTGGATTTCCAGAGAAAAGAAAGAGTTAAGCGGATGGCGCGGTAAAAAGGGAAAAGCTGATCACATTATAAGCAGTTTTTTTCCCGGTGAGCCATTTGCGCGGGTGTCAAGTCTGGTATCTAATGTGAAAAAACATAAATCGTCCGTAAGTCTCGGATGCTGATAGGAAATCAGTCGTGCTAGGGCTCTTCAATAAGAAAGCGAACACGCTGCTGGGGATAGACATCAGTTCGACTTCGGTCAAACTCCTCGAATTGAGCCGCTCTGGAGGCCGCTACAAGGTAGAGGCCTATGCCGTCGAGCCGCTCCCGCCCAATGCAGTGGTAGAAAAGAACATCGCTGAGCTGGAGGGTGTCGGCCAGGCGTTGTCACGCGTGATCGCCAAGGCGCGAACCGGCGTGAAGACGGCTGCTGTCGCTGTTGCCGGCTCTGCGGTCATTACCAAGACCATCGAGATGGATGGCGGTCTCTCGGAAGACGAGCTGGAGAACCAGCTCAAGATCGAGGCCGACCAGTACATCCCCTATCCGCTCGAAGAAGTCGCGATCGACTTCGAAGTGCAGGGAGTTTCCGCACGAAACGCCGAGCGCGTCGATGTACTCCTGGCCGCCTGCCGAAAGGAAAACGTTGAAGTGCGCGAGGCGGCCCTGGCGCTGGCCGGCGTGACGGCCAAGGTCGTCGATGTCGAAGCCTACGCGCTGGAAAGAGCGTTCAGTCTGCTCGGAGATCAGTTGGGCGGCAATGCCGACGAGCTCACAGTTGCGGTCGTCGACATCGGCGCCACCATGACCACGCTGAGCGTGCTGCACCACGGACGCACTATCTATACCCGCGAGCAATTGTTCGGCGGACGCCAGCTCACCGAGGAGATTCAGCGCCGCTACGGTTTGTCCGTGGAGGAAGCTGGTCTTGCCAAGAAGCAGGGTGGTCTTCCGGATGACTACGACAGCGAAGTTTTGCAACCGTTCAAAGATGCCGTCGTTCAGCAGGTATCTCGTTCGCTGCAGTTCTTCTTCGCGGCCGGGCAGTTCAACGACGTGGATTACATCCTGCTGGCGGGCGGAACGGCTTCGATCCCGGACCTGGACCGGCTGATCCAGCAGAAGATCGGTACTCCGACACTCGTGGCCAACCCGTTCACCGACATGGTGCTGAGCGGAAAGGTCAATGCGGGGGCGCTGGCCAGTGACGCGCCGGCGCTGATGATTGCCTGCGGTCTGGCGATGAGGAGTTTCGACTGATGACTCGCATCAACCTACTGCCGTGGCGGGAGCAACTGCGCGAAGAGCGCAGGCAACGGTTCCTGGTGACCCTGGGCGGCGTGCTGTTGCTGTCTGCCGGCCTGGTGTTCCTGGGCGACCAGTACCTGAGTTCGACTATCGAGAACCAGAACGCCCGCAACGATTTCCTGCGCAAGGAAATCGCTGTGCTCGATGCGCGAATCAAGGAAATCAGCGAACTGAAGGCTCGCCGCCAGCAGTTGCTGGAGCGCATGAAGATCATTCAGGACCTTCAGGGCAACCGTCCGATCATTGGTCGTGTGTTCGACCAGTTGGTGCGCACGTTGCCCGATGGCGTCTTTTTCACCGACCTGAAGATGACCGGGAAGTCCATCTCCATCGCGGGGGCGGCCGAGTCGAATAACCGGGTCTCCAACCTGATGCGCAACCTGGATGCCTCCGAGTGGCTGATGGCGCCGAACCTGACGGAAGTGAAGGCGGTGACCCAGGGAGGGCTGGATCAGGCGAACCTCTTCCAGCTGACGGTTCAGCAGACTCAACCCGGGGCGGATGAGGCGGAGCAGAAGAACGTTGCGCAAGGAGCCAAGAAATGAGTCTGGCCAGTTCCCTCGAGAGCTTGCGCAAGATCGACATCAACGATCTTGACCTGAACAACCTCGGCTCCTGGCCGGCGGCCGTCAAGGTCATCGCCTGCATCCTGCTGATGGCCGTGGTGCTCGCGCTTGGCTACAACTTCCATCTGAAGGACATGCAGGACCAGTTGGACCGGCAGCGTGCGGAGGAGGAAACGCTCAAGCAGCAGTTCTCTGCCAAGGCCTTCCAGGCGGCGAACCTGGATGCCTACAAGGTTCAGATGAAGGAAATGGAGGAGTCCTTCGGCGCCTTGCTGCGGCAACTGCCCAGCGATACCGAGGTGCCGGGGCTGCTCGAGGACATCACCCGCACCGGTCTGGGAAGCGGGCTCGAGTTCGAAGAGATCAAGCTGCTGCCGGAAGTGACCCAGCAGTTCTATATCGAGCTGCCCATCCAGATCAGCGTCGTCGGCGGCTATCACGACCTGGCGACCTTCGTCAGCGGCGTGTCCAGTCTTCCGCGGATCGTTACCTTGCACGATTTCGAGATCAAACCTGCCAGCGCCGACAGCACGTCCAGGCTGAGGATGAGCATCCTGGCCAAGACCTATCGTTACAACGACAAGGGCGTGAAGGTCGATGCCCCGAAAAAAACGGGAGCCAAGAAATGAGGGGGCGCCTGATCATTTGCGGTTTTCTGCTCCTGAGTCTGAACGGGTGCGGCGCGGGAGGCGATTTCAGCGATCTGCAAGCCTATATGGATGAGGTGCGTGCGCGTCCCAAGGGGGCTATCGAGCCGCTGCCCAAGTTCCAGCCGTATGAAGCGTTCACTTATAGCGCCTCGGCGCTGCGTAGCCCGTTCCAGCCACCGGTCAAGATCGATCTGGCGGTGAAACAGAAGGGCAACAAGGTGGTCAAGCCGGACGAAACCCGGGTCAAGCAGTTCCTCGAGGGCTTCAATATAGAAACCTTCGAAATGGTGGGGACCTTGTCCAGGGAGAGCCAGATGTTCGCGCTCGTGAAAGGTGCAGGAGGGGTGCACCGGGTACGAATCGGCGACTACCTGGGACGCAACGACGGCAAGATCGTTGCGATCAGCGAAGGCAAGATCGACGTGATTGAAATCGTTCCTGATGGTGAGGGCGGCTGGCTCGAACGTCCGCGCAGTCTGACTCTCAAGGAACGTTCATAAGGGCGGGGATGAACATGGATAACAAACAGCAGTCTGCACGACGGATTCAGACGATGAACAGAACACTTTCCCGCCTGAGCATCTCCTTGCTCGCGGCTGTCTTTGCGCCGGCTTTGCTGGCCGCCAACCTGCAGAGCGTCGATGTGGCGGCGCTGCCGGGTGATCGGGTCGAGCTGAAGCTGGGCTTTGACGGGCCGGTGGCCGCTCCGCGCGGCTACACCATCGAGCAGCCGGCGCGCATCGCGCTGGACCTGCCGGGCGTGCAGAACAAGCTGGGCAGCAAGAACCGGGAGCTGGGTGTGGGCAATGCCCGCAGCCTGACGGTGGTCGAGGCCAAGGATCGCACCCGCCTGATCGTCAACCTGAGCACGCTGGTGCCTTACACCACCCGGTCGGATGGTTCGAACCTGTACGTCGTGGTGGGCGGAAGCGGTGCTTCCAGCACGGTCGCCTCGGCGGCGCCGGTATCTTCGGCGATCGCCAAGCCGGCCCAGCCCAAGCCGTATATTCCCGCAGGCAAGGCGATTCGCAATATCGACTTCCAGCGCGGCGAGCAGGGTGAAGGCAATGTCGTGATCGACCTGTCCGATCCGACGCTCAGCCCGGACATCCAGGAGCAGGGTGGCAAGATTCGCCTGGACTTCCCGCGCACCCAGTTGCCGGACAATCTGCGGGTACGCCTGGATGTGAAGGACTTCGCCACGCCGGTGCAGTTCGTCAATGCTTCGACTTCGGGTGACAAGGCCAGTATTTCCATCGAGCCGACCGGCCTGTACGACTACCTGGTCTATCAGACCGACAATCGGATGACCGTCAGCATCAAGCCGATGACGATGGACGATGCCGAGAAGCGCAAGAAGGATACCTTCGCTTATACCGGCGAGAAGCTGTCGCTGAACTTCCAGGACATCGACGTGCGCTCGGTGCTGCAACTGATCGCTGACTTCACCGACCTGAACCTGGTCGCTTCCGATACGGTTCAGGGCAACATCACCCTGCGCTTGCAGAACGTGCCCTGGGATCAGGCGCTGGACCTGGTGCTCAAGACCAAGGGCCTGGACAAGCGCAAGGTGGGCAACGTCCTGCTGGTTGCCCCGGCGGAGGAGATCGCGGCGCGCGAGCGCCAGGAGCTCGAAGCCCAGAAGCAGATTTCCGAGCTGGCTCCCCTGCGGCGCGAGCTGATCCAGGTGAACTACGCCAAGGCGTCCGACATCGCCAAGCTGTTCCAGTCGGTAACGGGTGTGGGCGGCGCTCCGGGCGCTCCGGCGGCGGGTGCGGATACTCGTGGCTCGATCACCGTCGACGATCGGACCAACGCGATCATCGCCTACCAGACCCAGGATCGCCTGGATGAGCTGCGTCGTATCGTTGCCCAGCTGGATATCCCGGTGCGCCAGGTGATGATCGAGGCGCGTATCGTTGAAGCCGCCGTGGACTACAGCAAGGCCTTGGGCGTTCGCTGGGGTGGCGCGTTCAGAGGGGGGAACTGGGATTTCTACGGCAAGGACGGTGCGCGTGGAATCTCCGATGATGGGGTAGTTGGTTTCCCGACGACTGATACGATTGGAAACTTCAAGCTGGACGAAGGCAGCACTCCTGTTCCATTCGTCGATATGGGGGTTGCCGAGAGCACCTCGGGTATCGGTATCGGCTTCCTGAGCGATCACGCCATGCTTGACCTGCAGCTTTCCGCTATGGAGAAGAGCGGCAACGGTGAAGTGGTTTCCCAGCCGAAGGTCGTCACCTCCGACAAGGAAACCGCGAAGATCCTCAAGGGCTCGGAGATTCCCTACCAGGAAGCCAGTTCCAGCGGCGCGACCTCGGTGTCCTTCAAGGAAGCTGCACTGGCGCTGGAGGTGACGCCGCAGATCACTCCGGACAATCGCATCCTCATGGAAGTGAAGGTCAACAAGGACGAGCCGGACTACGCCAACCGGCTGAACGGTGTGCCGCCGATCAAGAAGAACGAAGTCAATGCCAAGGTGCTGGTCAACGATGGCGAAACCATCGTGATCGGTGGTGTGTTCTCCAACACCCAGACCAAGGCTGTGGACAAGGTTCCGTTCCTGGGTGACGTGCCCTTCATTGGCCGGCTGTTCCGCCGCGACTCGATAACCGACAGCAAGAACGAGCTCTTGGTTTTCATTACTCCGCGGATTATGAATAATCAGGCCTTTGCAGTCGGCCGTTGATCAATGTCGTGTCCAATTTGATTCTGGTAGGCCCGATGGGAGCTGGGAAAAGCACCATCGGGCGTCTTCTCGCCAAAGAGCTTCACCTCGTTTTCAAAGATTCGGATAAAGAGATCGAGCAGCGCTGCGGAGCCAACATCCCCTGGATATTCGATGTCGAGGGCGAGGCGGGTTTCCGTGAGCGTGAGCAGGCGATGCTCGCCGAGCTGTGCGACGAAGGCGGCATGGTCATCGCCACCGGCGGTGGCGCGGTCATGCGCGACGCCAATCGCCTGATCCTCAAGGCCGGCGGCAAGGTGATCTACCTGCATGCCTCGGTCGAGCAGCAGATTTCCCGCACGGCGCGCGACAAGAATCGCCCGCTGCTGCAGAAGCCCAATCCGGAGCAGATCCTCCGTGACCTCATGCAGATGCGCGATCCGCTGTACCGCGAAATCGCCGACGTGATCATCGAAACCGACGAGCGGCCACCGCGCCTCGTGGTTCTGGAGATTCTGGAGCGTTTGCGTGAGTTGGAGCGCCATTAACGGCGCTGCAATCTGCGGTATCCTAGTCCCCTTTCTTGCCTGGGGGTTTCATGCGCACACTCAACGTCGATCTGGCCGATCGCAGCTACCCGATCTACATCGGCGAGGGGCTGCTGGATGATCCGCGCTACTTCGAACCGCACATTCGCGGCCGTCAGGTAGCCATCGTCACCAATGAAACCATCGCGCCGCTGTACCTGGATCGACTGCAGAAGACCCTGGCCGGCTACCAGGTCACCACGGTCGTGCTCCCCGACGGCGAGGCCTACAAGCAGTGGGAAACCCTGCAACTGATCTTCGATGGCCTGCTGACCGCGCGCCATGACCGCAAGACCACCCTGATCGCCCTCGGCGGCGGCGTCATCGGCGACATGACCGGTTTCGCGGCAGCCTGCTACCAGCGTGGCGTCGACTTCATCCAGGTGCCGACCACGCTGCTGTCCCAGGTGGACTCGTCGGTCGGAGGCAAGACCGGCATCAACCACCCGCTGGGCAAGAACATGGTCGGGGCCTTCTATCAGCCCCGGGCGGTGGTCATCGATACCACCACCCTGCGCACCCTGCCGCCGCGCGAGCTGTCCGCCGGGCTGGCGGAAGTCATCAAGTACGGTTTCATCTGCGACGAGCCGTTCCTGACCTGGCTGGAAGCGCATGTGGATGACCTGCTGGCGCTGGAGCCCAGCGCGCTCACCGAGGCGATCGAGCGCTCCTGCGCCGCCAAGGCCCGCGTGGTCGGCGCCGACGAGAAGGAAACCGGTGTCCGCGCGACCCTCAATCTGGGCCACACCTTCGGTCATGCCATCGAGACCCACATGGGCTATGGCGTCTGGCTGCACGGCGAAGCCGTGGGGGCGGGAACCGTGATGGCACTGGAGATGTCGCATCGGCTGGGATGGCTGACAAATGCCGAGCGCGATCGCGGCATTCGCCTGCTCGCCAAGGCGAAGCTGCCGGTCGTCCCGCCGCAGGAAATGAATGCCGAGCATTTTCTTGAGCACATGGCCGTCGACAAGAAAGTGCTCGATGGACGTTTGCGTCTGGTCTTGCTCCAAGGGCTGGGGGCTGCGGTCGTGACCGCCGAATTCCCCCGTGAGATTCTGGAAGAAACGCTGCGCACTGACTACCAGGCACTGGTCGGTCAGGCAGGAGAGCATTGAGGTCCCATGTCCAGTTTGCATGCCGATGAGGCCTTTCTGGCCCACTACCAGTTCAGTCATGACCCGTTCGCACCGCGGGTTCCCGGCTTCAAGTTCTTCCCTGCGCAGCGCAAGCCTGTGCTGGGGCAACTGCACCACCTGGCGCGCTACAGTCACCTGCTGCTGGCCGTAACCGGCCCGCTGGGCAGCGGCAAGACGCTGCTGCGCCAGGCATTGGTGGCCAGCACCAACAAGGATGCGGTGTCCAGCGTGGTGATCTCCGGTCGCACGGTGGCCGACGAGGCGACCCTGTTGCGCCAGTTGGCGCAGGGCCTGGGCATTACCCAGACCAGCCTCGAAGCCATCCTGGCCAAGGTTGCCCAACTGGCGATCACCGGGCAGGACGTCTATCTGCTGGTGGACGATGCCGAGCAACTGCGCGATGACGCCCTGGAAGTGCTGCTGCTCCTGGCTGCCGGCAACACCGAGGCGCGCCTGCATGTCTTCCTGTTCGGCGAGCCGGCGCTGCTGTCGCGCCTGGACGTGCTGTCCGAAGGCGAGGAGCGTTTCCACGCCATCGAGTTGCAGCCCTACAGCGAAGAAGAGACGCGCGAGTACCTGGCGCAGCGCCTGGAAGGCGCCGGGCAGGGCATCGAGCTGATCTCCGCCGACTTGCTGGCCGACATCCACGAACAGTCCGGCGGCTGGCCGGGAGCGATCAACCAGACGGCCCGCGACGCCATGATCGAGGCGATGCTGGCTGACCGTGGCGGCGCCCGCAAGGCCGCTGGCCCCGGCTTCAAGCTGCCGAAGAAGCACCTGGCGATCCTTGGCGTGGTCGCCATCGGCGTGATCGCCGCCTGGTTCATGCAGGGCAAGACCAGCAAGCCGGACGCTCCGAGCACCGCCGCGCAAACCTCCTCGCAATTGCCGCTCAACGGTGCCGCCCCGCAGCCAGACGCCCAGGGCGCCGGTCCCTCGGTCGAATTCGCCGGTTCCAACCAACCGTTGCCGCTGCCACTGGTGGGTGAAAGCCAGCCGGTGATTCGCGAGCCGTTGGCCCAGGCCGGCGGGCAGGAAGATGCCGACGAAGGCGGTCTGCCGTCCGCGGCAATTCCTCCGACCGTGACCAGCACCGCGCCGCCGGTGACGCCGCTGGCCAACAACGGCCCGACGCCACTGAATCCGGTGCCGCCGGCGTCGACCCAGCAGCAGGCCGCCGCGCCGCAACCGGCTCCGACGCCCGCGCCGCGTCCGGAACCGGTCAAGCCCACCGCCTCCGCCAAGCCCGTCCAGGCCGCCAAGCCGGCAGCCAGCAAGCCGGCAACCACCGTCGCCAGCGCCAAGCCGGCCACGGCAAGCAAGCCTGCCGCATCCCGCGGTAGCGCCGGTAGCAGTAGCTGGTACCAGTCCCAGGCCGGATCGCGCTACTCCGTGCAGGTGCTGGGCACCGGCTCGGAAGCCAGCGCCAAGGCCTTCATCAGCCAGCAGGGCGGCGGCGAGTACCGCTACTTCCGCAAGAACCTGCAGGGCAAGCCGTTCTACGTCGTGACCTACGGCAGCTTTGCCGATCGGGCTTCGGCGCAGGCCGCGATCAAGAAGTTGCCGGCGAAGATCCAGGCCTCCAAGCCCTGGTCGCGCACCTTCTCCAGCATCCAGCAGGAGATCGCTGGCGCACGCTGAAAACCCGCGACGTCGCAAAAATGAAAATGCCGAAACCCGCTTCTGCGGGTTTCGGCATTTTTCTTTCAGAAATGCGACATCGGATTTCGATGGTGCGTCACAAAAATTAGTGACGTCGCTTTCGCCATGTGTACAATGACCTCCCTTTGCCTATCGGAAACTTGCCGCTTGAGCGAGTAGACAGGCGAAGTGCTTGAAGATGGGTCTGCTGACGTTGAGTCATGGCCAGGGCGGAACCGCCGCCGCGTAGGGTAAGACGCGGCAAACAACGCGGTTTGCGTCATTCCAGGTGAACCAGGGGCTGAGCGGCACTGCACGAAGAGGCAGCCCGCGCCTTTGGAGTGCGCGGGAAACGGCCAGCCTGAGCGAACAGGGCGCGGCAATGCGGCGCATGGCGAAACGTCAACAGCCCCTGGAAATTTAAAAAGTTTTGCCGGTGAGAGTTCCCTATGAAAGCAGGTCTGTACCATCCTGAGACGTTCAAGGATAACTGCGGATTCGGTCTGATCGCCCATATGACGGGCGAGGCAAGCCACGAACTTCTGCAAACCGCCATCGAAGCACTGACCTGCATGACCCACCGAGGTGGGATCAACGCGGACGGAAAAACCGGGGACGGCTGTGGGCTGCTGATCCAGAAGCCCGACCAGTTCCTGCGTGCCGTGGCCAAGGAGTCCTTTGGCGTCGAGCTGCCCGGCCAATATGCCGTGGGCATGGTGTTCTTCAACCAGGACCCGGTGAAAGCCGAAGCCGCCCGCGCGAACATGAATCGCGAGATCGAGCGCGCCGGCCTTACGCTGGTCGGCTGGCGCAAGGTGCCGATCGATACCAGCGTCCTGGGTCGCCTGGCGCTGGAGCGCCTGCCGCAGATCGAGCAGGTGTTCATCGGCGGTGAAGGCCTGTCCGACCAGGAATTCGCGGTCAAGCTGTTCAGCTCCCGTCGCCGCTCCTCCGTGGCCAACGCCGAGGACGCCGACCACTACATCTGCAGCTTCTCGCACAAGACCATCATCTATAAGGGCCTGATGATGCCGGCGGACCTCGCCGCCTTCTATCCGGACCTCTCCGACGAGCGCCTGAAGACCGCCATCTGCGTCTTCCACCAACGCTTCTCGACCAACACCCTGCCGAAATGGCCGCTGGCCCAGCCGTTCCGCCTGCTGGCGCACAACGGCGAGATCAACACCATCACCGGCAACCGCAACTGGGCCCAGGCCCGTCGCGCCAAGTTCGCCAACGAGTGGATGCCGGACCTGGACGAGCTCGGCCCGCTGGTCAACCGCGTGGGTTCGGACTCCTCCAGCATGGACAACATGCTTGAGCTGATGGTCACTGGCGGCATGGACATGTTCCGTGGCCTGCGCATGATCATTCCGCCGGCCTGGCAGAACGTCGAGACCATGGACGCCGACCTGCGCGCGTTCTACGAATTCAACTCGCTGCACATGGAGCCGTGGGACGGCCCCGCCGGCGTCGTGCTGACCGACGGCCGCTACGCCGTCTGCCTGCTCGACCGCAACGGCCTGCGTCCCTCGCGCTGGGTGACCACCAAGAACGGCTACATCACCCTCGCCTCGGAAATCGGCGTGTGGGACTACAAGCCAGAGGACGTCATCGCCAAGGGCCGCGTCGGTCCGGGCCAGATCCTCGCGGTGGACACCGAGACCGGCCAGTTGCTGCAGACCGAGGACATCGATAACCGTCTGAAGTCGCGCCACCCGTACAAGCAGTGGCTGCGCCAGAGCGCGCTGCGCATCCAGGCCACCCTGGACGACGACCAGGGCGTGGCCAGCTACGACGGCGACCAGCTCAAGCAATACATGAAGATGTTCCAGGTCACCTTCGAGGAGCGTGACCAGGTGCTGCGCCCGCTCGCCGAGCAGGGCCAGGAAGCGGTCGGCTCGATGGGCGACGACACCCCGATGGCGGTGCTGTCCAAGCGCATCCGCTCGCCCTACGACTACTTCCGCCAGGTCTTCGCGCAGGTCACCAACCCGCCGATCGACCCGCTGCGCGAAGCGATCGTGATGTCCCTGGAAACCTGCTTAGGGATAGAGCAGAACATCTTCGAAGAGTCCCCGCACCACGCCAACCAGGCGATCCTGACCACCCCGGTGATCTCCCCGGCCAAGTGGCGGACCCTGATGAACCTGGAGCGTCCGGGCTTCGACCTGCACCACATCGATCTGAACTACGACGAGTCCGTCGGCCTCGAGGCGGCCGTGCGCAACATCGCCGACCAGGCCGAGGAAGCCGTGCGCGCCGGCAAGGTGCTGCTGGTGCTGTCCGACCGTCACATCGCCCCCGGCAAGCTGCCGGTGCATGCGGCCCTGGCCGTCGGCGCCGTGCACCATCGCCTGGTGCAGACCGGTCTGCGCTGCGATTCCAACATCCTGGTGGAAACCGCCACCGCCCGTGACCCGCACCACTTCGCGGTGCTGGTGGGCTTCGGTGCGTCCGCGGTCTACCCGTTCCTCGCCTACGAGGTGCTGGCCGACCTGATCCGCACCGGCGAAGTGCTGGGCGACCTCTACGAGGTCTTCAAGTACTACCGCAAGGGCATCTCCAAGGGGATGCTGAAGATCCTCTCGAAGATGGGCATCTCCACCATCGCCTCCTACCGTGGCGCCCAGCTGTTCGAAGCCATCGGCCTGTCCGACGAAGTCACCGGCCTGTGCTTCCCGGGCACCCCGAGCCGTATCCAGGGCGCGCGCTTCCTCGATATCGAGAACGAGCAGAAGCTGCTGGCCAATGAAGCCTGGAACAACCGCAAGGCGATCCAGCAGGGTGGCCTGCTGAAGTTCGTCTACGGCGGCGAGTACCACGCCTACAACCCGGACGTGGTCAACACCCTGCAGGCCGCCGTGCAGCAGGGCGACTACGCCAGGTTCAAGGAATACACCGCGCTGGTCGACCAGCGTCCGGTCTCGATGCTGCGCGACCTGCTCAAGGTGAAAACCGTCGAGCAGCCGCTGAGCCTGGACGAGATCGAGCCGCTGGAGTCCATCTTCAAACGCTTCGACGCCGCCGGTATCTCCCTCGGCGCGCTGTCGCCGGAGGCCCATGAAGCGCTGGCCGAGGCCATGAACCGCCTGGGCGGCCGCTCCAACTCCGGTGAGGGTGGCGAAGACCCGGCGCGCTACGGCACGCTGAAAAGCTCGAAGATCAAGCAGGTGGCCACCGGCCGCTTCGGTGTGACCCCGGAATACCTGGTCAACGCCGAAGTCCTGCAGATCAAGGTGGCCCAGGGCGCCAAGCCCGGCGAGGGCGGCCAGCTGCCCGGCGGCAAGGTCAACGGCCTGATCGCCCGCCTGCGCTACGCGGTGCCCGGCGTGACCCTGATCTCGCCGCCGCCGCACCACGACATCTACTCCATCGAAGACCTCGCCCAGCTGATCTTCGACCTCAAGCAGGTCAACCCGCAGGCGCTGGTCTCGGTGAAGCTGGTCTCCGAGCCGGGCGTGGGCACCATCGCCGCCGGCGTGGCCAAGGCCTATGCCGACCTGATCACCATCTCCGGCTATGACGGCGGTACCGGCGCCTCGCCGATCACCTCCATCAAGTACGCCGGTTCCCCGTGGGAGCTGGGCCTCGCCGAGGCGCACCAGACCCTGCGCGGCAACGACCTGCGCGGCAAGGTCCGGGTACAGACCGACGGCGGCCTGAAGACCGGCCTGGACGTCATCAAGGCGGCCATCCTCGGCGCCGAGAGCTTCGGCTTCGGCACCGCGCCGATGATCGCCCTGGGCTGCAAGTACCTGCGCATCTGCCACCTGAACAACTGCGCCACCGGCGTCGCCACCCAGAACGACAAGCTGCGCAAGGACCATTTCATCGGCACCGTGGACATGGTGGTGAACTTCTTCACCTTCATCGCCAGCGAAACCCGTGAGTGGCTGGCCAAGCTCGGCGTGCGCAGCCTGGAAGAACTGATCGGCCGCACCGACCTGCTGGAAATCCTGCCGGGCGAGACGCCCAAGCAGGGCAACCTCGACCTCACGCCGCTGCTGGGCAGCGACCTGATCCCGGCCGAGAAGCCGCAGTTCTGCGAAGTCGAGAAGAACCCGCCGTTCGACCAGGGCCTGCTGGCCGAGAAGATGATCGAGCTGTCGCGTGCCGCCATCGAAGGCGCCAAGGGCGGCGAATACGAACTGGATATCTGCAACTGCGACCGTTCCATCGGCGCGCGGATTTCCGGCGAGATCGCCAAGGTCCACGGCAACCAGGGCATGGCCAAGTCGCCGATCACCTTCCGCTTCAAGGGCACCGCGGGGCAGAGCTTCGGCGTGTGGAACGCCGGCGGCCTGCACCTGTACCTGGAAGGCGACGCCAACGACTACGTGGGCAAGGGCATGACCGGCGGCAAGCTGGTCGTCACCCCGCCCAAGGGCAGCCCGTTCAAGTCGCAGGAGTCGGCCATCGTCGGCAACACCTGCCTGTACGGCGCCACCGGCGGCAAGCTGTTCGCCGCCGGCACCGCGGGCGAGCGTTTCGGCGTGCGCAACTCCGGCGCCCACGCCGTGGTGGAAGGCACCGGTGACCACTGCTGCGAATACATGACCGGCGGCTTCATCTGCGTACTGGGCAAGACCGGCTACAACTTCGGCTCCGGCATGACCGGCGGCTTCGCTTATGTCCTCGACATGGACAACACCTTCGTCGACCGCGTGAACCATGAGCTGGTGGAAATCCAGCGGATCAGCGGCGAAGCGATGGAAGCCCAGCGCAACCATCTGCGCAAGGTGCTGGTCGAGTACGTGGCGGAAACGGCGAGCGAGTGGGGCGCACATCTGCTGGAGAACCTCGACGACTACCTGCGTCGGTTCTGGCTGGTGAAACCGAAGGCCGCAAGCCTGGGTTCCCTGCTGACCAGCACTCGTGCCAACCCGCAATAAGCGCCTGAAGTTTGATGAGGTCTGAAAATGTCTGAACGTCTTAACAATGACTTCCAGTTCATCGAAGTCGGGCGCAAGGATCCGAAGAAGAAGCTTCTTCGCCAGCGCAAGCGCGAGTTCGTGGAAATCTACGACCTGTTCAAGCCGCAGCAGGCGGCTGACCAGGCCCACCGTTGCCTGGGCTGCGGTAACCCTTACTGCGAGTGGAAGTGCCCGGTACACAACTTCATCCCCAACTGGTTGAAGCTGGTTTCCGAAGGCAACATCCTCGCCGCCGCCGAGCTGTCCCACCAGACCAACACCCTGCCGGAAGTCTGCGGCCGGGTGTGCCCGCAGGACCGCCTGTGCGAAGGCGCCTGCACCCTCAACGACGGCTTCGGCGCGGTCACCATCGGCTCGGTGGAGAAGTACATCACCGACACCGCCTTCGCCATGGGCTGGCGCCCGGACATGTCCAAGGTCAAACCCACCGGCAAGCGCGTCGCCGTGATCGGTGCGGGCCCGGCGGGCCTTGGCTGCGCCGACGTACTGGTGCGCAACGGCGTGACCCCGGTGGTGTTCGACAGGAACCCGGAAATCGGCGGCCTGCTGACCTTCGGCATCCCCGAGTTCAAGCTGGAGAAGCAGGTGCTCTCGCGCCGTCGCGAAGTCTTCACCGGCATGGGCATCGAGTTCCGCCTGAACACCGAGATCGGCAAGGATGTCACCCTGGAGCAACTGCTCGATGAGTACGATGCCGTGTTCATGGGCATGGGCACCTACACCTACATGAAAGGCGGCTTCCCCGGCGAGGACCTGCCCGGCGTGCACGATGCGCTGGACTTCCTGATCGCCAACGTGAACCGCAACCTGGGCTTCGAGAAGTCGCCGGAAGACTTCGTCGACATGAAGGGCAAGCGCGTCGTGGTACTGGGCGGTGGCGACACCGCGATGGACTGCAACCGCACCTCCATTCGCCAGGGCGCCAAGAGCGTGACCTGCGCCTACCGCCGTGACGAAGAGAACATGCCCGGCTCGCGCAAAGAGGTGAAGAACGCCAAGGAAGAAGGCGTGAAATTCCTCTTCAACCGCCAGCCCATCGCCATCGTCGGCGAGGACAAGGTGGAAGGCGTGAAGGTGGTCGAGACCCGTCTCGGCGAACCGGACGCCCGTGGCCGTCGCAGCCCCGAGCCGATCCCGGGTTCCGAGGAGATCATTCCGGCGGAAGCCGTGCTGATCGCCTTCGGCTTCCGCCCGAGCCCGGCTCCGTGGTTCGACCAGCACCAGGTGGAAATCGACAGCCAGGGCCGCGTCATCGCCCCGGCCGCCGCGCAGTTCAAGCACCAGACCAGCAACCCGAAGATCTTCGCCGGTGGCGACATGGTCCGCGGTTCCGACCTGGTGGTGACCGCGATCTTCGAGGGCCGTACCGCCGCCGAAGGCATCCTCGACTACCTCGGCGTCTAAGCCTGGATATGTAGGAGCGAGCTTGCTCGCGAACCCTGAGCCCACAGCGGGGCCTTGTTCGCGAGCAAGCTCGCTCCTACAAAGAACTAAAACCACTGCGGCAGAATGCCGCGATGGACAAAAGGCACGGCACCCGCCGTGCCTTTTCTTTTGGGCTTTGCGAAAATACCCGCACTTTTTTGCCGGATGCCGTTATGACTGCCTTGAAGAACGATCGCTTCCTCCGCGCCCTGCTCAAGCAGCCCGTCGATGTCACCCCCGTCTGGATGATGCGCCAGGCCGGCCGCTACCTGCCGGAATACCGCGCGACCCGCGCCAAGGCCGGTGACTTCATGAGCCTGTGCATGAACCCGCAGCTGGCCTGCGAGGTGACCCTGCAGCCGCTGGACCGTTACCCGCAGCTGGACGCGGCGATCCTCTTCTCCGACATCCTCACCATCCCCGACGCCATGGGCCAGGGCCTGTTCTTCGAGACCGGCGAAGGCCCGCGTTTCAAGAAGGTCGTGACCACCCAGGCCGACATCGATGCCCTGCCGATCCCCGATCCGGAGAAGGACCTGGGTTACGTGATGGACGCCGTGCGCACCATCCGCCGCGAACTGAACGGTCGCGTGCCGCTGATCGGTTTCTCCGGCAGTCCCTGGACCCTGGCCACCTACATGGTCGAAGGCGGCTCCAGCCGCGACTTCCGCAAGACCAAGGCGATGCTCTACGACAATCCGCAGGCCATGCACGCGCTGCTGGACAAGCTGGCGCAGTCGGTCACCAGCTACCTGAACGGCCAGATCCTGGCGGGCGCCCAGGCGGTGCAGATCTTCGACTCGTGGGGCGGCAGCCTATCGGCGGCGGCGTACCAGGAGTTCTCCCTGGCCTACATGCAGAAGATCGTCGACGGCCTGATCCGCGAACACGAAGGGCGCCGTGTGCCGGTGATCCTCTTCACCAAGGGCGGCGGGCTGTGGCTGGAATCGATGGCCGACACTGGCGCCGAGGCCCTCGGCCTGGACTGGACCTGCGATATCGGCAGCGCCCGTGCCCGCGTCGGCGACAAGGTCGCCCTGCAAGGCAACATGGACCCGTCGGTGCTCTACGCCAAGCCGGAAGCCATCCGTGCCGAGGTGGCACGCATCCTCGGCGCCTTCGGTAATGGCGATGGCCACGTGTTCAACCTCGGTCATGGCATTACCCCTGAAGTCGACCCGGCCCATGCCGGCGCCTTCTTCGAGGCGGTGCACGAACTGTCGGCACGGTATCACTGAGCCTGACGTTTCACTGAAAAGCCCCGCATCCGCGGGGCTTTTTTGTATCCGCCAGCGAGCTCCCTGTAGGAGCGGGCCATGCCCGCGACCGGCCAGCAGGGCCGGTGCTTTCTGTTGCTCTGGTGTTGCAGGTTTGCTGCGTTGGCTTGGGAGTTTCTGCGCCGCTTCGGCGTGCGCGTGGACTCTGAGTTTCGCCCCCTCGGGCGAGTTACTTTGGCAAACGCCCCAAAGTAACCAAAGGTCTTGCCCCGGACATCCGGTTTTTCGCTTGGGGCGAAAAATACCCTCGTTGAAGCGGAGTTTCAGGGGCACGCTGCGAAGGGCCATCCCTGGCCCATCGCAGCTCTCGCGACATCCATGTCGCTCAACCCCTGAAACTCCGCTTCAACGAGGCCTCCTGAACGGGGCATTCGGCGTGCGCGGATATTTCTCTGGCAGACCTTAAGAGCCAGAGCGGAGCATCGGCTCTTCGTAGGACCGAGGGGGACGCCCAGTCCTTGCTCGCGAACCGCACGGCACGGTGCTCCACGACGCAATGAAAAAAGCCCCGCTCTGCAGCGGGGCTCATTCCCTCAAAGAGCCTCAAGCCCCATCAGAGTGCATCACGCAGCGTCGCCCACCAGCCCGGCGGCGCGCTGGGACTTGCGGCGGTTGGACACCAGCAGGCCGGAGCAGACCACCACGACGGTCAGCAGGGTGGTGGCGACCACTTCCATGCGGTGGTCCGGACGGATCAGCATGATCACCAGGGCGCCGACGATGAACAGGATCACCGCCCACGTCAGCCACGGGAACAGCCACATCTTCAGCTTCAACTGGTGGCCCTGGGCGAGCAGCTTCTTGCGCATGCGCAGCTGCGACAGGGCGATCACCAGGTACACCAGCAGAGCGATGGCGCCGGAGCTGGCCAGCAGGAAGTTGAACACTTCGGCCGGGGCCAGGTAGTTGGCGAAGGTGCAGAGGAAGGCCATGGCGGTGGACAGCAGCACGGCGTAGACCGGGGTGCGGCTGGCGCTGGTCACCTGGGCGATCTTCGGTGCGTCGCCACGCTTGCTCAGGGAGTACATCATGCGCGAGGCGGTGTAGAGCGCCGAGTTCAGGCAACTGGTCACCGAGACCAGCACGATGATGTCGACGATCAGCTTGGCATACGGGATGTGCAGGTGTTCCAGCACGGTCTGGTAGGAGCCCATGCTCACCAGGCGCGGGTCGTTCCACGGTACCAGGCAGACCACGATCAGGATCGATAGCAGGTAGAACAGCGCGATACGCCAGATCACCGAGTTGGTGGCGCGGGTGATCTGCTGCTCCGGGTCCTTGGACTCGGTGGCGGCGATGGTGACGATTTCCGAGCCCATGAAGGAGAACATGGTGGTCAGCAGCGCGGCGAGCACGGCGCCCCAGCCCTTGGGCAGGAAGCCTTCGCTGGTCAGGTGGCCGATGCCGGAGACTTCGCTGTTGGGCGAGAAGCCGAAGATGGCGGCGCAGCCCAGCACCAGGAAGGCGATGATCGAGACGACCTTGATCAGCGCCAGCCAGAATTCGAACTCACCGTAGTTCTTCACGCTGAACAGGTTGGTCACGGTCAGCGCGGAGGTGATCACGAAGGCCAGGATCCAGATCGGTGCGCCGGGGAACCAGGCGTGGATGATCGCGGCGGCGGCGTTGGCTTCCAGCGGGATCACCAGGACCCAGAACCACCAGTACAGCCAGCCGATGGTGAAACCGGCCCAGTGGCCGATGGCGCGATCGGCGTAGGTGGAGAAGGAGCCGCTGTCCGGCTGCGCGACGGCCATTTCGGCCAGCATGCGCATCACCAGCACCACCAGCAGGCCGGCGATCAGATAGGAAACCATGACGGCCGGGCCGGCCTCGGCGATGGCGTGGCCGGAACCGACGAACAGGCCCGCGCCAATGGCACCGGCGATCGAAAGCATCGTGACGTGACGATTTTGCAGGCCCTGGGAGAGCCCGGAAGAGGGGGTGCTGCTCATGCTTTACCTACAACTACGGAGGGAATTGCGTACTGCGGGAGTCGAGGTCCGTTTCAGGATTCCAACAAGTCGTTCGACATAATGAACGCAAGGATCGCGCCACATTCTGTTACGACTTAAGTCGTAGGTTGGGAATTTATCCCACAACGCCCGCCTGGCAGGCGCTGTCGGATCTGAGATAAATGTCTTTGTACGACCGTTCCATGTCGTTTTTAGGCATGCAGATTATCTTGTGTGTAGAAACTACCCAGCCTTGTTGAGCGCAGGCAGGTCGCGCGGTAACACTGGCAGGCGCGCCAGGTGCAGGGCCACCAGCAGGCCGATGCCCAGCAGGCTGGCGATGAACAGGCCCACGCCGTTCCAGCCGTACTGGTGCCAGAACAGGCCGCCAGCGGTGCCGGCGACGCTGGAGCCGGTGTAGTAGCAGAACAGGTACAGCGACGACGCCTGGCCCTTGGCCTTCAGGGCACGACGGCCGATCCAGCTGCTGGCCACCGAATGCGCGCCGAAGAAGCCGAAGGTGAACACCAGCAGGCCGACCAGTACCAGGGCCAGCGGTTGCAACAGGGTGACCAGCACGCCGCCGAGCATCAGCGCGATCATCGCCCAGAGCACCTTGCGCCGGCCCAGGCGATCCGCCAGGGAGCCGACCCACGCCGAGCTGTAGATGCCCGACAGGTAGACCACCGACAGCACGCCGACCAGTGCCTGGCTCAAGTGATACGGATCGGCCAGCAGACGGTAGCCGATGTAATTGAACAGGGTGACGAAGGCGCCCATCAGCAGGAAGCCCACGAGGAACAGCCAGGGCAGGCCGGCATCACGGAGATGGCCGCGGAAGCCTTCGGCCAACTGGCGCGGTCTGAGCGGCGCCGGGCGGAAGTTCCTCGACTCGGGGAGGATGCGCCAGAACAGCAACGCTGCGGCCAGGGCGAGCACACCCAGCGTGGCCAGCGCCACATGCCAGTTCACGTAGTCCACCAGCACGCCGCTGATCAGCCGGCCGCTCATGCCACCGATGGCGTTGCCGCCGATGTACAGCCCCATGGACAGGCCGATGTGCTGCGGGTGGATTTCCTCGGCGAGGTAGGTCATCCCCACCGCCGCCAGGCCGCTGAGAGCCAGGCCGAGCAGCGCGCGCATCAGCAGGACGCCGTGCCAGGTCGGCATCACCGCGCTGCCGAGGGTGAACAGGGCGGCGAGGATCAGCGAGGCGACCATGATCGACTTGCGCCCGATGGCGTCGGAGATCGGCCCGGTGACCAACAGGCCGAACGCCATGGTGATGGTCGAGATCGACAGCACCAGGCTGCTCTGCGCGGCGGTCAGGCTGAAGGCTTTGGACAGCACCGGCATCATCGGCTGCACGCAGTAGAGCAGGGCGAAGGTAGCGAAGCCGCCGGAGAACAGCGCAAGCGACGTGCGCATGAATTCCGGGGTGCCTTTCTCGATGTAGGTTTCGATCTCTTCGACGACGCGCGCCATGTCGCCGTTGGCTTCGCGCGCGCCCATCAGTAGACCAGGCGACAGGTCGGCTGGATCGTTCGCGGCCGATGGCTCTTGTACGACAGCCGGCTTGGCCGCAATGGAAGGTTCTTCCCGCAAAGCCCGCAGGGCAGGTTGACTCACGACACACCTCGGATAGGCGACAGCAGAGCGCCTGGAGTGGCGGCAAGGGCCCGCGCGGCCAGGCAAGGAGCAGGTTGGTAGTCGTTATTGGGCTTGTGTGGAAAGGATAAGGAGCGGGCTTTATTATTTCCAATATATTAATCGACACGTTTGATTCGTTTTACGAATCACTGACGGAGTCACGCTGCTTGAACAGGTTCGCGAGCAAGCTCGCTCCTGCAGTTCGGCGGCGGTGCTCCTTGTAGGAGCGAGCCTGCTCGCGAACCGCACGGCACCCAGCCGATCGCGGACAGAGTCCGCTCCTACTGAGTGCCGACACTTCAGCGAGGGCTTCATGGAACTGCGACACCTGCGTTACTTCATCGCCGTGGCCGAAGAGCTGCACTTCGGGCGCGCCGCCGAGCAACTGGGGATTTCCCAGCCGCCGCTGAGCCAGCAGATCCAGGCGCTGGAAGAAGAGATCGGTGCGCGCCTGCTGGAGCGTACCAACCGCCGCGTGGCGCTCACCGAGGCGGGGCAACTGTTCCTCGCCGAGACGCGGCTGGTGCTGCAGCAGGTCGATCGTGCGGTGCTGCTGGCGCGCCGGGCGCACCAGGGCGAACTCGGCGAACTGAAGATCGGCTTCACTGCCTCCGCCCCCTTCACCTCGACCCTTCCGCGCAGCATCCTGGCCTTCCGCCAGGCCTATCCGGATGTCCACCTGGATCTGCAGGAACTGAGCAGCGGCCAGGCCGTCCAGGCGTTGCTGGAGGAGCGTGTACAGGTTGGCCTGATCCGGCCGGTGCCGCTGCCGGAGACCCTGGAGGCGGTGGAGCTGTTCAGCGAGCCGCTGGTGGCGGTGCTGCGCGCCGACCACCCGCTGGCCGAGTCCAGCCAGGACGGCCTGGAGATCGCCGCGCTGGCAGACGAGCCTTTCGTGTTCTTCCCCCGCAACTACGGCACCGGCCTCTACGCCCAGTTGCTCGCCCTGTCGCGGCAGGCCGGCTTCAGCCCGCGCATCGCCCAGGAGGCCGGCGAGGCGATGACCATCATCGGCCTGGTGGCCGCCGGGCTGGGCGTCAGCATGCTGCCGGCCTCGTTCCGCCGTACGCGGGTGGACGGTGTGGTCTACCGCACGCTGCTCGATCCGGGGGCGACCAGCTCGGTCTGGCTGGTGCGCCGGCGCGACGAACGCTCGCCGCTGGCGCAGTCCTTCATCGACCTGCTGACCCGCGAGGTAGCCGCCTTGCGCGCGGATGGCTGAACCGTTCGACGGAGGGCTCGCCGTTGTCATGGGCATTGCATAGAATCCGGAGCACTCGAATGGCTTCCGGAGGCAGGCTCATGCGGCGCGTGGTGTTCAATCAGAAAGGTGGAGTGGGCAAGTCGAGCATCGCTTGCAACCTGGCGGCGGTCAGCGCGGCGGAGGGGTATCGCACGCTGCTGGTGGACCTGGATGCCCAGGCCAACTCGACCCACTACCTCACCGGCCTGACCGGCGAGGACCTGCCGGTGGGAATCGCCGATTTCTTCAAGCAGACCCTCGCGTCCGGCCCCTTCAGCCGCAAGGGCAAGGTCGATATCTACGAAACTCCGTTCGACAACCTGCATATCGTCACCGCGAGCCCGGAACTGGCCGACCTGCAGCCCAAGCTCGAGCAGAAGCACAAGATCAACAAGCTGCGCAAACTGCTGGACGAACTGGCCGACGACTACGATCGGATCTACCTGGATACCCCGCCGGCGCTGAACTTCTACACGGTTTCGGCTCTGATAGCCGCCGATCGCTGCCTGATTCCCTTCGATTGCGACAGTTTTTCCCGCCAGGCGCTGTACGGGCTGCTGCAGGAGATCGAGGAACTGAAGGAAGACCACAACGAAGACCTGGAAGTCGAAGGCATCGTGGTCAACCAGTTCCAGCCGCGTGCCACCCTGCCGCAGCAGTTGCTGGATGAACTGGTCGAGGAGGAACTGCCGGTGCTGCCGGTCTACCTGATGAGCTCGGTGAAGATGCGCGAGTCGCACCAGGCGTGCACTCCGCTGATCTTCCTGGAGCCGCGGCACAAGCTGACCCAGCAGTTCGTCGAGCTGCACAACCTGCTGGAAGCCTGATGTCCTGACGGTCGAGCGGCGCTTCCGGCCCGGGAGCGTGCGCAGTGCCGCCTCATTGCGAAATGAGGATGTCGCACGGTGGTCGGCGCAGGAAATAGCGGGTCGAGCTGCCGAGCATGGCCTGCTCGATGGCGCCCCGGCTGCGGCTGCCGAGGACCAGCAGGTCCGGCATCCATTCCTTCAGGGCGGTTTCCAGCGCCTGCTGGAAGTTTCCCGGTTGCACCGCACAGAGCAACTGCGGCCCTTCGGCCGGCAACTGCGTGCGCTCGTCCTGTAGCGTCTGGCGCAGCAGCGCGCGCTGGGTTTCCAGATGTTCGTCGGCGCGGTCGGTCTTGCCTGGCTGATAGGCGTTGAGCGCCAGCAGCGCGGCGTCGGTCGGCAGCAGCCGGTAACCGGCACGCCAGGCCTGGCAGGCGCACAGGGACAGGTCCAGGCCGGCCAGCGCCCTGGCGTAGGGCACGGCGGACTCGTCCACTGCCAGCAGGATCGGCGTGCGGCAATGGCGGGCGATGCGCTCCAGGGTGGTGCCGTCGAAACGCTCAAGTAGTTGCTGGTGATGCGCACCGATCAGCAGCAGGTCGGTCTTGAGCTCCTGCGCCGCCTGGGTAACGGTGGTCGCGGCGCGGCCCTGGCGGATCAGCAACTGATAGTCGGCGATGGCGTTGGCCACCGCGGCGTCGCGCAGCGCGACCTCGGCAGCCTCACGGACGGTGTCCATCATGCGGTCGGGGAAATACTCCTCGATCACATGCAGCAAGGTGACGTGCGCACCGTGCTGGCGGGCCAGTTGGGCGGCGCGGCGTACCGCGATGTCCGCTTCTACGCTGAGGTCGTGGGCGACGAGCAGGTTCCTGTACATGGTGGCTTCCCTCTGTGGCGCATCCACTGTCGCGCCACGTAGGAAATTTCACCTTGATACAAGGCAACGGCTTGTCGTCAGCGGCTGCGCAACTGATAGATGGCGTGGCTCTCGGCAACGACGGTGCCGTCTTTATCCTTGAGTTGCAGGTCGAGGACGAAGTCGGACTTGCCGTTGTGGGTCGCCTCTTCGGCGATGCGCTGGATTTCTTCCTCGCTGAGCCAGGCGTCGACGGTGATGTCGCTGGCGGCGGGGCGCAGGAAGCGCAGGCCGGCTTCCTTGACGATGGGGTAGTAGTGCCGCGCATCGAAGCTGGTCAGCATCAGGATGCCACCGGGCAGTTCCGCCACGGTGAACAAGGCGCCGGCGTACATGTTGTGGATGTGGTTCTCGTTGCCCTTGAGCGGCATGCGCAGGCGCACGTGGCCCGGCTCCAGCACTTCGGCCTTGAGGCCGGTGCGCTTGACGAAGGCGATGTGTTCTTCGGTGAGCTGACGGATGAACTCTTCGGGATAAGGCATGGGTGCGCTCCGGTTCGCCTGTTTGTCGTCTGCCCAAGGTTAGCTGCGCCGCGCGGCCTGGCAATGACCGCGCGGATTGACCGGAACGCTCAGGGGCGAGGCTTCAGATACCGTTGCGCGATAGCCAGTCCAGCAACTGTGGCAGTGGCATGGCGCCGCTCTGGCGCGCGACTTCCTGGCCGTTGCGCAGCAGGATCAGGCTGGGAATCGAGCGGATGCCCAGGCGTGTGGAGAGGTTCGGGTTGGCGTCGCTGTCCAGCTTGGCCAGGCGCACCTTGCCTGACAGGCGTGCGGCGGCCTGCTCGAACACCGGCGCGAAGGCCTTGCACGGGCCGCACCAGTCGGCCCAGACGTCCACCAGCAGCGGCAGGTCGCCCTTGGCCTGGGCGGCGAAGCTGGCTTCATTCAGCTCGAAGGGATGGTCGACGATGACCGCCGACTGGCAGCGGCCGCAGCGCGGCGCATCGCCCAGGCGCTCGGCGGGGACGCGGTTGAGACCGTTGCAGTTCGGGCAGGGGATGATCAGGGAATCGGACATGCTGGGGCTCCAGAGGCTATGAGGCCAAGGTGGAGGCTTGCTTGTGAATAATCAACTGCGAGGAGCATCCGGTTCTTCGGTCGACTGATCCGCGGGATATGCCACCCGGCATGGTTCTGGCGTCTATGGGGGCTCGCTATTCGAGTTGGATGGCTTTTGTCTCGCCCCTTCGGGCGAGTCTATTTTGGCCAATACCCCAAAAGGTCTTGCCTCATCATCCGGCCCCCGACAGGTTCCTACCCCAATGCCATACAAGCGGAGCTTGTCCGCGAAATCCAGCGCGGCGGAATTTACGCGGACAGGAAAGCACAGGTGTTTGCCGACAACCTGTAGGACCGAGGGGGACGCCCAGTCCTTGCTCGCGAACCGTCCAGAACCGATGCGGCTGGATAATTCTGTTCGCGAGCAAGCTCGCTCCTACGAAAAGCAACCGCTCACAGTCCGTAGGGCGAATAACGCGTAGCGTTATCCGCCGCGATGGGTGTCGCTTCGCTCCACGCCATCCTGCGAAAACATCCACGCTGCCGGCGCGCGCCGCTGGTCATCAGCCCTCGGAGGCCTGCAGCGACTGGGCGAGGTCGGCGAGGATGTCGTCGATGTGCTCGATGCCGATGGACAGGCGCACCATGTCGCGCGGCACGCCGGCCTTCTCCAGTTCCTCGTCGTTGAGCTGGCGGTGGGTGGTGGAGGCCGGGTGGCAGGCCAGGGACTTGGCATCGCCGATGTTGACCAGGCGCACCACCAGCTTCAGCGCGTCGATGAAGCGCGCACCGGCCTCCTGCCCACCCTTGATGCCGAAGGAGAGGATCGATGCCGGCTGGCCGCCCATGTAGCGCTGGGCCAGGGGGTGTTCAGGGTGATCCGGCAGCCCCGCGTACTTCACCCAGCTCACCTGCGGGTGCTGCTTGAGGTACTGCGCGACCTTCAGGGCGTTGTCGCAATGGCGCTCCATGCGCAGCGCCAGGGTTTCCAGGCCCTGCAGGATGAGGAAGGCGTTGAACGGGGAGAGCGCGGCGCCGGTGTTGCGCAGCGGCACCACGCGGCAGCGGCCGATGAAGGCCGCGGGGCCGAAGGCTTCGGTGTAGGTGACGCCGTGGTAGGACGCATCCGGCGTGTTGAGCAGCGGGAAGCGCGCCTTGTTCTCGGCCCAGGGGAATTTGCCGGAGTCCACGACCATGCCGCCGATGCTGGTGCCGTGGCCGCCGATGTATTTGGTCAGGGCATGGACCACGATGTCGGCGCCGTGCTCGAAGGGTCGGCAGAGGATTGGCGTGGCGACGGTATTGTCGACGATCAGCGGCACGCCGTGGCGATGCGCGGCGTCGGCCAGGGCCTGGAGGTCGACGATGTTGCCCGCCGGGTTGCCGATGGATTCGCAGAACACCGCTTTGGTGCGCTCGTCGATCAGGGCTTCGAGGGCGGTGATGTCGTCATGGGGCGCGAAGCGGGTCTGGATGCCGAAGCGCGGCAGGGTATGGGCGAACAGGTTGTAGGTGCCGCCGTAGAGCTTGGCCACCGAGACAATGTTGTCGCCGGCTTCGGCCACGGTCTGGATGGCGTAGGTGATGGCGGCCATGCCCGAGGCCACGGCCAGCGCGCCGACGCCGCCTTCCAGTGCCGCCACGCGCTCCTCCAGCACCGCGTTGGTGGGGTTCATGATGCGCGTGTAGATGTTGCCGGCGACCTTGAGGTCGAACAGGTCGGCGCCGTGCTGGGTGTCGTCGAAGGCGTAGGAGGTGGTCTGGTAGATCGGCACGGCTACGGCCTTGGTGGTCGGGTCGGGGCTGTAGCCGGCGTGGATGGCCAGGGTTTCCAGTTTCATTGTTCGAGCATCCTGTTGGCAGAAAGGCCCGAGGATGCGAGCGGCGGCCGGCTCCGGTCAATGACCGGGAGCAATGCAGGGCGGGCGCCGCTAGATCGCTTTTCGCTGAGCCGCTCAAGACGAGCAGCTGATCTCCAAGTGACGGCCCCAGTCCGGCGGGCGCCGGGTGAAGACCTCGGCGTCGGGCTGCTCTTCGAAGGGTTTGCTGAGCACTTCGTGCAGCCGCCGTACCACGCTGAAATCGCCTTGCTCGGCGGCGCTGATGGCTTCCTGGGCGAGGTAGTTGCGCAGCACGTAGAGCGGGTTGACCGCATGCATGCGGGTGCGGCGGTCTTCCTGGCTGCCGCCTTCGCGCTCGACGCGGGCGCGGTACTCGGCGGCCCAGGCGTCGAAACCGGCGAGGTCGACGAAGTCCGCGCGGACCACGGCCAGCGCCTGCTCCGGTGCCTGTTCGCCGAGGCGGCGGAAGAACAGCGAGTAGTCCACCGCACCCTTCTGCATGGTCTGCAGCAGGCGCTGTACCCGCTCCAGGTCGCCGTCTTCGGCGCGGGTGAGGCCGAGGCGGCGGCGCATCAGGTCCAGGTAGTGCGCCTGGTAGAGCGGCAGGAACAGGTCCAGCGTGGCGCGCAGGTCGTCCACTTCGACGAAGGGCGTCAGCGCCTGGCCGAGCGCGGCGAGGTTCCAGTGGGCGATGGGCACCTGGTTGCTGAAGGCATAGCGGCCGGCGTCGTCGGAGTGGTTGCAGATGTGGTTGGCATCGAAGTCGTCGAGGAAGGCATAGGGGCCGTAGTCGAAGGTGATGCCGAGGATCGACATGTTGTCGGTGTTCATCACGCCGTGGCAGAAGCCATAGGCCTGCCAGAGGGCGATCATCTCGGCGTTGCGCTCGACCACTTCGCGGAAGAACGCGAGGTAGGGTTTTTCGTCGGCCAGGCACTGCGGGTAGTAGGCGTCGAGGACGAACTCGCCGAGGGTGCGCAGGTGTTCTTCCTGCTTGGTGTAGTAGAAGTACTCGAAGTGGCCGAAGCGCACGTGGCTGGGCGCCAGGCGCAGCAGCATGGCGCCGGTTTCCTTGGTCTCGCGCCACACCGTGGTGCTGGAGCCGGTGACGCACAGGGCGCGGCTGCTGGGGATGCCGAGGGCGGCGAGGTATTCGCTGGCGAGAAACTCGCGGATCGACGAACGCAGCACCGCGCGGCCATCGCCCATGCGCGAGTAGGGCGTCTGCCCGGCGCCCTTTAGGTGCAAGTCCCAGTGCTCGCCGGCGTCGTTCACCACTTCGCCCAGCAGCAGGCCGCGGCCATCGCCCAGGCGCGGGTTGTAGGCGCCGAATTGATGGCCGGAGTAGACCATCGCCCGGGGTTCGGCGGCGTCCCACAGTTTGTGGCCGGCGAAGATTTCCGCGAACACCGGGTCGTCCGCTTCGCTCGGGGCGAGGTCGAGCAGCCTCATGGCCGAGGGGCTGGCGATGACCAGGCGCGGGTCGGCGATGGGGTCGGGCAGGACTTCGGTGGAGAAGACATCGCCCAGGCGGGCGAAGCGGTTATCGAAGGTCAGTTGGTCGAGCTTTTTCACAATCTAACTCCGGACAAGTCCGAGCATTGTGCTCGGACTTGTCCGAAGGCGTCCACCCTCAGGCCTTGTCGCTGCTGGGCTTGTCAGTGCCCTGGGGGGCGCTGATCTTCACCGGTGCGGCGGCGGGCTGCTGCTGCCCGACGATGACCTGCGCTTCCTGACCCTGGAAGTTCTTCAGGAACACGTCGACCTGGTTGAAGGCCATGTCGATGTTGTTCTCGCGGAAGGCCAGGGCGATGCGGGTGAGGGTTTCGTCCACCGCCGGGTTGCGGTCGCCCAGTTCGCGGACGTGGAAGCGCAGTTCGTAGTCGAAGGTGCTGGCGCTGATGGTGGTGAAGTACAGCACCGGCTCCGGGTCGCGCAGGACGCGCGAGTTGCTGTGGACGGCGTCGAGCATGATCTTGCGCGCCAGCGGCAGGTCGCTCTCGTAGGCCAGGCCGATCTTGATGGTCACCCGCGTCACCGTATCGCTCAGCGACCAGTTCACCAACTGGCCGGTGATGAATGTCTGGTTGGGGACGATGATTTCCTTGCGGTCGAAGTCGGTGATGGTGGTGGCGCGGATGCGGATGCGGCTGACGGTGCCGGACAGGTTGCCGATGGTCACCACGTCGCCGATCCGCACCGGGCGCTCGAAGAGGATGATCAGGCCGGAGACGAAGTTGGAGAAGATCGCCTGCAGGCCGAAGCCCAGGCCGACCGACAGTGCGGCCACCAGCCATTGCAGCTTGTCCCAGCTCACCCCGAGGGTGGACAGCGCGCTGACGATGCCGACGCCGCTGATGGTGTAGGACAGCAGGGTGGTGATGGCGTAGGCGCTGCCCTGGGCCAGGGTCAGGCGCTGCAGCACCAGCACTTCCAGCAGGCCGGGCAGGTTGCGCGCCAGGGCGACGGTCACGGCGGCGATGACCAGCGCCATGATGAAGTCGCTCAGGCTGATCGGCGTGGTGGAGGCCGCGTCGCCGGTGCCGCTGGTGTACTGGTAGAGGGTCACGTTGTCCAGGTAGGAGACCACGCTGATCAGGTCGGCCCAGACCCAGTAGAGGGTGACCACGAAGCCGATCAGCAGGCCCAGACGGATCAGGCGCATGGACTGGTCGTTGATCTGCTCGATGCCCAGGGTCGGCTCTTCCACCACTTCGGTGCCTTCGATGCCTTCCTTGGGCGTGTTCTGCCGCTTCGACAGCGCGCGCTGGTAGGCCAGGCGGCGGGCGGCGACGCCCATGCCGCGGACGAAGGTGGCTTCCACCACCATCCAGAACATCAGCAGGAACAGGGTGTCGATCAGCCGATCGGTGAGCTTGAGCGCGGTGTAGTAGTAGCCGAAGCCCACGGCCAGGAACAGCGCCACCGGCAGGGCGGTGAAGCCCAGGCCGACGATCATCTTGATCATCGACGGGCGCTCGCTGGACGGGCTGTTGAACAGCAGTTGGGCGAGCAGCCAGGTCATGGCGGCGTAGCCGAACAGCACCACGGCGATACCGATCACGTCATCGGCCAGGGAGGCCGGCGAGTGCTCGGCGACCGTGACCACCGCGACCAGCGACATCACCACCAGGCCCAGGCGGCGCATCAGCTTGCCGAGGAACAGTACCTGCGGCTGGCTCCAGTGGAAGTGCCGTTCGGCGATGCCGCCCGGACGCAGGATGCGGTGCGCGGTGTAGAACACCAGCCAGACCTGCGCCATTTCCAGCAGCGCGCTGCCCAGGGTGGCGTTCTGACCGCGGGCGTCAAGCAGCAGGGCGAGGCCGGCGATGGCCAGCGCCAGGGTGCCGGGCAACGCCAGCAGCACGGCGAGCAGCAGGGCCAGCGGGGTGTGGGCCTGGCTGTCGCGCTTGAAGTGGCCGATGTCGTCGTTCAGCGACTCCAGCTTGTCGTAGAGGAAGCGGCGCTTCCACAGCAGGCCGGCGACCAGCAGGAGCAGCGGGAGGAACAGGAACGGGCGGTCGATCAGGCCTTCGCCCAGCTCCTTCACGCCCGAGCCCCAGGGCACTTCCGACAGTTGGTGGTGCAGCAGCGTGGGCGTCATCTTGAACCAGGACAGGTCCAGCGGGCGGTTGCTGGGGATCCAGAACATCTGCTCGTCGAGGGTGTCGCGCAGGCTGTCGCTGGTTTCCTTGAGCTGTTTCTGGTTCAGCTGCAGGGTGATGGCTTCGTTGAGCAGCGCGTTCAGTTCGTGGTTGAGGCGCTCCATCAGCTCCAGGCGGGTGTCGACCAGCGTTTCCAGGTCATGGCGCAGTTGCCGGGTGACGCTTTCCTGCGGCTGCTGGGCCAGCAGGTTGTCGAGATAGACCTGGGTGTTGTTGATCTCGTCGCGCTTCTGGTTCAGCTCGAACTGGTACAGGCGCAGGTCGGCGATTTCGTCGGCCAGGTCCCGGTCGGTCTTGATCACCGGCAGGGACTGCTTCTGCTGGTAGAGGATCTTCGCCAGCAGCAGGCTGCCGCGCAGTACGTTGATCTGCTCATCGAGCGCCTGCTCGCCCTGGGTCAGGGTGTCGAGCTGCTGCTTGGCTTCCAGGTTGCGCCGGGTCAGGGTGTTGAGGCGGTCGGTGGTGCGCAGCAGATAGTCGGACAGCTTGAGGTTGGCGGCGCTTTCCTTGCTCAACAGGCTGTCGGTGCCGGCGGCCTCGGAGTCCTTGGACAGCTCGGCGACGGTCTTCTCCGACTGCTCGCGGCGCTTGTCGCTGATCATCGCCTGCAGTTCGAGGGTCTCGCGTTCCTCGCGGCCGATGCGCTCGGCGAGCAGGTCACGCTGGCTGGAGGCGAGGTCGAGCAGCAGGTTGTTGCCGGCCAGTTGCTGGCGCAGGAGCAGGTTCTGTGCGGTGAGCGCGGCCTGTTCGGCGAGCAGCTCGTCGCGGTGCTCCTCGCCTAGCGGCTTGCTGCTTTCCTTGCCGGCCTTGAGCACGCCGGCGATCTCCAGCAGGCGGGTCTGGTTCTTGCTCAGGTCGGCCTGGGCGCGTTCCGGGCGGGTCTGCGCGGTCAGGATTTCGCTCTTGGCGTCGATGATTTCCTTTTGCCAGGCGGCCAGTTGGGCAGACTGCTCGTTGAGCACCATTTCCAGCTGGGTGGCGCTGTAGCCGTTGTAGCGCTGGCTGGCGGGCTTCTCGCTGCTGCCCTTGAGGCGATTCAGGGTCTTCTGGTTCTCGCTGATCAGGCGGGACGCGTCGGCGAGCTGGCCCTTGAGTTCGGCCAGCTGCTTCTCGCTGTCGGCCTTGGCCGCCAGCAGCTTGAGAGTGTTCTCGAGGCTGGCCTTGATCGGCTTGGCGTCGGTGTCGGGCAGCTTGCGCTCGGCAAGGCCGTCGAGGCTCTGCTGCACCTGTTCGGCGCTGGGCGGAGCGTTGTCGGCGGCCAGCGCGGGCAGGCCGGTGAGCGGGCCGCCCAGGAGGACGGCGGTCAGCAGGGTACGCAGCAGGAATGACATGGTCGCGGTCAGCGGCTCGTGCGGAAAGTGGATGAGGGTAGTGCTGGCTGACCGGCGCCCGCAAGCGGGCGCCGGTGGGCGGTCAGAGGAACAGGCCCGGGCCGGGACGGCCTTCGGGGAATTTGACCCCGACCTTGCGGATCTTGTTCCCATCCAGGGCGGCGACGGTCCAGGTCAGGCCGTTCCACTCCACCTGGTCGCCGATGATCGCCTGGCCGCCGATCTCGTGGGCGATGAAGCGGCCCAGATGCTGTTCGCCGTCCACGCCTTCGAGTTTCAAGCCATAGAGCGAGGCCACGGCGGAGAGCTGGGCGTCGCCTTCGAGGACGAAGTCGCCGAAGAAGCGCGCGCTCAGACCGCGATCCGGTGCCTGGCTGAACAGCTTGCCCAGCGCGGAGAGGTCATGCTCGTGGCCGATGACGCAGAGGATGTCGTCGGCCTCGAGGATGGTACTGCCCGACGGGTGCAGCAGCTGGGTGCCACGGAACAGCGCGGCGATGCGAGTGCCCTCGGGCATCTTCAGCTCGCGCAGGGCGGCGCCGATGCACCACTTTTCCTTGCTCAGGTGGTAGACGAACAGCTCCCACTCGCTGGTCGGGTGGACTTCCAGGCCGGCGCGGGAGATCGGCGCCGGGTCCGGCGGCACGATCACCCGCAGCAGCTTGGCGGCCCAGGGCAGGCTGGTGCCCTGCACCAGCAGCGACACCAGCACGATGAAGAAGGCGACGTTGAAGAACAGTTGCGCGTTGGGCAGGCCGGCCATCAGCGGGAACACCGCGAGAATGATCGGCACCGCGCCGCGCAGGCCGACCCAGGCGATGAACGCCTTCTCGCGGCCGTGGAAGGCGCGGAACGGAATCAGGCCGACCAGCACCGACAACGGGCGGGCGAAGAGGATCATCCACAGTGCCAGGCCCAGCGCCGGCAGGGCGATGGGCAACAGGTCGTGGGGCGTGACCAGCAGGCCCAGGACCAGGAACATGCCGATCTGCGCCAGCCAGGCCATGCCATCGAGCATGTGCAGGATGCCGTGGCGCGAACGGATCGGCTGGTTGCCCAGCATCAGGCCGCACAGATAGATGGCAAGGATGCCGCTGCCGTGCACCGCATTGGCCACGGCGAAGATCAGCAGGCCGCCGCTGATCACCAGCAGCGGGTAGAGGCCGCTGGCCAGGTGGATGCGGTTGATCACCTGCAGCAGCAGCCAACCGCCGCCCAAGCCGAGCAGCGAGCCGATGCCGAACTCGCGCAGGAAATGCCAGAGGAAGCCCCAGCTCATGCCGCTTTCGCCGTGGACGAGCATGTCGATCAGGGTGACGGTGAGGAACACCGCCATCGGGTCGTTGCTGCCCGATTCGATTTCCAGGGTGGCAGTCACCCGTTCGTTGAGGCCCTTGCCGCCGAGCAGGGAGAACACCGCCGCGGCATCGGTGGAACCGACGATGGCGCCGATCAGCAGGCCTTCCATCCAGCTCAGCTTGAACAGCCAGGCGGCGGCGATGCCGGTCAACCCGGCGGTGATCAGCACCCCGGCGGTGGCCAGCGAGAGCGCGGGCCAGAGCGCCACGCGGAAACTCGCCACCCGCGTGCGCAGGCCGCCGTCGAGCAGGATCACGGCCAGCGCCAGGTTGCCGACCAGGTAGGCGATGGGGTAGTTGGAAAAGCCGATACCGCCGGGGCCATCGGTACCGGCGATCATGCCCACGGCGAGGAAGATGACCAGGATCGGGATGCCCAGTCGCGAGGACAACGAACTGACCAGGATGCTCATGCCGATCAGCACAGCAGCGATCAGGAAATAGCTGTTGATGGCCACGGCATCCAAAGTGTCGACCTCCAGGGAAGTGGGGAGTGGCGACGCTACTTGGGGGATCAGGATGCAGGCCGCATGCCAATTGATTCTAACCTGCGGATTTACAAGGCTGTCAAAGGCTAATTGCGTGGCCAGGGGTGAAGCTTTCAGCAGCCTTTCAGGTGGCTGGCGAGGCGTGCTGCGTTGGCTGCCCCGGAAGTGGGCACGGCGCGTGGCGAGCAGGCATAAAAAAGCCCCGGACGTGACCGGGGCCAGAGGGGCATGCGAGACCTAGAACCAGGAGTCCCGCATGGTTGAACAGGTGTCGTCGCGGGCTTCGAGCAGCGCCAGGTCGTGGTGGCAGGACGGCACTTCCCAGGTCAGGAAGTAGCGCGCGGCCTGCTGTTTGCCGTGATAGAAGTCCTCGTCCGCGGCATTGCCTTCGCCACTGCGGATTCGCACCAGGCCTTCCTCGGCGCGAATGGCCTGCTCCAGCCAGCGCCAGCCGATCACCGCGTGGCCGAAGACCTTCAGGTACAGCGCCGAGTTGGCCAGTCCTTGCGCCACGCGGCCCTGCATCAGGTCGCCGAGCAGGCTCAGGGTAGTCGCCGTCAGGCGCGCCATCAGTTGCTCCAGCGGCTCGCGCAGCTTGTCCAGCGACGGGTGCGCGCTGGCACGCTCGCAGCACTGGTTGATCAGGCGGGTGAGTTGCTTGAGGCCGGCGCCGTTGTTCTGCGCCAGCTTGCGGCCCAGCAGGTCCAGCGACTGGATGCCGTGGGTGCCCTCGTGGATGGGGTTCAGGCGGTTGTCGCGGTAGTACTGCTCCACCGGGTATTCGCGGGTGTAGCCGTGGCCGCCGAGGATCTGGATCGCCAGCTCGTTGGCCTTCAGGCAGAACTCCGAGGGCCAGGACTTGACGATCGGGGTGAGCAGGTCGAGCAGTTCGTGGGCCTGCTTGCGTTCTTCCTCGGTGGGCAGGGTTTCACAGTCGTCCACCAGGCGCGCGGCATACAGGCCGAGGTCGAAGGCGCCTTCGACGTAGGCTTTCTGGGTCAGCAGCATGCGCCGCACGTCGGTGTGCTCGATGATCGACACCGGCGCCGAGGTCGGGTCCTTGGCGTCCACCGGGCGGCCCTGCGGGCGTTCGCGGGCGTACTCCAGGGAATACAGGTAGCCGGCGTAGCCGAGCATGATGGCGCCCATGCCGACGCCGATGCGCGCCTCGTTCATCATCTGGAACATGTAGGCCAGGCCGTGGTGCGGCTTGCCGACCAGATAGCCGACGCACTCGCCCTTGTCACCGAAGTTCAGCGCGGTGGAGGTGGTCCCGCGCCAGCCCATCTTGTGGAACAGGCCGGCCAGGGTCACGTCGTTGCGCGCGCCGAGGGAGCCGTCTTCGTTGACTAGGAACTTGGGCACGATGAACAGGCTGATGCCCTTCACGCCGGGCGGGGCGTCCGGCAGCTTGGCCAGCACCATGTGCACGATATTGTCCGACAGCGGGTGGTCGCCGCCGGAGATGAAGATCTTGTTGCCGCGGATACGGTAGCTGCCGTCGGCGGCCGGTTCCGCGCGGGTGCGGATGTCGGCCAGGGACGAGCCGGCGTGGGGCTCGGTCAGGGCCATCGTGCCGAACCAGCGGCCTTCGATCATCGGTTGCAGGAACAGGCGCTTCTGCTCGTCGCTGCCGAAGGTCTCGATCAGGTGGCTGGCGCCCATGCTCAGCATCGGGTAGGACGAGGTGGCGATGTTGGCCGACTGGAAGTGCGCGAAGCAGGCGCGCGAGAGCAGGTGCGGCAACTGCATGCCGCCCTGTTCGAAGCTGCGCGAGGCATTCTGGAAGCCGGCCTCGTTGAAGGCGTCCACCGCCGGCTTCACCTCCGGGATCAGCACCGCGCCGCCATCGACGTACTGCGGCTCGTTCTCGTCGTTCTTGCGGTTGTGCGGGGCGAACAGCGCTTCGGCGATGCCACGGGCGGTGCCCAGGGCGGCGTCGAAGGTCTCGCGGTTGTGCTCGGCGAAGCGTTCGCGCTGGGTCAGGGCCTGCGCATCGAGCACTTCGTAGAGTTCGAAAGCGAGGTTGCGGGAGCTGAGCAGGGTCTCGGACATGGATCGACCTCCGTGGGAATCGCCGCAGTCTAGTCTGGTGAATGAAGCGCGCACAGAATCATCCACGCGCGTGATAAAGGGCTAAAACACCTCGACTACGGCTACACTGCGCGCCTTGAGGAGTCCGCCATCCATGAACTACCGCCACGCCTACCATGCCGGCAACCACGCCGACGTGCTCAAACACATCGTCCTCGCCCGCCTCTTCGCGCTGATGGCGCGCAAGGACACGCCCTTCGCCTACCTCGACAGCCACTCCGGGATCGGCCTGTACGACCTGCTGGGCGACGAAGCCAGCCGCACCGGCGAGTGGGAGTCGGGCATCGGCCGCCTGTGGGAGCGCGATGACCTGCCGGAGCTGCTGCAGGATTACCTGGAGGTGGTGCGTGCGCTCAATCCCGATGGCGGCCTGGAGTTCTACCCCGGCTCGCCGGAGCTGGCGCGCCGCCTGACCCGCCCGCAGGACCGCGTCCTGCTCAATGAGCTGCACCCGGAAGACGGCCGCCTGCTCAAGGCCAACATGGCCGGCGAGCGCCGCATCTCGGTGCACCAGGGGGACGGCTGGTTGCTGCCGCGAGCCTTCCTACCGGTGGCGGAGAAGCGCGGCGTGCTGCTGATCGATCCGCCCTTCGAGCAGCCGGACGACCTGGAACGCTGCGTGACCGCGCTGGACGAGGCCATCGGCCGCATGCGCCAGACCGTGGTTGCGATCTGGTATCCGATCAAGGACCGCCGCCAGCTCAAGCGCTTCTACCAGCGCCTGGAGAAGAGTTCGGCGCCGAAGATGCTGCGGGTCGAACTGTGCGTGCATCCGGCGGATACGGCCGATCGCCTGAACGGCTCCGGGCTGGTCATCGTCAATCCGCCGTGGCCGCTGGATGAGGAGCTGCGCGGCCTGCTGCCGTGGCTGGCGGAGACGCTGGCGCAGAGCGAAGGCAGCAGCCAGGTGGACTGGCTGATCGCCGAATGAAAAAAGCCCCGGCAGTGCCGGGGCTTTTTGTGGCGCTGGACTGATCGCGACGTCTTTATGTAGGAGCGAGCTTGCTCGCGAACCGCTTCACTGCGAGGCCAGTTCGCGAGCAAGCTCACTCCTGCAAGAGCAGGCTCAAGCCGGCAGGCAGACGCCGGTGCCGCCCAGGCCGCAATAGCCGTTGGGGTTCTTCGCCAGGTATTGCTGGTGATAGGCCTCGGCATAGTAGAACGGCGGCACCTCGCGGATTTCCGTGGTGATCTCGCCATAGCCCTTGGCGCTGAGTTCCTTCTGGAAGGCCGCGCGGCTGGCGTCGATGGCGGCCTTCTGGGCCTGGTCGAACCAGTAGATCGCCGAGCGGTACTGGGTGCCGGTGTCGTTGCCCTGGCGCATGCCCTGGGTCGGGTCGTGGGACTCCCAGAACACCTTGAGCAGCGCCTCGATGCCGGTTTCGCGCGGGTCGTACGCCACCAGCACCACTTCGCTATGGCCGGTCAGGCCGGAGCAGACTTCGTCGTAGGTCGGGTTCGGCGTGAAGCCGCCGGCGTAGCCCACGGCGGTGACCCAGACGCCCGGCTGTTGCCAGAAGCGCCGCTCGGCGCCCCAGAAGCAACCCAGGCCAACAACGATCTGCTGCACACCGGCGGGGAAGGGCGCGGTCAGCGGGCGGCCATTGACGTAATGCGCTTCCGGCACTGGCATTGGGCTTTCCCGGCCCGGCAGGGCTTGGGCGGAGCTGGGCAGTTCCAGCTTGTGGGCAAGTATTTGCGAGCGCAGGGTCATGGCATTCGTCTCCTCTGAATAGGGGCGGCAATAGACTCGGATACTCGCCGAAGATTACAGCGTTTTTTCCGTAAGCGGGGATGGTTGCGGGCCCGCCGCGGCGGAGTGCCTCAGTGCGGGCGGCAGGGGTAGCGCTGCAGGCTGGAGGGGAGGTCGTGGCTGGGAATGGGGCGGTCGAACAGGTAGCCCTGGCCGATGTCGCAGCGGTTGCGCCGCAGGAAGGCCAACTGCGCGGCCGTCTCCACGCCTTCGGCGACCACCTGCAGCTTGAGGTTGTGGGCCATGGCGATCACCGCCGAGGTGATTTCCATGTCGTCCTGGTTGTCGGGGATGTCCTTGATGAAGCTGCGATCGATCTTGATCACGTCGATGGGGAATTTCTTCAGGTAGCTCAGCGAGGAATAGCCGGTACCGAAGTCGTCCATCGCCAGGGTCAGGCCGAGGTTCTTCAGGCGCTCCAGTTGCTGGCGGGTGTCGTCGGTGGCGTCCAGCAGCAGGCTTTCGGTGAGTTCCAGCTCCAGTTGGCAGGCGGGGATGCCTTCCTCGTGGAGGATCGCGGCGATGGAGCCGACCAGGTCGGGGTCGCTGAACTGCTTGGGCGACAGGTTGATGGCGATGTGCAGTTCGCCCAGGCCCTTGGCGGCCAGCTCGCGCACCTGCCGGCAGGCCTGGCGGATCACCCACTTGCCGATGGGGATGATCAGCCCGGTTTCCTCGGCCACGCTGATGAATTGGTCCGGGCGGATCATGCCCTTCTCCGGGTGCTGCCAGCGCAGCAGCGCTTCCAGGCCCAGCAGCACGCCGCTGCGCAGGCACAACTTGGGCTGGTAGTGCACCGCCAGTTCGTCCTGCACCAGCGCGCGGCGCAGGTTGCTTTCGACGAACAGCTTGTAGCTGGCCTCGGCGGTCATCGCCTCGGTGAAGGTCTGCACCTGGTGCTTGCCGTTGGCCTTGGCCTTGTGCAGCGCGAGCCCCGCGTGCTTCATCAGGGTCTGCGGATCGTGGCCGTGTTGCGGCGCGTAGGCGATGCCGATGGAGCCGGTGATGCTGATCAGTTGGTTGTCGACGAACAGCGGCTTGTCGAGCACGTCGAGGATCTGTTCGGCGATCTGCTCGCCACGGCCGGCCACCGACTCTTCGAGCAGCACGGCGAACTCGTTGCTGGCGAAGCGCGCCAGGGTGGTGCTGTCGCTCAGGCTGCTGCGCAGTCGCCGGGCCAGGTTGGCCAGCAGTTTGTCGCCGGTCTGGTGGCCGAGGCTGTCGTTGATCCGCTTGAAGTTGTCGATGTCCACCAGCAGCAGGCCCAGCGAATGCTGGCTGCCGGCTTGCAGGCGTTCTTCCAGGGCGTTGATGAAGAAGTGCCGGTTGGCCAGGCCCGTGAGGTTGTCGCGGTAGGCGAGCTTCTCGATGTGCTGCTGGGCCAGCTTGCTCTGGGTGATGTCTTCGTAGATGCCGATGTAGTGGGTCAGCTCGCCCTTGTCGTCATGGACCTTCGACAACGACAGCTGGCCCCAGTAGGGCTCGAGGTTCTTGCGCCGGCTGCGGAACTCGCCCTGCCAGCTGTTCTGCGTGACCAGGGTGGAGCGTGCGTCGAACAGCAGCTCGCTGAGGTTGGCCAGCGCCGGCAGTTCCGGCAGGCGGCGGCCGCGTACTTCGTCGGCGCCGTACTGGGTGATGGCGGTGAAGCTCGGGTTGACGTACTCCACCAGGCTGTCGCGGTCGATCAGCAGGAAGGCGCTGGCGCTCTGCTCGACGGCGCGCTGGAACAGGTGCAGGGCGCTGGAGACGTTGCGCCGCTCGTGGTTCATCAGCACCTGGGCGTACTGGTCGGCCAGCTCGCCGGCGAAGGCGATTTCGTCGCTCTGCCACATGCGCACTTCGCCGACGTGCTCCAGGCACAGCACGCCGACCACTTCGCCGCCGATGCGGATGGTGGCGTCCAGCAGCGCGGCGACGCCCTGCTGGCGCAGGTAGCTCTTGGCCAATTCCTGCGTGCGCGGGTCCTGCAGGGCATTGTGGGCGTCGATGGCGCGGCCGCTATGGACCGCGTCGAGGTAGTGGGGGAAGCGGCTGGCGTCGATGTCCTGCGGCGTCTCGTACTGGTCGGTGTCGCGACGGTAGACGGTGACGGCTTCCAGGCGGTTGTCCGGGTGCAGGCGCCAGATGCCGGCGCGGGCCACGTCGTAGGCTTCGCAGGCGGCCTGGGCGATCAGTTGCGCGGCTTCGAGCAGCGGGTCGCTGGACAGGTAGCGGTGCCGCGCCAGGCGCACGATCAGGTTCTGCTGGGTGCGCGAGCGCACCAGGTGTTGCAGGTGTTCGTCCTGGGAGCGCTGGTACATCTCCAGGGACATCTTCAGGCGGATGTTCTGGGCTTCCAGGTCCAGCAGGCGCGGGTCCGGTTCGGCGGCCTGGGCATCGCCCTCGTCCTGCAGCAGGTAGCCGTGCAGCAGTTGCCGGCCGTGCTGCTGGAAGGCCTCGCCGACTTCCAGGATGTTCAGCGTACCGCGCGGCGAGTGCAGGCAGTAGCGCACCCGGTAGCGGCCGTCCGCGAGCAGTTGCTGCTGGACCAGTTCATGCAGCCGGTGGCGCGCCTGGGGCTCCATCAGGCTGGCATAGGGGGCGTCGAGGAGGCCGCAGAGGTCCTGGGCGGGCACGCCGATCTGGCGCTCGCAGCCCGGGTCGAGGAACAGCAGGGTCCAGCTGGGTTCGTTCAGGCGCTCGAAGCGCAACATCCCGAGCCGCGAGGGGACGGGAAGCTGCGTGACAACCTCGGCCGCCGAACGGCTGGCGGCATCGGGATGACTCTTCATGCGCGGCGGATTTCCAGGGTGCTGGACGAGGTACATGGCCTCGGCCGAGTTCGATAAGCGTTGGCAAGGTTTGCATGAGGCGCTGGGCGCTGACAAGCCACGTCTGTTATCGGCTGTTCGGTCAGGAAGTTGAGCGCTGTAGGTCCGCGGACAGAGTGCCGGCGGGTGGGCAAAAAGAAGCCCTGCCATCCGGCAGGGCTGGAGAGTACGAGCGTGGCGTGCTCGTCGAGAGGAAGGCCGGCGCGGGGCCGGCCTTTTACAACACTTGCAGCGCTTACAGGAGCAGGGTGCGGATATCACCCAGCAGGTCGGACAGGCGCTTGGTGTAGCGCGCGGCGGCCGCCCCGTTGATCACGCGGTGATCGTAGGACAGCGACAGCGGCAGCATCAGGCGCGGCTGGAAGGCCTTGCCGTCCCAGACCGGCTGCATGGTGGCCTTGCTGACACCGAGGATCGCCACTTCCGGCGCGTTGACGATCGGCGTGAAGCCGGTACCGCCAATGTGACCGAGGCTGGAGATGGTGAAGCAGGCGCCCTGCATGGCGTCGGCGGAGAGCTTCTTGGTGCGCGCTTTCTCGGCCAGTTCGGCGGCTTCGGCGGCGAGCTGCAGGAGGCTCTTCTGGTCGACGTTCTTGATCACCGGCACCAGCAGGCCGTCAGGCGTGTCCACGGCGAAGCCGATGTGCACGTACTTCTTGCGGATCAGCGCCTTGCCGCTGGGGGCCAGCGAGCTGTTGAAGTCCGGCATTTCCTTGAGCAGGTGGGCACAGGCCTTGAGCAGGATCGGCAGCACGGTCAGCTTGACGCCGGCCTTCTCCGCAACGGCTTTCTGGGCCACGCGGAAGGCTTCCATCTCGGTGATGTCGGCCGAGTCGAACTGGGTCACGTGCGGCACGTTCAGCCAGCTGCGATGCAGGTTGGCGGCGCCGACCTGCATCAGGCGGGTCATGGCCACTTCTTCCACTTCGCCGAACTTGCTGAAGTCGACTTCCGGGATCGGCGGAATGCCCGCGCCACCGGTAGCGCCAGCCGGCGCGCCGGATTTGGCGCGTTGCAGTTGTTCCTTGACGAACGCCTGCACGTCTTCCTTGAGGATACGGCCTTTCGGACCGGTGCCTTTCACTTCGGACAGCTCGACACCGAACTCGCGGGCGACCATGCGCACGGCGGGGCCGGCGTGGACCTTGGCGCCGTCGCGGCTGGGCGCGCCCACCGGAGCGGCTTCTGGCGCCTTGGCCGGAGCGGCGGCAGCAGGAGCCGGGGCAGCGGCAGGAGCAGCAGCGGCCGGAGCCGGAGCTGCAGCCGGCGCTTCGGCGGCAGCGGGGGCAGCAGCGCCGACGACCTTGAGCTTGAGAATCAGGTCGCCGGTGCCGACTTCGTCACCGATCTTGATCGACACGCTCTCCACCACGCCGGCAGCCGGCGAGGGGATTTCCATGCTGGCCTTGTCCGATTCCAGGGTGATCAGCGACTGATCGGCCTCGACCGTGTCGCCGGCTTTCACCATGACTTCGATGACGTTGGCCTTGCCGGCCGAGCCGATGTCCGGGACGTGGATGTCCTGGACGCTGGCGGCGGCGGGCGCGGCAGCCGGCGCCGGGGCAGCGGCCGGAGCCTCTGCCTTCGGTGCTTCCGGGGCCTGCGCCGGAGCTTCGGCCTTGGGCGCTTCGGCGGCGGCCGAACCACCCTCGACTTCCAGCTCGAGGATCTCGTCGCCTTCCTTCAGGGTGTCGCCCACCTTGACCTTCAGGCTCTTCACCACGCCGGCTTTCGGCGAGGGGATCTCCATGCTGGCCTTGTCGGACTCCAGGGTCAGCAGGCTCTGGTCGGCCTCGACGGTGTCGCCGACCTTGACCAGCAGTTCGATGACTTCACCCTGACCATTGCCGATGTCGGGTACACGAATCAGTTCGCTCATCGTGCCTCTCCTCAGCAGTCCAGCGGGTTACGTTTTTCGGGGTTGATGCCGAACTTGGCAATGGCTTCCGCCACGACCTTGGGTTCGATATCGCCACGATCGGCCAGGGCTTCCAGCGCGGCCAGCACCACCCAGTGGCGGTCCACTTCGAAGAAGTCGCGCAGCTTGCGGCGGCTGTCGCTGCGGCCGAAGCCGTCGGTGCCCAGCACCTTGTACTCCTTGCTCGGAACCCACTGGCGGATCTGCTCGGCGTAGAGCTTCATGTAGTCGGTGGAGGCGATCACCGGGCCCTTGCGGCCGCCCAGGCACTCTTCGACGTAGCTCTGCTTGGGCTTCTGACCCGGGTGCAGGCGGTTCCAGCGCTCGATGGCCAGGCCGTCGCGGCGCAGCTCGTTGAAGCTCGGGACCGACCAGACGTCGGCGCCGATGCCGAAGTCTTCGCGCAGGATCTTCGCGGCGGCTTCGACTTCGCGCAGGATGGTGCCCGAACCCAGCAGCTGCACGTGGTGCGCGGCGTCCTTCTTGTCTTCGTCGAGCAGGTACATGCCCTTGATGATGCCTTCTTCCGCGCCCTTGGGCATGGCCGGCTGAACGTAGTTCTCGTTCATCACGGTGATGTAATAGAAGACGTCCTGCTGCTCTTCGATCATCTGGCGCGAGCCTTCGCGGATGATCACCGCCAGCTCGTAGGCGTAGGTCGGATCGTAGGTACGGCAGTTCGGGATGGTCGCCGCCAGCAGGTGGCTGTGACCGTCTTCATGCTGCAGGCCTTCACCGTTCAGGGTGGTACGGCCGGCGGTGCCGCCGACCAGGAAGCCGTGCGCGCGGCTGTCGCCAGCGGCCCAGGCCAGGTCGCCGATACGCTGGAAGCCGAACATCGAATAGAAGATGTAGAACGGCAGCATCGGCTGGTTGTGCGTGGAGTACGAGGTACCCGCGGCGATCCAGCTGGACATGGCGCCGGCTTCGTTGATGCCTTCCTCGAGGATCTGGCCCTTCTTGTCCTCGCGGTAGAACATCACCTGGTCTTTATCCACCGGCTCGTACAGCTGGCCGACGGAGGAGTAGATACCCAACTGGCGGAACATGCCTTCCATGCCAAAGGTACGGGCTTCGTCCGGCACGATCGGGACGATGCGCGGGCCGAGCTCCTTGTCCTTGACCAACTGCGAGATGATCCGCACGAAGGCCATGGTGGTGGAGATCTCGCGGTCGCCCGAGCCATCGAGGATGGCCTTGAGGGTGTCCAGCGGGGGAACCGGGACCTGGAAGCTCTTGGCGCGGCGAACCGGCATCACGCCACCCAGCGCGGCGCGGCGCGACGCCAGGTACTTGGCCTCGGCGCTGCCTTCGTCGGGGCGGTAGAACGGCAGGTTTTCCAGGTCGGCATCCTTGATCGGGATGTCGAACTTGTCGCGGAACGACTTCAGGGACTCGACGTCGACCTTCTTGACGTTGTGCGCGATGTTCTTCGCTTCGCCCGAACCGGTGCCGTAGCCCTTGATGGTCTTGGCCAGGATGACGGTCGGCTGGCCCTTGTGGTTGACCGCCTGGTGGTAGGCCGCATAGACCTTGTAGGGGTCGTGGCCGCCACGGTTGAGTTTCCAGACTTCCTCGTCGGAGAGGTCCTTGACCATCTCCAGCAGCTCCGGACGCGCACCGAAGAAGTGCTCGCGCACGTAGGCGCCGTCCTTGGCCTTGTAGTTCTGGTACTCGCCGTCGATGACCTCGTCCATGCGCTGCTGCAGCAGGCCGGCGGTGTCCTTGGCGAACAGCGGGTCCCAGAAGCGGCCCCAGACCACCTTGTTGACGTTCCACTCGGCGCCACGGAACACGCCTTCGAGTTCCTGGATGATCTTGCCGTTGCCGCGAACCGGGCCGTCGAGGCGCTGCAGGTTGCAGTTGATGACGAAGATCAGGTTGTCCAGCTTCTCGCGCCCGGCCAGGGAGATCGCGCCCAGGGATTCGGGCTCGTCGCACTCGCCGTCGCCCATGAAGCACCAGACCTTCTGCTTGCCGGCGGGGATGAAGCCGCGGCTTTCCAGGTACTTCATGAAGCGTGCCTGGTAGATCGCCTGGATCGGGCCCAGACCCATGGAGACGGTCGGGAACTGCCAGAAGTCCGGCATCAGCCAGGGGTGCGGGTAGGAGGACAGGCCGTTGCCGTCTACTTCCTGGCGGAAGTTGTTCAACTGGTCTTCGCTGATGCGGCCTTCAAGGAAGGCGCGGGCGTAGACGCCGGGGGAGGCGTGGCCCTGGAAGAACACCAGGTCGCCGCCGTGTTCGTCGGTCGGGGCCTGGAAGAAGTAGTTGAAGCCAACGTCGTACAGGGTCGCGGAGGATGCGAAGGAGGAGATGTGGCCGCCCAGGTCCGGGTCGTGCTTGTTGGCCTTCATCACCATCGCCAGGGCATTCCAGCGCACCAGCGAGCGGATCCGGCGTTCCATGAACAGGTCGCCAGGCATGCGGGCTTCGTGGGTCACCGGAATGGTGTTGCGGTACGGCGTGGTGATCGCGTAGGGCAGTTGGGTACCGGTACGGGTAGCCAGTTCGCCCATGCGGGTCATCAGGTAATGGGCGCGTTCCTCACCTTCACGGTCCAGGACCGATTCCAGGGCGTCCAGCCATTCCTGGGTTTCGACGGGATCGAGGTCTTGCATGGCTTGCTCCAGGGCGGAAAGGCTTCCAGAATCGGAAGCCAGTAGATCGTTGCCGATAGCTGCGCCGGCCTCGTGGGCGACGCGGCGAATTCTTGGAAGTACTCCGGGGGTACGCCCGGCGGGTTGTAGTTTTACTACAAATCGCTGACAGATACACCCCTCTGCCAGAAAAAGTTAGTAGTAAAACTACAGGGGCGCGAAAAGACAGGAATGCCGGCGCCTCGCCGCCCCCCTCAGGAAAGATCATGAGCCTGCCGTCCCTGGCCGCTGTGCCGGCCACGTTGAAGCCCCTCGCCGAACGGGCGGAGCAGAATCTCCGCGCCGCCGTCTCCCAGCTTTCCCCCGAACAGATCGCCAGCTTCGAGTCCTGGCCCGACGAGCGGCATGCCGATTTCGCCCGCGTGGCGGCCGGCAGCGATTTCGTCGCCGAACAGGTGCAGCGCGATCCTGCCTTTCTATTGTCGCTGGCCGCGACCGGCGAGCTGGAGCGTGCCCTGCAGCCGGGCGAGATGCTCGTCCAGCTGGAAGCGCTGCTGCGCGAATGCGCCGACGAGGACGAGCTGGGCCGCCGCCTGCGCCGCTTCCGCCGGCGCCAGCAGATGCGCATCATCTGGCGCGACCTGACCCGGCGTAGCGACCTGGCCGGTACCTGTCGCGACCTGTCGGATCTCGCCGACGTCTGCATCGACCAGGCCTATCAATGGCTGTACGTGCGCCACTGCCAGCAGTTCGGCACGCCCATCGGCCACCGTTCCGGGCTGCCGCAGCATCTGATCGTGCTGGGCATGGGCAAGCTGGGGGCGGGTGAGTTGAACCTGTCCTCGGACATCGACCTGATCTTCGGCTACCCCGAGGGCGGCGAGACCCAGGGCGTCAAGCGCACGCTGGACAACCAGGAGTTCTTCACCCGACTGGGACAGAAGCTGATCAAGGCGCTGGACGCCATTACCGTCGACGGTTTCGCCTTCCGCGTCGACATGCGCCTGCGTCCCTACGGCTCCAGCGGTCCGCTGGTGCACAGCTTCGCCGCGCTGGAGCAGTACTACCAGGACCAGGGCCGCGACTGGGAACGCTACGCGATGATCAAGGCGCGGGTGGTCGGCGGCGACCAGGACGCCGGCCAGCGCCTGCTGGAGATGCTGCGCCCGTTCGTCTACCGCCGTTACCTGGACTTCTCCGCCATCGAGGCGCTGCGCAGCATGAAGCAGCTGATCCAGCAGGAAGTCCGGCGCAAGGGCATGAGCGAGAACATCAAGCTGGGCGCCGGCGGCATCCGCGAGGTGGAGTTCATCGCCCAGGCCTTCCAGCTGATCCACGGCGGCCGCGACCTTAGCCTGCAGCAGCGGCCGTTGCTGCGCGTGCTGGCGATTCTCGAAGGGCAGGGTTACCTGCCGCCGCAGGTGGTCGCCGAGCTGCGCGAGGGCTACGAATTCCTGCGCTACGCCGAGCACGCCCTGCAGGCCATCGCCGACCGGCAGACGCAGATGCTGCCCGAAGACGAGCTGGAGCGCATCCGCGTCGCCTTCATCATGGGCTACGCCAACTGGTCGGCTTTCCACCAGGCCATCACCCAGTGGCGCGAGCGCATCGACTGGCACTTCCACCAGGTCATCGCCGACCCGGACGAAGACGAGGACGGCAAGGTCGACACCACCATCGGTGGCGAGTGGATCCCGGTCTGGGAGGAGGCGGTGGATGAGGCGTCCGCCTGCCGGCAGTTCGCCGATGCCGGATTCACCCAGCCGGCGGCGGCCTGGAAGCGTCTGACCGACCTGCGCCACGGCGCCCAGGTGCGCGCCATGCAGCGCCTGGGTCGGGAGCGGCTGGATGCCTTCATGCCGCGCCTGTTGAACATGATCGCCGAGCGCGGCCCGGCGGATGTGCTGCTGGAGCGCGTGTTGCCGCTGATCGAGGCGGTGGCGCGGCGTTCGGCCTATCTCGTGCTGCTCACCGAGAACCCCGGCGCGCTGGAGCGCCTGCTGACGCTCTGCGCGGCCAGCCCGATGGTGGCCGAGCAGATCGCCCGCTTCCCGATCCTGCTCGATGAGCTATTGAATGAAGGGCGGCTGTTCCGCCCGCCGCAGGCCGCCGAGCTGGGCGCCGAGTTGCGCGAGCGGCTGATGCGCATCCCCGAGGACGATCTCGAACAGCAGATGGAAACCCTGCGCCACTTCAAGCTGGCCCATGCCCTGCGCGTGGTGGCCTCGGAGATCGCCGGGACCCTGCCGCTGATGAAGGTCAGCGACTACCTGACCTGGCTGGCCGAGGCGATCCTCGAGCAGGTGCTGAGCCTGACCTGGGAACAACTGGTGCAGCGCCACGGCCGTCCGGTCCGCGCCGACGGCACGCCCTGCGACCCGGACTTCATCATCATCGGCTACGGCAAGTCCGGCGGCCTGGAGCTGGGCCACGGTTCGGACCTGGACCTGGTGTTCATCCACGACGGTGATCCGCAGGGCGAGACCGACGGCGCCAAGTCCATCGATGGCGCGCAGTTCTACACGCGCCTGGGGCAGAAGATCATCCACTTCCTCACCACGCAGACGCCGTCCGGCGCGCTGTATGAGGTGGACATGCGCCTGCGCCCGAGCGGTGCCTCCGGCCTGCTGGTCAGCTCGCTGCGCGCGTTCGAGGCGTATCAGCTGGGCGAGGCCTGGACCTGGGAGCACCAGGCGCTGGTGCGCGCCCGCGTGCTGGCGGGCTGCAAGCGGGTAGCCGGGGCTTTCGAGGCGATCCGCGCGAAGGTGCTGGGCCAGCAGCGCGACCTGGCCGAGTTGCGCAGGGAAGTCAGCGAGATGCGCGCCAAGATGCGCGACAACCTCGGCACCTCCAGCACCGCCGCCGGCACCGCGCCGAATGCCTTCGAGGCCGCGTCGCCCTTCGATCTCAAGCAGGACGCCGGTGGTATCGTCGATATCGAATTTATGGTGCAATACGCGGCCCTGGCCTGGTCGTGGCAGCACCCGGAACTGGTGGAGTTCACCGACAACATCCGCATTCTGGAAGCGCTGGAGCGGGTCGGGTTGATGTCCGGCGAGGATGTCCTGCTCTTGCAGGACGCCTACAAGGCCTACCGGGCGGCGGCGCACCGATTGTCCCTGCAGAAGCAGCCGGGCGTGGTGAGCGGTGACCACTTCCATTCAGAACGCCGCATGGTGATGGCGATGTGGAAGGCCTTCGAGCTGACCTGACTCACCCGGCTTCCCCCGTAAACTCCCCTGAAGCCCTGGCGAACATGACGATGGTCGCCAGGTCGGCGGGGTTGGAACCTGAACAGGACTGGCGGGTTCTGGCACTGCGTCAGGTCACAGGGAGTGACGAAATCCGCCCGGCCGGCATGCCGGCTGGGCTAGACTGCGGGCATTCGATGCTCGGCGCCCGAGGGCGCCGCACGGCTGGACAAGATGAATGGAGTACGGGGAGGCGTGAGCCTCCCCGGTCGTTTTTCGGAAAACGCATGAGAATTCTGATCGTAGGCCCCTCCTGGGTGGGCGACATGGTGATGGCGCAGACGCTGTTCCACTGCCTGAAGCAGCGCCATCCCGACTGTGTGATCGACGTGCTGGCGCCCGACTGGAGCCGGCCGATCCTCGAACGCATGCCGCAAGTGCGCCAGGCCCTGAGCTTCCCGCTCGGCCACGGCGTGCTGGATATCGCCGCGCGCCGGCGCATCGGCAAATCCCTCAAGGGGCAATACGACCAGGCCATTCTGCTGCCGAACTCGCTGAAGTCGGCGCTGGTGCCGTACTTCGCCGGTATCCCCACGCGCACCGGCTGGAAAGGCGAGATGCGCTATGGCCTGCTCAACGACATTCGCGTGCTGGATAAAGAGCGCTACCCGCTGATGATCGAGCGTTTCATGGCGCTGGCCTATGAGCCCGGCGCCGAGCTGCCGCAGCCTTATCCACAACCGCGCCTGTCCATCGATCCGCAGAGCCGCGATGCCACGCTGGCCAAGTTCGGCCTGAGCCTGGACCGCCCGGTGCTGGCGCTGTGCCCCGGCGCCGAGTTCGGCGAGGCCAAGCGCTGGCCGGCCGAGTACTATGCCAAGGTCGCCGAGGCCAAGATCCGCGCCGGCTGGCAGGTCTGGATCTTCGGCTCGAAGAACGACCATCCCGGTGGCGAGGACATCCGCTCGCGGCTGATCCCCGGCTTGCGCGAGGAGTCGGTGAATCTGGCCGGCGAAACCGCCCTGGCCGAGGCCATCGACCTGATGTCCTGCGCCGGCGCCGTGGTCACCAACGATTCCGGCCTGATGCACGTGGCCGCCGCGCTGAACCGCCCGTTGGTGGCGGTCTACGGCTCCACATCGCCGCAGTTCACCCCGCCCCTGGCCGAGCACGTGGAAATCGTCCGCCTCGGCCTGGACTGCAGCCCCTGCTTCGACCGCGTGTGCCGCTTCGGCCACTACAACTGCCTGCGCGAGCTGCAGCCGCAGCCGGTGCTGGCCGCACTCGACCGTCTGGTCGCGGATCCGGTCGACGTGGAATGAGGGTCCTGCTGATCAAAACGTCGTCCCTGGGCGACGTCATCCATACCCTGCCGGCACTTACCGACGCCGCCCGCGCCATTCCCGGCATCCAGTTCGACTGGGTGGTCGAGGAGGGCTTCGCCGAGATTCCCGCCTGGCATCCGGCGGTGGCCCAGGTGATCCCGGTGGCGATCCGACGCTGGCGCAAGAATCTCTGGCAGACCCTCAAGAGCGGCGAGTGGAGCCGTTTCAAGCGACGCCTGAAGGAAGTCGACTACGACCTGGTGATCGATGCCCAGGGGCTGCTCAAGAGCGCCTGGCTGACCCGCTACGTACGCCGTCGCACGCCGGTTGCCGGGCTGGACCGCGAGTCCGCCCGCGAGCCGGCCGCCAGCCGCTTCTACCGTCGCACTTACCCGGTCTCCTGGGGCCAGCACGCCGTCGAGCGCGTGCGCCAGCTGTTCGCCCAGGCGCTGGACTACCCGCTGCCCGCCGGTACCGGCGACTACGGCCTGGACCGCAGCCGCCTGCTGGATTCGACGGAGAGCGAGCCCTACCTGGTGTTCCTGCATGGCACCACCTGGGTGACCAAGCACTGGCCCGAGGTCTATTGGCGCGAACTGGCCCAGCGCATGGGCGAGCGCGGCTGGTCGGTGCGCCTGCCCTGGGGCAACGACGCCGAGCGCCAGCGCGCCGAGCGACTGGCCGAGGGCTTGGAAAACGCTTCGGTGCTCCCCAGATTAAGCCTCGCAGGCATGGCCAAGGTACTGGCCGGCGCTTCCGCCTGCGTGGCGGTCGACACCGGACTCGGACACCTGGCCGCCGCCCTGGACGTGCCGACCCTCTCGCTGTTCGGTCCGACCAATCCGGGCCTGACCGGCGCCTACGGGCGTTCGCAGGTGCACCTGGCCAGCGACTGGCCCTCGTGTGCGCCCTGCCTGCAGAAGACCTGCACCTACCAGCCGACGGCCGAAGACAAGCGCCAGTTCGACCTGCGGCATGAACAGCCTCTGTGCTTCACGCGCCTGAACCCCCAGCGCGTGGCGACCCAGCTGGAGGCACTGCTGCTGGCTCCGGAGACGCTGCGATGACCCTGGCTTTCGTCCTGTATAAATATTTCCCGTTCGGCGGGTTGCAGCGCGACTTCATGCGCATCGCCCTGGAGTGCCAGCTGCGCGGCCACGCCATCCGCGTCTACACGCCGATCTGGGAGGGCGAGGTGCCGCCCGGCTTCGACGTGCGCGTGGCGCCGGTGAAGTCGCTGTTCAACCATCGCCGCAACGAGAAATTCAGCGCCTGGCTGGCCGCCGATCTCGCGCGTTCGCCGGTGGATCGGGTGATCGGCTTCAACAAGATGCCGGGCCTGGATCTGTACTACGCCGCCGATGGCTGCTTCGAGGACAAGGCGCAGACCCTGCGCAACGCCTTCTACCGTCGCTGGGGCCGCTACAAGCACTTCGCCGACTACGAGCGCGCGGTGTTCGCGCCGGAGTCCAAGACCGAGATCCTGATGATCTCCGAAGTCCAGCAGCCGCTGTTCATCAAGCACTACCGCACCCCGGAGGCGCGCTTCCACCTGCTGCCGCCGGGCATCGCCCAGGACCGGCGCGCCCCGGCCAACGCGGCCGAAATCCGCGCCGAGTTCCGCCGCGAATTCAAGCTGGCCGACGATGACCTGCTGCTGGTGCAGATCGGCTCCGGCTTCAAGACCAAGGGCCTGGACCGCAGTCTCAAGGCGCTGGCCGCGCTGCCGCGCAGCCTGCGCAAGCGCACCCGCCTGATCGCCATCGGCCAGGACGACCCCAAGCCGTTCCTGCTGCAGGTGAAGGCGCTGGGCCTGTCGGACAATGTGCAGATTCTCAAGGGCCGCAGCGACATTCCGCGCTTCCTGCTCGGCGCCGACCTGCTGATCCACCCGGCCTACAACGAGAACACCGGCACCGTGCTGCTGGAGGCCGTGGTGGCGGGGTTGCCGGTGCTGGTTACCGATGTCTGCGGCTACGCCCATTACATCGCCGAGGCCAGGGCCGGTCGGGTGGTGCCGTCGCCCTTCGAACAGGAGCGTTTCAACGATCTGCTCAAGGACATGCTGGAAGACGACGCCGCGCGCGCCGAATGGTCGCGCAACGGCCTGGCCTTCGCCGATACCGCCGACCTCTACAGCATGCCGCAGCACGCCGCCGACCTGATCCTGCGGGAGCGCGCATGAACGCTTTTGCTCTCGTAGGAGCGAGCTTGCTCGCGAACCGCCCCATGCTCGGTACCAATCCGTTCGCGAGCAATGACGATGGCGTCCCCCTCGCTCCTACAAAAGAGGACGCGCAGTGAAGCTTGATTTGCGTGAACCCTTCAAAAGCCTGTGGGCCGGCAAGGACCCCTTCGTCGAGGTCGAGCGCCTGCAGGGCAAGGTCTACCGCGAGCTGGAAGGCCGCCGTACGCTGCGCACCGAAGTCGAAGGTCGCGGCTATTTCGTCAAGATCCACCGTGGCATCGGCTGGGGCGAGATCGTCAAGAACCTGTGCAGCGCCAAACTCCCCGTGCTCGGCGCCGGCCAGGAGCAGCGCGCCCTGGAGCGCCTGCACCAGGCCGGCGTGGCGACCATGACCGCGGTGGCCTACGGCGAGCGCGGCGGCAATCCGGCCATGCAGCACTCCTTCATCATCACCGAGGAACTGGCGCCGACCACCGACCTCGAAGTCTTTTCTCTCGACTGGCTGAAAGCGCCACCCGAGCCACGCCTCAAGCGCGCGCTGATCGCCGAAGTGGCGAAGATGGTCGGCACCATGCACCGTGCCGGGGTCAACCACCGCGACTGCTATATCTGCCACTTCCTGCTGCACACCGATCGCCCGATCAGCGCCGACGACCTGCGCCTGTCGGTGATCGACCTGCACCGTGCTCAGACCCGCGCCGCCACGCCGCGCCGCTGGCGCAACAAGGATCTGGCGGCGCTGTATTTCTCCGCGCTGGACATCGGTCTGACGCACCGCGACAAGCTGCGCTTCCTGCGTGATTACTTCGGTAAGAATCTGCGTGACATCCTCCGCGACGAGGCCGCGCTGCTGGCGTGGATGGAACGCAAGGCGGCCAAGCTGTACGACCGCAAGCAACGTTATGGAGACCTGCTCTGATGGCCGGCTGGGTACTCGAAGCCGACTACCTGCATCTGGCCGCCGATTTCGGCAGCCTGGATGCCGTGTTCTCGCTGGACGGCGAGCGCATCACCAAGGACGCGATGTCCGATGTGATCCGCGTCGAGCGCGATGGCGTGCGCTATTACGTCAAACGCTACCGCAAGCCGGGCAAGGGCTTTCGCCGCTATCTGCCGCGCCCGCGGGTGAAGGCCGAATGGCAGAACCTCAAGCAGTTCGCCAAGTGGGGCATCCCGACCGCCCAGGTGGTGGCCTACGGCCTGGAGCGCGTCAACGGCGGCTTCTCCCGTGGCGCGATCATCACCCGCGAGCTGGTCGGCACCGAGGACCTGCATGCCCTGGCCAAGCAGGACGATCCGCGCCTGAAGGATCGCGCCTGGGTCGAGCACGTCATGCGCCAGTTGGCCAGCTACACGCGGACCATGCACGACCGGCACTTTACCCACAACGACCTGAAGTGGCGCAACATCCTGGTGGACGGGGAGGGCACGGTGTATTTCATCGATTGCCCGATCGGTGATTTCTGGGTCAGCTTCATGCTGCGCTACCGCATCACCAAGGACCTGGCGACCCTCGACAAGGTCGCCAAATACCACCTTTCCTACACGCAGCGCCTGCAGTTCTACCTGCTGTACCGGCGCCGCGAACGACTGAACGCCTCGGACAAGAAGCGTGTCCGGCAGATCGTCCATTTCTTCGAGGGACGCGAGTGAAGGATTTCATTGCCAGCGATGACCAGGCGCTGCTCGAACGCAACGCCCTGGCCGATTTCGACGCCTTGTGGAACCTGCAACTGGAAGCTGTCGACGAACCCAACACCGAGCGTGGCGGCTGGAGCAGCGTCTACCGCGTCGAGCTGGACGGCACCGCCTACTACCTCAAGCGCCAGAGCAATCACCTGACCCGCAGCCTGACACGGCCGCTGGGCGAGCCGACGTTCAGTCGCGAGTTCCGCAACATCCAGCGCTATCACCAGCTCGGCATTCCGTCGATGCAGGCGGCCTTCTTTGGCGCGCGGCAGGTCGGCGGCGAGCGCCGGGCGATCCTGATGACCCGCGCGCTGGAGGGCTGGCGCGACCTGGACAGCTTCCTGCAAGGCTGGCCGAAGCTGGCGTCGGAGCGGCGCCAGGCTATCCTGCGCGCCTGCGGCATGCTCGCCCGCCGCCTGCACGAAGCCGGGCAGATGCACGGCTGCTTCTACCCCAAGCACATCTTTCTGCGCGAAACCGACGATGCCTTCGAAGCGACCCTGATCGACCTGGAGAAGACCCGCCCGCTGTGGTTCGGCCAGCGCGACCGCGTGCGCGACCTCGAGCCACTGCTGCGCCGCGCGCCGGACTGGAACGAGACCGACGTGCGCAACCTGCTGGCGGCCTATCTGGGCACCTCGGCCAGTGGGCCGGAGGTGGATGACTGGTACCGCCGCCTGGGTGCCCGCCGCAAGAAGAAGGAAGGCCGCGCATGAGGTTGTCCGCCTTGCGTGACGCCGGTCGCACACCCGCGCTGCCGCTGCGTGTCGAGCTGGAGGACGGCGCCGGCAGCGCTGAGCTGCGCCTGGACAGCCTGTTGCGCGTATTGCCCGGCCAGCGCTACGTCGGTGCGGCCAATTGGCGCGGACGTCCGGTGCTGGCCAAGCTGCTGGTCGGCGGCAGGGCCGCGCGGCACTTCCAGCGTGAGCGCGAAGGCGTGCGGCTGCTCGCCGAGCAGGGGCTGACCACGCCGGCGCTGCTGGCCGACGGCCTGAAGGACGGCGAGGGTGGCTGGCTGCTCTTCGAGTTCCTCGACGATGCCCGGAGTCTCTGGGACGCCTGGCGCGCCGTGGAAGGCGAACCGCTGCTGTCCGACGGGCAGGCCGCCGTCATCGCCGAGGCCCTCACCGCCATCGCCCGGATGCACGCCAAGGGCCTGTGGCAGGAGGACCTGCACCTGGACAACCTGCTGCGCCACGCCGGCACGCTGTACCTGATCGACGGCGCCGGCATTCGCGCGGAAACCCCCGGCCAGCCGCTGTCGCGCAAGCACGTGCTGGAAAATCTCGGGGTGTTCTTCGCCCAGTTGCCAGCCAGTCTCGATCCGTATCTGGAAGAGCTGCTGATCCACTATCTACTGGCCAACGGCGAACACGCGCTGCCGCTGGAGGCTTTGCAGAAGGAAATCGCCAGGGTTCGACGCTGGCGCGTCGGCGACCTGATGAAGAAGATCGCCCGCGACTGCAGCCTGTTCAGCGTATTCAAGGGGCCGTTCGGCCTGCGCGCGGTGCGTCGCGAGGAAGAGGAGGGCCTGCAGCCGCTGCTGGACGATCCGGATTCCTACATAGATCGCGGACATGTCTACAAGACCGGCGGCGCCGCGACTGTCGCTCGCGTCGAGCTCAATGGCCGCCCGCTAGTCATCAAGCGCTACAACATCAAGAACCTGCTGCACTGGTTCAAGCGCTTCTGGCGCCCCAGCCGCGCCTGGGCCTCGTGGCGCGAGGGCAATCGCCTGGACTTCCTCGGCATCGCCACACCCAAGCCATTGGCGGTCATCGAGCGCCGCTGGCTGTGGTTGCGCGGCCCGGCCTTCCTGATTACCGATTACCTGGCGGGTCAGGATATAATCGCCCGTTTCAAACCCTACCTGGACCAACCGGAGGGGGGCGGCCTGCCGCCGGAAACAGACCTTGCAGCCCTGGACAGACTGTTCGCGGCGCTGGTGCGCGAACGCATCAGCCACGGCGACCTCAAGGGGCACAACCTGTTCTGGCAGGAGCAGGGCGAAGGCGGGCAGTGGTCCTTGATCGACCTCGATGCCATGCAGCGTCACTCGCGAGAAGCGAGCTTCGCCCGCGCCTATGCCCGTGACCGTGCGCGCTTCCTGCGCAACTGGCCAGAGGGCAGCGCACTGCACCAGCTGCTCGACGAACGTTTACCGCGGGTGCCTGGCACCCGCCCAGATGAAAGAGGCTAGACCCTGTGGCATTGACCATCCTCGGCCTGTCCGGCGCCGTAAGCCATGACCCTTCCGCCGCCCTGTACATCGACGGCAAGCTGGTCGCGGCCGTCGAAGAAGAGCGCTTCGTCCGCGACAAGCACGCGAAGAACCGCATGCCCTACGAGTCGGCCAAGTTCTGCCTGGAGCAGGCCGGGATCAAGCCGTCGGACGTTGACGTGGTGGCCATTCCCTTCGCCCCCATCAGCATCTTCGACAAGGCCCGCTGGCACTACGCCAAGCGCTACGCCTACGCGCCGGACCGCGCGCTGGACGCCATCCTGCTCGGCAACCGCCGTTACCACCGCTACTACAAGCGCATCCAGTGGTGCCTGCAGCAGCTCGGCTTCGACCTGAAGAAGACCAAGATCCAGCCGGTCGAGCACCACCTGGCCCACGCCTCCAGCGCCTACCACTGCTCGGGCTTCAAGGAGAAGACGGCGATCCTCGGGATCGACGGCAAGGGCGAGTACGCCACCACCTTCTTCGGCTACGGCGAGAACGGCAAGATCCACAAGATCAAGGAGTTCTACGATCCGGACTCCCTGGGCGGCCTGTACGGCGCGATCACCGAATACCTCGGCTTCGACATGCTCGATGGCGAGTTCAAGGTCATGGGCATGGCGCCCTACGGTGACGCCAGCAAGTACGATTTCTCCCGTCTCGCCAAGTTCGAGAATGGCGAGCTGATCATCAACACCGACTACGCCAACGTCATCGGCTTCCGTCGCTACAAGGAAAAGGGCAAGGGCTACTACTTCTCGCCCAAGCTGATCGAGTGGCTCGGTCCGAAGCGCGAAGGCGACATCGCCGACGATCCCTACATCCACTATGCCGCCAGCATCCAGGCGCTGTTCGAGAAGCTGGCGCTGGAGATGATGGATTACTACCTGGGCGACATCATCCGCGAGACCGGCAAGGTCGCCTTTGCCGGCGGTTGCGCGCTGAACGTCAAGCTCAACCAGAAGATCATCGCCCGTCCCGAGGTCAAGGAGCTGTACGTGCAGCCCGCGTCCAGCGACGCCGGCACCGCGGTCGGCGCGGCGGCCTATGTATCCTGGGAGCGCGGCGTGCCGGTCGAGAAGATGGAGCACGTCTACCTCGGTCCGGAATACAGCAACGAAGACGTCATCGCCGCCTGCGCCCGCCACGAGGCCAAGCCGGCCTGGCGCAAGATCGACAATGTGCCCGAACTGATCGCCAAGGTGCTGGTGGACGGCAACCCGGTGGCCTGGTTCCAGGGCCGCATGGAGTTCGGCCCGCGCGCCCTCGGCGGCCGCTCGATCATCGGCTGCCCGAGCGTTCCCGGCGTCGCCGACCGCATCAACGCGCAGATCAAGTTCCGCGAGCGCTGGAGGCCCTTCTGCCCGTCGATGCTGGATACCGTCGGCCCGCAGATGTTCAAGATCGACCATCCGGCGCCGTTCATGACCTTCACCTTCGAGGTCAACGAAGAGTGGAAGACCCGCGTGCCGGAAGTCGTGCATGAAGACGGCACCTCCCGCGCCCAGGTGCTCAAGCGCGAGTTCAACCCGCGCTACTACGACATGATGAAGGAGCTGGAGAAGCTCACCGGCAACGGCGTGGCGCTCAACACCTCGCTGAACCGCCGTGGCGAGCCGATGATCTGCTCGCCGACCGACGCCCTGAACATGTTCTACGGCTCGGACCTGCAATACCTGATCATGCAGGACATCCTGGTGGTCAAGGATGGCGCGGCGGCCTATGACTCGCTCGGCTGAACCGCGCGTCCTGCAGTTCTGCCACGGCTATGACGGGCCGTTCCTCGACTGCGCCCGTCAGTACGCCAGCCTGTTCGCCGGCACCGGCTACCGGGTCACCACGGTGTTCCTCACCGGGGCGCCCGATGTCGAAGTAGCTTCCGGCTGCGCCAGCGACGAGGTGCTGTTCCTCGACTACAGCTCGCGGGATATCCGCGGGCTGAAGCTCAAGGCGATCCGCGACCTGCGCGAGATCGCCCGCTCCCGCGACTTCCGCTTCTGCATCGCGCACCGCTTCAAGCCGACCTGGATCGCCATGCTCGGAACGAAACTGCCGATCATTGGCGTGCACCACGGTTTCGGCGATTTCCAGCGCCTGGGGCGCAAGCTGTTCGCGCGCATCTTCGCCGAGCGTCTGAGCCTGCTGGGCGTCTCCAACGCGGTGCGCGACGAAATCCGCGCCTGCCTGCCGGCCTGGCCGCAGGAGCGTATCGAGACGCTGTACAACCGTATCGACGTCGACGCATTGCAGGCCGAGCAGGTCGACCGCTACCCGGCGCGCCAGCACCTGGGGCTGGCGGACAACGCCTGGGTGGTCGGCAACGTCGGCCGCCTGCACCCGGACAAGGACCAGGCCACCCTGCTGCGCGGTTTCGCCCAGGCCCTGCCGCGCTTGCCGCACAACAGCCTGCTGGCGGTCCTCGGCAAGGGCCGCCTGGAGGAAGACCTCAAGGACCTGGCCCGTGAACTGGGCATCGCCGAACGCGTGCTGTTCCTTGGCCAGGTTCCCGATGCCAAGCGCTATTTCAAGGCGTTCGACGTGTTCGCCCTGAGCTCCGATCACGAGCCCTTCGGCATGGTCCTGCTGGAAGCGATGGCCGCCGGTGTGCCGCTGATCGCAACCGCGGGCGGCGGCGCCGGCGAAGTGGTCGAAGGCGTTGGCATCCTGTTCCCGCTGCGCGACGAGAAAGCCCTGGCCGAAGGCCTGGGACACATGGCGGCGCTCGACCGTGGCCAGCGCGAGGCGTGCGCGCAGCAGATGGCGCAGCGCCTGCAGACGCGCTTCTCCGATGACGCCGTGCGCCGGGAGTTCTGGAGCCTGCCGCTGGTGAAGGCGCTCATTGCCGGGCGTTGACCGTCGCCTTATCGCGTTGGAGGGATATGACGTGAGCGATTCGAAAGTCTTCCTGCTGGATTGCACATTGCGGGACGGCGGTTACTACAACAACTGGGACTTCGACGCGGATCTGGTTCGCGAGTACCTGCAGGCTGTTGCCAGCGCGGGTATCGACTATGTCGAGTTGGGCCTGCGAGGGTTTCCCCGTCACGGTTTCCGCGGCGGATACGCCTACAGCAGCGATGCCTTTCTCGCCAGCCTGCCGCTGGTGCCGGGTGTCTGCTATGGCGTGATGGTCAATGCCAGTGAGCTGGTCCAGCATGCCGAAGGGCCGCTTGCCGCTGTGGCGCTTCTGTTTGCCTGTGCGCAGGGGTCCCCGGTCGACCTGGTGCGCATTGCCAGCCATGCCCATGAGTTCGAAGCGGTATTGCCCGCTTGCCGCTGGTTGAAGCAGCAGGGTTACCGGGTCGGCATCAACCTGATGCAGATCGCCGAACAGTCCGACGAAACCATCCTGCGATTGGCGGCATCGGCGCAGCAGTTCGGGCTGGACGTGCTCTATTTCGCCGACAGCATGGGCAGCCTGTCGCCCGTCGACGTACGCGCGATCATCGCCCTGCTGCGTCGTGAATGGGACGGTCCGCTGGGGATCCACGCGCATGATAATCGCGCGCTGGCCCATGCCAACACACTCGAGGCCATCGCCGCTGGCGCGACCTGGGTCGACGGCACCGTGCTGGGCATGGGGCGCGGCCCGGGCAATGCGCGCATCGAATACCTCGCCATGCAGCACGGCAAGCGCAATCTCTCGGCGCTCCTGCAACTGGTTTCGAGGCGCTTCCAGCCGATGCAGCAGCGCTACGGCTGGGGCACCAATCCGTATTACTACCTGGCGGGAATGCATGGCATTCACCCCACCTACGTCCAGGAAATGCTGGCCGACTCGCGTTACAGCGATTCGGACCTGCTGGTCGCGATCCAGGCGTTGCGCACCAGCGGTGGCAAGAAGTACAACCCGGACACCCTTGAGGCATCGCGGCACTTCTACCACGGTGCTCCTCGGGGAGAGTGGGCCCCGCAGGAATGGCTGGCCGACCGGGAGGTACTGCTGCTCGGCAGCGGGACCGGCGTGGTCAGGCATCGCGATGCGATCGAGCATTACATCCGCAAGGCCGACCCCGTGGTGCTGGCGCTCAATACGCAGACCGACATCTCACCGGAGCTGATCCACCTGCGGGCGGCCTGCCATCCGCTACGGTTGATGGCCGATGGCGCCGAACACGTGCAGTTACCGCAGCCGCTGATCACACCGGCGAGCATGTTGCCCGAGGATGTGTTGAATTCCTTGAAGGGCAAAGCGCTTCTGGACTTTGGTTTGTCCATCGACAGGCAGGGCTTTGGTTTCCAGGCCCGGCACTGTACATTGCCGACGTCGCTGGTGGCGGCCTATGCCCTGGCGGTCGCGGCCAGCGGCAGGGCCCGGCGGGTCCTGTTGGCGGGGTTCGACGGCTATCCCGGCGAGGACCCGCGCAATGTCGAGGTCAACGATGTACTGGAGGCTTATCAGGCCCAGCACGCGGTGCCCGAACTACTTGCGGTAACACCGACCCGCTACCAGGTTCCCTGTTCTTCCATTTATGCCCTTTGAGTCATCTATGTCCGTTCAGCCCGATTACGCCGTGATCATTCCTGCTCGCTACCAGTCCAGCCGTTTGCCGGGCAAGCCGCTGGTGGAGCTGGATGGCGTGCCGATGATCGTGCGCACCTATCGACAATGCCTGAAGGCCTGTCCGGCCGAGCGGATCTACGTCGCGACCGACGATGAGCGGATTCGCCAGGTATGCGAGGCGCATTCCATCGCCGTGCTGATGACTTCCGGGGACTGCCTGACCGGTACCGACCGACTCGCCGAATGCGCGCAGCAACTGGCGGCGGACGTGTTCATCAACGTGCAGGGCGACGAGCCGGTCTTCAATCCGGACGATCTGCTGCGCGTGATCGAGGCCTGCGGCCAGTGGCCGGGCGAGGTGCTCAACGGATTCTGCGCCATCGAGCAGGAACCTCAGTTCCGCAGTACGAGCACGCCCAAGGTGGTCATGCGTCCCGATGGCCGTCTGCTCTACATGTCCCGTGCGACCATTCCCGGTACCAAGGCGGACGAGTTCGTCAAGGCCTGGCGCCAGGTCTGCCTGTACGCCTTTCCGCGTGCCGCGCTCGAAGCCTTTGCCGCCTGCACGAGCAAGACGCCGCTGGAAAGTCTGGAGGACATCGAGATCCTGCGTTTCCTGGAACTGGGCTGGGAAGTCCGGATGCTCGAGCTGTCGCAGGACTCCATCGCCGTGGACAACCCCGAAGACGTCGAGACGGCCGAGGCAGCCATTCGGGCGCGGGGGCTGTGATGCTGCGGGATCTCGCCGACTACCGCTGCCTGGTGTTCGATTGCGATGGCGTCGTGCTGGACTCCAATGCGGTGAAGACGCGGGCGTTCCACGAGGTCGCGTTGCCGTTCGGCGCTGACGCGGCGCAGGCCTTTGTCGATTATCACCAGGCCAATGGCGGCATATCCCGTTACCGCAAGTTCGAGTACTTCCTGCGGGACATCGCGGGGGCGGCGGATGCCCAGGCATTGCTTCCCGGACTTCTCGAACGGTATGCCGCCGCCGTGCGCCAGGGGTTGCTGGACTGCGCGGTGGCGCCGGGCCTGCAGGCGTTGCGGGCGCAACTGCCGGAGAGCCGCTGGCTGATCGTTTCGGGGGGTGATGAAGCCGAGCTGCGCGACGTGTTCTCCGTCCGCGGTCTGGACGGCCTGTTCGATGGTGGCATTTTCGGCAGCCCGACACCGAAGGACAGCATCCTCGCCCGCGAACTGGCCAGCGGCAATATCACCGGTCCGTCCCTGTTCCTGGGAGACAGCCGCTTCGATTACCTGTGTGCCCATGAGGCCGGGCTGGATTTCGTCTTCCTTGACGGTTGGAGCGAGTTCCACCACGCGGCCGTTTTCTTCGCCGACAAGCCTGTCGCGGTGCGCCGCGATATCCAGGCATTGCTCGGCAGCGAAGGAACCCCATGACGGCTGTGACCCTGGAGGCAGGGCCTTCCGGCGAGCGTACCTTGCACCTGCCTGGCGGGCAGGCGCGCCGTCTGCCGTCCTGGCCGGGGCTGCGCAGCAGTCGTGGCGGGGCAGTCTTCATCATCGCCTCGGGACCTTCGGTGGCTGAGTTTCCCCTGAAGGATTACGCCCATGTGCCAATGATCGCGATGAATGGCTCCATTGCCCGCTTCGAGCAGGAGGGCGTGCGCCCGTTCTTCTACCTTTGCGACGATGCCGGCGTGGCCGAAAAGAAAAGCACCGCCGTTGCCAGTGGCATTCATCTGTCGCAATGGGCGGCGCTGGGGATGGAGGCCATGAAACGGTTGTACGCAAAGGAGCCGCAGGCGCTGCTGGCGGAGAACCTTCTGCTGATGGAACGGGTCAATCGATGGGTGGATGTGCCCCAGCGTTCCGACCGCGCCTTCGCCTGGTCGGCCCGGAAGGACCCGGATTTCGTCATGAACTGGTCCTTGCTGAGCCAGGCCGCCAACCGGCTGGGTTTCAGCCGGAACTTCGGTCGGGGCTACTTCTCCGCTCGCACCATCGCCTACGTCGCCATCCAGCTGGCGTACTACCTGGGCTTCGACAAGGCGTTCTTGGTGGGCGTGGATATGAATTCGTCACTCGGGCAGTTCTATGATCCTACCGGTACCCAGGTTAAGAGCCGTCTGGACGACGATTTCGACGGGCACATCCTGCCGAATTTCAACCTGCTGGCGCGGCAGGTCATCGACTCCGGCTTCCAGGTGTTCAATCTTTCCCGCGAGAGCCGCCTCCCTGGCGAGTTGATCCCCAAGGTCAGCCTTGCTCAGGTCCATGAACTGATGACCTCGGCGGCATCGCAACCATTGTCTCCAGAGGTGGGCAAGCCGGTATGAAGGTCCTGTTCCTGGTCCAGAAAGAACAACGCGCCATCCTCGATCGCCTGTATGACGGCATCGCCGAGCATTGCGAGTGCGACCTGCGCTGGCTGACCAGCGACGAGCAGGCCAACCTGCGCCGGTATTTCCGTGAGCACGTGGATGTCTCGAAGTACGACCGTATCCTGTTCTTCCTGCGCTTCAAGAAGGAAATGCGCCAGGCCTCCTTCATCCGCAGCGTGCCGAACCTGGTGATTCTCGAGCACGATGCCTACCAGAACTACATCCCCTGCAAGTACACCGGGAAGTTCAGCGCGCATTACCGCCGTCTGCCCTGGGCGCGAGTGATCAGTTCCGGCTTCATGGTCAGCGAACGCCTGCGCCAGGAAGGCTTCGACGCGGTCTTCGTGCCCAAGGGCTACGACCAGAACCTGCTGCATGACCTGGGCCGGGAGCGAGATATCGAGCTGGCCTTCGTCGGCAGTACCGGTAGCGTCGCCTACAGCGGCCGCAAGGCGCTGCTGGATGAGCTGGGCAAGGTAGAGAACCTGTTGGTCACCAAGACCAACTCGGGGGAGGACTACCTGAATACCCTCAACCGCATTCGCTTCTTCGTCAGCGCGGATGTCGGCATGGAGGAGTACATGATCAAGAATTTCGAGGCTATGGCCTGCGGCTGTGTGCTCCTGGCCTACGACCAGGGTGAGGCGGAGACCCGCGCGCTCGGCTTGCAGGATATGCACAACGTGGTGCTGTACCGCGATGTCGCTCAGCTGCGCAGCAAGCTGCAGATGCTTCGAGAAGACCCGCAACAGGTGGCGCGGATCGCCGAAGCGGGGCGGACGCTGGCGCAGGAGGGCTTCGGCTTCGGGCAGATTGGCGCCCGGATCGTCCAGGCCATGACGCCGCCTCTGCGCGAGCGGCCGCAGCCGGGGATGCTGGAACGCCTGCGCCTGGCCCTGGGAGTCTGAACCGTGTCCAGTCCAATGGCCGTTGCCGACGGGGCTGTGGAGTACCCGCTGATTTCCGTGCTGGTGCCTTGTTACAACCGCGAATGCTACATCGAAGAGACACTGCTGAGCATTCTCGAGCAGGACTATCCGAACTTCGAGTTGATCGTGGTGGATGACGGTTCGCAGGACGCCAGCGTCGAGAAAATCCAGGCCCTGCAGCAGCGTCATGGATTCCAGTTCTATCGACAGGCCAACCAGGGTGTCAGTGCCGCGCTCAATACCGCCTTGATTCATGCCCGTGGCGAGCTGGTGGCGACGCCGGACTCCGATGACATCATGATGCCGGGGCGCCTGATGCTGCAGGCGAGCTACATGCGGGAGCATCCCGAGGTCGGTTGCCTGGGGGGGCGGGCTGTCTACATCGATGCCAATGGCAAGGTGCTGAAGGGTAAGCGGGGCCAGATGGTTCGCGGTTACGACTTCGCTGAGCTGCTGGGACATGCCATTGCCGTGGGTGCCACGGTGGCGATGTATCGCCGCGAGGCCATCGAGCGGGTCGGCCGCTATGACCCGCGGATTCGTATCCAGGATTTCCAGATGACCCTGAAGATCGCCTATCTGGGCTATCGGGTCGAAGTGCTGCCGGAGGTGGTCAGCGGTTACCGTCGCCACGAGGGCAACCTGTCGAAGACGGCCTACAAGGGTCAGCTCGAATACGACCGCATGGCCGTTGCCCCCTACCGCGACCATCCGGCCTATGCCGCGGGCATGACCTGCATCGTCAACAAGGCGCTCAAGCAATCCGTGCTCAGTGAAAAGCGCTATGCCTGGTCGCTGCTGCTGCGGCTGCCGCCCTGGCGCTGGAACCGTGTCACCTTACGGCGGATTCGCCATTTGCTGTTCAAGTTCGGCTAGGAAGACGTTTTACCGATGAAGGATGTGATTGCGCACGCATGGGGGGGCTGGTGCCCGCGTCGGACTCCGACCGGAACCAGCCAGCGGCTGGGTAGCAGGATCGCCGAGGCGATGCTCGGGGTCGGGGTGCTGTGGAGCATTGGCGGCGTGATGCTGACGCCGACCATGAAGTTCTATTTCAATATGGTCCTGCTGTTCGTCTACCTGCCCGCCCTGTGGCTGTGCATCTCCCGCCGGCAGGAAATCGGGCATCTGTTCCGGACCCACAAGGAAATGTGGCTGCTGCTGGCGCTGTTTGGCTGGGCGGTCCTGTCGCTGCTCTGGGCCAAGAGCGGCGGGCATCCGCTGGGCGTGCTCAAGCGCGTGGCCCTGTTCATGCTGCTCATTCTGGGCTGGGTGCTCTGGGGGCGCGCGGATGAGCGGCGGCTGCGCCTGGCCATGCTCTCGCTGGCGCTGGTGAGCGGTCTCTACAGCATTGCCGCCCTGATACTGACCCCGGAGTACGGTGGCGGGCGGCTGAACGGTTTTGGCGGGTTCCTCGACAACCCCAATGCGGCGGCCTATTCGATCGCCTTCGTCACCGTGATGTGCGTGCCGCTGTTGCCGCGCCGGGGTTGGCGACAACTACCCTGGATCATCCTGCTGGCTGCCTCGCTGGCCTACGTGGCACTGTGCGGTAGCCGGGGCGCCCTGCTGGCCCTGATGGTCACGGCGATCTTCAGCCTGATCCTGGTGCCCGGTCGGGTCGCCAAGTTGCTGCCACTCTTGCTGCTGCTGGGCGGTGCGACCCTGTTCGTCGTCAAGCCAGAACTGATAGCGCGGGGCGATGCCCATCGCTTTGAACTGCTGCGCAGTGCCTGGCCGTTGATTCAGGAGCACTTCTGGGCGGGGGTTGGTTTGGGGGGTGACTATTCGGTGCTCATTGGCCGCATTAGCTTCCGCAACGGGGCGCATAATTTCCTGGTACATACCGCCCTCCAGTATGGCGTACCGGCGCTGTTGGTCTTCCTGCTGCTGTGGGGGATGATCGGTCTCCACGCCTGGCGATGCCGGGCGCGGGCGCTGGGGGTGTCGGTGATGCTGCTCTGGGTGTTCTCCAGCGTGGCCATGCAGTTCGATGTCTTCAGCCTCTGGGAGCGCACGCGCGCCATGTGGCTGATGCCCTGGGGCGTCATCCTGCTGGGTCTGTGCCTGGAGCGCTGGCCGCAGGTGCGGCCGGCGGTCATGGAGCCGAACTGAGGATCCGCTTGAGTTCCGGCAAGCTCCAGCGTACCTGGCTGCGTGCGAGGTAGGCCTGCGACAGGCTGTCGGTGTTGCCTTCCAGCAGCCAGCGACGATCGTTGGCGTAGCGCAGCATATGGGCGAAGTTGCGCTTGCGCTGCGGACGGGACAGAGCACGGCGCTGTTTCTTCATGTCCGCCACATCGATCAGGCCGAGCGTGCCTTGGGGCGTTTTCACCACATTGCCCAGGTGCAATGAGCGGAAGTACACGCCCTGGTCGTGCAGCTCAGCGATCAGCGTGCCCAACTGGGCCGCCAGTCGCACATCACCCTCGCCGGCGGCGATGACCTGGCGCAGGGTGTCGCCCGGCAGTGGCCGATAGTGCACCGCATCGCGGGCGATTTCGGGAATGCGATAGACCGCGATGATCTTTGGACAGGGGACTGCCAGGCGTTGCAGTGTCTCGGTGTTATCGGCAAAGCGCTGGGCATACGGATAGAACGCCGCCGAGGAAATCAGCCGCTTGCGACGAAACAGTTTCAGGAAGTTGCCATCGGCCAGTCGCAGGACCTTGTCGCCGTGTTTGTCGGCTTCCAGCACCTGGGCGCCAGCGCGCAGCGATTCGTAGGCGGGGAGGGCGAGGTCTTGCATAACGAGGTCCTGTTCGAGAGCCGGCTATAGTAGCCCAGCCGCCGGGTAAACGAGAGCGCTGTGTTATAATCGCCGACCTTTTAAGCGTGCGACTCCTACATGTCCGGTAAAGAACCCCAGGCACCTTCGAGCCTGAAGATCTACCTCCGACTGCTCTCCTATGTGCGCCCGTACATCGGGATGTTCCTGCTCAGCATCATCGGCTTCCTGATCTTCGCGGCGACCCAGCCGATGCTGGCGGGCATCCTCAAGTATTTCGTCGACGGCCTGGCCCATCCGGACGCCAAGCTGTTCCCCAGTGCGCCGTGGCCCTGGCTGCGCGACCTGTCGCTGCTGTATGCCGTGCCGCTGCTGGTGGTGCTGATCGCGGTCTGGCAGGGGATCGGTTCGTTCCTCGGCAACTACTTCATCGCCAAGGTTTCCCTGGGGCTGGTACATGATCTGCGTATTGCGCTGTTCAACAACCTGCTGACCCTGCCCAACCGCTATTTCGACAGTAACAACTCCGGCCACCTGATCTCGCGCATCACCTTCAACGTGACGATGGTCACCGGTGCCGCCACCGATGCGATCAAGGTGGTGATCCGCGAAGGCATGACCGTGGTCTTCCTGTTCATTTCGCTGCTGTACATGAACTGGAAACTCACCCTGGTGATGCTGGCGATCCTGCCGGTCATCGCGCTGATGGTGACCAGCGCCAGCCGCAAGTTCCGCAAGCAGAGCAAGAAGATCCAGGTGGCGATGGGCGATGTCACCCATGTGTCCTCCGAGACCATCCAGGGCTACCGCGTGGTCCGCAGCTTCGGCGGCGAACCCTACGAGCGGGCCCGCTTCCTGCACGTCAGCAGCGAAAACACCAACAAGAACCTGCGCATGAACAAGACCTCGGCGATCTACACGCCGATGCTGCAATTGGTGATCTACAGCGCGATGGCGGTGCTGCTGTACCTGGTGCTGCTGCTGCGCGGCGACGCCACCGTCGGCGACCTGGTGGCGTACATCTCAATGGCCGGCCTGCTGCCCAAGCCGATCCGCCAGCTCTCCGAAGTCAGCTCGACCATCCAGAAGGGCGTGGCGGGCGCTGAAAGCATCTTCGAGCAGCTCGACGAGAAGCCCGAGGTGGACAACGGCACCGTCGAGCGCGAGCGGGTGAACGGCCGGCTGGACGTGAAGAACCTCAGCTTCACCTACCCGGGCACCGGGAAACAGGTGCTCAAGGACCTGAATTTCAGCGTCGAGCCGGGCCAGATGGTGGCGCTGGTCGGCCGCTCCGGCAGCGGCAAGTCGACCCTGGCCAACCTGATCCCGCGCTTCTACGACCACAGCGACGGGCAGATCCTGCTCGATGGCGTGGACGTCGAAGACTACAAGCTGAGCAACCTGCGCAAGCACATCTCGCTGGTGACCCAGCAGGTCAACCTGTTCAACGACAGCGTGCTGAACAACATCGCCTATGGCGATCTCGCCAGCAAACCGCGCGAGGCGGTGGAGAAGGCGGCTGATGATGCCTTCGCCCGCGAATTCATCGATCGTCTGCCCGAAGGCTTCGAGACCGAGGTCGGCGAGAACGGCGTGATGCTCTCCGGCGGCCAGCGCCAGCGCCTGGCGATTGCCCGCGCGCTGCTCAAGGACGCCCCGGTACTGATCCTCGACGAGGCCACCTCGGCGCTGGATACCGAGTCCGAGCGGCACATTCAGGCGGCCCTGGAGAAGGTGATGGAAGGCCGCACCACCCTGGTCATCGCCCACCGCCTGAGCACCATCGAGGCGGCGGACCTGATCCTGGTGATGGACCAGGGCCACATCGTCGAGCGTGGCAGCCACGACGAGCTGATCGCCCAGAACGGCTACTACGCTCGCCTGCACGCACGGCAGTTCGCCGACGACCCGGCCGAGGCCGCATCCCACGCCGAGCAGTCGGTATGAGGCCTGTGCGGAACGTCCCGACATGCTGAACCGCCTGCGCCTTTTCCGCGAACGTGGCTGGACGCCCATCGCGGCGGCTGACTATGCCGCCGCCTGGCAGACCTTCGGCGGCAGCGTCGCCACCCACCCGGACGTGGTCGAACGCCTGGCCGGCCTGGCCGGCATTCCGGTGCGCTACCTCGGCTGGTTCGAGGGCGATGAGCTGCGCGCTGCCATGCCGACCTGGGGACATAACCTGGCGCTGTCCAAGGACGTGCTCAAGCGCGAGGGCAAGAAGGCCCTGTTCGACCTGGGCAACGCCGAGATCATCCTGCCCATCGCCGAGGGCGCCCGCATCGAGCTGCGGCACAAGGTGCGCTACCTCTCCGAACTGAACCGCGAGCAGGTCAGCGACGCCCGCGAGCAGCCCGAGCAACTGGCGATGAACCGCGCGCCGGCCGACTTCTCGAAGAAATTCCGCTACAACCAGCGCCGCGAGCAGCGCCTGCTGGAAGAGGCGGGCGGCGTGCTGCAGCCCATGAGCGAGCTGAGCCCCGAGGAGCAGGCGCGCATCTATGCCGACCTGTTCCAGCGCCGCTGGGAGTTCGAAGTGCCGGGCAAGGCGCGCCTGACGGAAGTCTTCACCCTGATGCGCGAATTCATGCGCGGTTCCCTGGTGCGCCTGGACGGCGAGCCGGTGGCGATCCAGATTCTCTACCGGGCCGAAGCGCCAAAGTGGATCAGCGTCGAATACATCAACGGCGGCGTGGCCCCGGAGAACCGCGAGTTCAGCCCCGGCAGCGTGCTCAGCTTCGTCAATACGCAGGAAGCCTGGGCCGAGGCCGAAGCGCTGGGCAAGCCGCTGCGCTACTCCTTTGGTCGCGCCGACCGTGAATACAAGGATCGCTGGTGCCACCGCGTGCCGGTGTTCCAGGTCTGACTTCAGGCTCTTCGTAGGAGCGAGGGGGACGCCCAGTTCTTGCTCGCGAACCAATCCCGCTGCGGAGGTTGTTCGCGAGCAAGCTCGCTCCTACAGTTCGCGCACGGCGTCTTGGTCTGTGCGCAGGAGCGGACTCCGTCCGCGATTGGCTCTAACGGAGATCGACCATGAGCGCCCGCAAACAGCACCTGCTCAAACAGCACCGCCGCAAGAAGCGCGCGGTCCTGCTCATCGCCTTGCTGGCGCTGGTCCTGCTCGGCATCTTCGTGCCCTGGTGGAGCCTGCCGCTGGCCGTGGTCCTCGGCTGGGTGGCCCACGAGGCCTGGTTCGCCGACCACCTGTTCTACTCGCCACGCGACGACTATCGCTATGACTTCCCCGCGGGTTCCATTGCCCTGCCGGTGTCCCTTGGCGCGCATGGCCTGCACGTCGCCGAAGGCGCGCTGCCGGAGAACGAGGAAACCCTGGTGCTGGAAATCGAGGTCAAGGCCTCGCTGCTGGGACGCTGGCTCGACCCGCAGGTACTGATCGCGGGCGTCGAGGAGGACCGCCAGGACTTCGAGCGCGGTGTCAGCGGCAAGCGCTACATCAACCTGTCCGGCCAGGGTGAAGCCCTGCGTAGCGGTTGCCTGCGCATTCGTAGCCGTCATTGCCGGCTGGCGCGGCAAGGCGTGTTGCACGCCTTCCGCAACCCGGACTACGCGCAGCAGCGCCTGCTGATCGTCGCGCCCCACGCCGATGACGCCGAGCTGGCCGCCTTCGGCCAGTACAGTCGTTGCCGTGATGCCTGGATCGTCACCCTGACTCAGGGCGAGATCGAGGCCGAACACTACCAGCGCCTGGGCCTGGACAAGGCCGCCGCCGCTCGCCTGAAGGGCCGTCTGCGCACCTGGGACAGCCTCGCCGCGCCGCTCTGGGGCGGAGTACCGGCCGAGCGCTGCGTGCAACTGGGCTACTACTGCCTGCAATTGCCGGCGATGGCCGCCGAGCCGAGTCAGGCCTTTGCTTCGCGCGAGTCCGGCGAAAGCGATATCCGCAGCGTACGCGGCTTCAACCCGCTGCCGTTGCCCGGCGATCGCGACGGCGCAGCGACCTGGCTCAACCTGGTGGCTGACCTGACCACCCTGATCGAGCACATCCGTCCGGAGGTGATCCTCACCGCCCACCCGGAACTGGACCCCCACGCCGACCATGTCCACGCCACCCGCGCAACGCTGGAGGCCATCGCACACAGCAGCTGGAAGCCGCAAACCCTGCTGCTCTACGCCAACCACCTGCACGACAACGACCGCTGGCCGATGGGCCCGGCCGATGGCGGCATCGCCCTGCCACCCTGTATCGAGGCATTGCCGGCCGACCCGCTGTGGAGCCCGGTGCTGGATGCCGCGACCCGCATCGACAAGGCCCAGGCCCTGGCCCTGCAGCACGACCTGCAGACCCCGCTGTCCGGCAAGAAACGCCTGCGCCGGCTGATCCAGCGCGTGCTCGCCGGGCGTCAGTGGCCGGTCACCGGCGACGACGAATTCTTCCGCAAGGCAGTGCGTCGCCACGAGCTGTTCTGGGTGCGCAAAGTCCCGTAGAGATTGCCGTGACCGCTCGGTGCCCGGCGCAAGTCGCACTGGGCGGCTATGGTATTATCCGCGGCGATTTCGACCTGCGGAGTTCCCATGAAATTGACCATGCCCCGATTCGATCAGGCCCCCGTGCTGGTGGTAGGCGACGTGATGCTCGACCGCTACTGGCACGGCGCGACCTCGCGCATCTCGCCCGAGGCGCCGGTGCCCGTGGTGCGGGTCGAGCAGCATGAGGATCGCCCCGGTGGCGCCGCCAACGTCGCGCTGAACCTTGCCGCCCTCGGCGCCCCGGCCTTCCTGGTCGGCGTCACCGGTGTCGACGAAGCTGCCGACAGTCTGAGCGACAGCCTGCAGGCCGTCGGGGTGACCACCCGCTTCCAGCGTATCGCCGGCCAGCCGACCATCGTCAAGCTGCGGGTCATGAGCCGCCACCAGCAACTGCTGCGCGTGGACTTCGAGGAAGCCTTCCGCACCGACGCCGTGGCCCTGTCCGCCGACGTCGAGGCACTGCTGGAGCGGGTCCGCGTGCTGGTGCTGTCCGACTACGGCAAGGGCGCGCTGAAGAACCACCAGCAACTGATCCAGGCCGCCCGCCAGCGCGGCATCCCGGTGCTGGCCGATCCCAAGGGCAAGGACTTCGCCATCTACCGTGGCGCCAGCCTGATCACCCCGAACCTCTCCGAATTCGAAGCCATCGTCGGCCGCTGCCTTGATGAGGCCGAACTGGTCGCCAAGGGCCAGCAACTGATGACCGAGCTGGAACTCGGCGCTCTGCTGGTCACCCGTGGCGAGCACGGCATGACCCTGCTGCGTCCCGGCCACAACGCCCTGCACCTGCCGGCCCGCGCCCGCGAAGTGTTCGACGTCACCGGCGCCGGCGACACGGTGATTTCCACCCTGGCCGGGGCGATCGCCGCCGGTGAAGACCTGCCGCAAGCTGTGGCCCTGGCCAACCTCGCCGCCGGCATCGTCGTCGGCAAGCTCGGTACCGCCGCCATCAGCGCCCCGGAACTGCGTCGCGCCGTGCAGCGCGAGCAGGGCTCCGAGCGTGGCGTGCTGAGCCTAGACCAGCTGCTGCTGGCCATCGAGGACGCCCGCGCCCACGGCGAGAAGATCGTCTTCACCAACGGCTGCTTCGACATCCTCCACGCCGGCCACGTGACCTACCTGGAACAGGCGCGCGCCCAGGGCGACCGCCTGATCGTCGGGGTCAACGACGACGGCTCGGTGACCCGCCTGAAAGGCCCGGGCCGCCCGATCAACAGCGTCGACCGCCGCATGGCCGTGCTCGCCGGCCTCGGCGCGGTGGACTGGGTCGTCAGCTTCGCCGAAGACACCCCCGAACGCCTGCTCAGCGAAGTCCGCCCGGACGTGCTGGTGAAGGGCGGTGACTATGGCGTCGAGCAGGTGGTTGGCGCTGACATCGTCAAGGCCTACGGCGGCGAAGTCCGCGTGCTGGGCCTGGTGGAAAACAGCTCCACCACCGCCATCGTCGAGAAGATCCGCCACCAGGGCTGACTCTTCGTTCCTGCGGATTCCCCTCACCCCAGCCCTCTCCCAGGGGGAGAGGGGACCGTTCGGTGCAGGATGAAACCATGACGTCAGCCGGCACAATCTGCCCCCTCTCCCTGAGGGAGAGGGCTGGGGTGAGGGGGAAGCCCAGGCACACTCTCTCCGGTTGCCTCCGCTGCCCTCACTGACCGCTCTGCCAATCACCGGCGGCAAAGCGGTCATGGTCCCTGCAACATTTTGCAGCGCATGATCGGGGCATCCACCCTCCGCGGAGCGAGATGCCATGACCACCGACGTGCAGGGCCGCGCCCTGGCCGTGCTGAACCGTGTCGCCCAGGCCGACTGGCCGGACCGACTCAAGCTGCGCAAACCCTTCGAACGACTGCTCTACAGCGGCAGTCGCACCGGCTTCCGGCTGGCCAGCGAGCGTGCGGCCAAGCAACCCAAGACGCCGCGCAAGGCCGACCCGGACGGGCTGTTCGACCTGTCCCTGTCCGACGAGCAGCAGATGCTGGTGGAGATGCTCGAAGGCTTTGCCGCCGAGGTGCTGCGCCCGGCCGCCCACGAGGCCGATGCCAAGGCCAACCTGAGCCTGGAGCTATTGGCCCAGGCGCAGGAGCTGGGCCTGACCCACTACGGCGTCAGCGAAGTGCACGGCGGCATGGCCGGCGAGCGCACCGTGGTGAGCAACGCGCTGATCGCCGAATCCCTGGCCCGTGGCGACCTGGGCCTCGCGGCCGCGCTGCTGGTGCCGCTGTCGGCGGCCAACTGCATCCGCCGCTGGGCCTCCTCCGAGCAGCAGTCGCGCTGGCTGCCGGCGTTCGTCGGCGAGGACGCGGCACCCGTGATCGCCATCGCCGTGAACGAGCCGCAGCTGTTGGCCGACCCGCAGCGCTTGTCCACCAAAGCCCGCAAGCGCGGTACGGGTTACACGCTGTCCGGCGAGAAGTGCCTCGTGGTGCGGGGCGTGGATGCGCAGAAGCTGATCGTTGCGGCGGATGCCGGCGATGGTCCGGCGTTGTTCCTGGTGGACACCCGTGCCAAGGGCGTCGAAGTCCACGCCGAGCCGGCAATGGGCCTGAAGGCCACGGGCACGGCGCGGATCCGCTTCAAGGGCGTGAAGGTTCCGGCGGAACAGCGGCTGGCGGCGGAACGCTTCGATTATCAGACCTTCCTCGATTACACCGTGCTGGCCTGGTGTGCACTGGCCGTGGGCACCGGACAGGCTGCACTGGACTACGTGATCACCTACTGCAACGAGCGCGAGGCCTTCGGCGAGCCGATCAGCCATCGCCAGGGCGTGGCCTTCATGGTCGCGGACATCGCGGTCGAGCTGGATGCCATGCGCCTGATGGTCTGGCGCGCCTGCGCGCTGGCCGAGCGTGGCCAGGCGTTCCACCGCGAGGCTTATCTGGCGAAGCTGCTCTGCGCCGAGAAGGCGATGAAGATCGGTACCGACGCGGTGCAACTGCTCGGCGGCCACGGTTTCACCCAGGAACACCCGGCCGAGCGCTGGTACCGCGACCTGCGCGCCGTCGGCCTGATGGCTGGCGGGCTGCACCTGTAAGGAGTTTTCCATGTACCTCGAGACGCCGAAGAAATTCCGCACCCTGCAGAACCAGGCCCGCCAGGTGGCGGAGAACTACCTGCGGCCGATTTCGCGTAAGTACGACAAGGCCGAGCACGCCTACCCCAAGGAACTGGACCTGCTTGCCGCGCTGCTGGACGGCATGAACGCCGGCTCGCCGGACGCCGTGGGCGCTACCTCGGCCAGCAAGCGCAAGGCTGGCGCGGAGGAGGGCGTGAAGAACGGCGGCAACCTGTCCGCCTGCCTGGGCGTGATGGAAATGTGCTGGGGCGACACCGGCCTGCTGCTGGCCATGCCGCGCCAGGGGTTGGGCAACGCCGCCATCGCCGCGGTGGCCAACGAGGAGCAACTCAAGCGCTTCTCCGGTACCTGGGCGGCGATGGCCATCACCGAGCCGGGCTGCGGCTCGGACTCGGCGGCGATCCGCACCACCGCCACCCGCGATGGCGATCACTACGTGCTCAACGGCGAGAAGATCTTCGTCACCTCCGGCGCCCGCGCCGACGCGGTGGTGGTCTGGGCGACCCTGGACAAGAGCCTGGGGCGTGCGGCGATCAAGTCCTTCGTGGTGGAGAAAGGCACGCCGGGGATGACCGTCACCCGTCTGGAGAAGAAGCTCGGCATCAAGGCCTCGGACACCGCGTCCATCAGCTTCAGCGACTGCCGTGTGCCGGCCGCCAACCTGCTGGGCAATGCCGAGATCGACGTGCAGAAGGGCTTTGCCGGGGTGATGGAAACCTTCGACAACACCCGCCCGCTGGTGGCCGCAATGGCCATCGGCGTGGCCAGGGCGTCGCTGGATCGTACCCGCGAGCTGTTGAAGAAGGCCGGCTGTCGCTTCGACTATCGCCAGCCGCTGCTCAGCGCCAGCCACGCCGAAGCCACGTTGTATCGCCTGGAGGCCGAATGGGAAGCGGCGCGTCTGCTGACCCTGAAGGCGGCGTGGATGGCCGACAACCGTCTGCCGAACTCCAAGGAGGCCTCCATCGCCAAGGCCAAGGCCGGGCGGATGGCCAACGAGGTAACGCTGAAATGCGTCGAGCTGGCCGGTGCGCTGGGCTACGGGGAAGAGGAGTTGCTGGAGAAGTGGGCGCGGGATTCGAAGATCCTCGACATCTTCGAAGGCACCCAGCAGATCCAGCTGCTGATCGTGGCGCGGCGGCTGCTGGGCAAGAGTTCCAGTCAGCTCAAGTAAGACGGAGCGCTTTTTTGTAGGAGCGAGGGGGACGCCTGGTTATTGCTCGCGAACCGCCCAAGGCCAGCGTGGCCGGTTGATCTGGTTCGCGAGCAAGCTCGCTCCTACAGGGTTGATCCGACCATCAGCGTGGCCGGTTCAGGTCGGCGGAATCAGGCTGTGCGCCGCCCGCTGCCGGCATTGCCGGCGGCGGGCGGCCATTGCTCCATCCAGTCGCGGAAGCGGATGCGTTCCTCACGCACCAGCCAGCCATCCTGTTCGGCAAAACCCTCCGACAGCCACACGCCGCGCGTAGCGGCCTTGCGCAGTTCGCCCTTGCTCAGGGTGTAGAGCTCGCCGCTGGGCTGGCCGTGGTCCAGCGGCAACAGGTAGAGGTCCGGGCGGCGGCGGTCCAGGCGAGCCACCAGCGGGCCGCTTTCGAGTTTTTCGTCGACGTGGAACAGGCTGACGTCACGGGCGTCCTTGGGCAGCTCCATGCGCAGGTCGTAGACCAGTTGCAGCGAGGCCGTCGGCAGGTGCACGTAGGCCTGCGGGCGCTCCAGCAGGCGCAGCGCACCGGCCTGCACCGGGCGCGAGGCGCCGGACAGCGGGGTGAGGGAGAAGTGGCTGCTCTCGCGGTAGCGCAGGCAGCCCTCGTAGGGCGTCGGCAGCCAGGTGTCGCCGAAGCGCCCGCCGAGCCAGCCGTCGGCGGTTTCCACCAGGCACTCCTCGGCGACTTCCTGGATCGCGGTGAGCAGCGGTAGGTTCAGTTCGTGGGCCGGCACGTAGCCGGAGATCAGCTTGAGCACGGTGTCACCGCGGTCCAGGCGGCGTTGGCGCACCAGGATCCAGTGGTCGCGGCCCTGGAAGTTCAGGGTCAGGCGCACCGAGACGCCGAGGTTGGCCAGTTCGGTGACGAAGCGTTCGTTCTCGCCGATCTGGATGGGGCGGCGGCGCTCCAGCACCTGGGCGAAGTTCAGGGGCTTGCCGAGGGTCTGGTAGGCAAGACCTTCCGGGCTGGCTTCCACCAGCAACGGCAGGGTCTTGAAGGCGGTCGGGTCCTTGCGGGCGAGCGTACGGGGCATGGGGGCTTCCTTCTCGTACAGGGCGCCGGGTTGCGCCGGGCGTGCCCATCGGGGCGGCGCCGACGCCAACGCTGACCGTCTGCTGGAGACGGTCCGGCCGATCGATTTCGGGGGTCGCTATAGCCCGGACAGCCTGACACCGATCCTGATGTCATCGAAAATCAAAAGGATTTCCGAATTTTTCCCTGAAAGGCTGGGTGATTCCGAGGTTTTTGCGTGGGAATCACCGGCTGGCGACATTTTCTCTGACCGCGATTTTCACCGCGGAGTCTGAGCATGGCACAGGAACAGGTAATCCACATGACCGCCGATCAGCGGTCGAGGACCTCGGCGGCGATGCTCACGTTGTGCGCGAGGTGCAGCGGATTGATGGTGCCGACGATGGCGCCGGCTACACCCGGATGTCCCAGCACCAGCTCGAAGCTGGCGCGCAGCGGATCGACGCCGGGGGCGAGGGTGGCATGGCCGCTGGCCAGGGCCTTCTTGATCAGGATGCCCCGCCCGTGGGCCTGGGCGTGGTCGATCACGGCCTTTTCCGCCTGCTCCTGGAGGTTGTAGGTGACCATCGCGCAGTCGCCGCGCTCCAGGGCCAGCAGGCCGCCGTCGACGGTCTTGCCGGAGAAGCCGAAGCCGCGGATCAGCCCTTCTTCCTTCAGGCGCTCCAGGGTTGCGTAGACCTCGGTGCCGCGCAGGATGTCCAGGTCGTTGCCGTCGGAGTGCACCAGCACCAGGTCGATGTAGTCGGTCTCCAGGCGCTTGAGGCTGCGCTCCACCGAGCGACGGGTGTGCGCGGCGCTGAAGTCGAAGTGCGACTGGCCGCCGACGAACTCCTCGCCGGTCTTGCTGACGATCACCCACGCATCGCGCTGGCCGCGCAGCAGCGGGCCGAGGCGCTCCTCGCTGTGGCCATAGGCCGGCGCGGTGTCGATCAGGTTGATGCCCAGTTCGCGGGCCAGCGCGATCAGGTCGGCGGCTTCGCGGTCGTTGGGAATGCGGAAGCCTTCGGGGTATTTCACGCCCTGGTCGCGGCCCAGTTTCACGGTGCCCAGGCCCAACGGCGAGATGTTCAGGCCGGTGCTGCCCAGCGGGCGGTGCAAGTGATGCAGGGTCTTCATCCGAGCAGTTCCTCCCAGACCGGGCGGGCCAGGGCCGGGCGCGGCAGTTCGGGCAGGGCGGCGCTCGCTTGTGGGCGGATGCCGTTCTTTTCCAGGGATTCCAGCACGCGATCGGCGAAGTTCGGCGCCAGGGCCAGCTTGGTTGGCCAGCCCGCCAGCAGCGCGCCGTCTTCGGCGAGGAAGGCGCTGTCCGGGCGCAGCAGGTTGCTTTGCGCAGGTTCGGCGCGGTCCACGCGCAGGGTTGCCCAGCGAGCGGCGGAGAGGTCGACCCAGGGCACCAGCTTGTGCAGTTCGCGCTGCGCCTCGGCGATCTGCTCGGCCTCGTCGCGGGCCACGCCGCCGGCCTCGGCGATGTCGCCGCCCAGGTACCAGACCCAGTCGCCGTTGCTCAGCGGGTGGGTGGTGACGGTGACGCGCGGCTTCGGGCCGCCGCCCAGGCAGTGGGCGTACAGCGGTTTCAGGGTCGGCGCGGTGACCAGCACCATGTGCAGGGGACGACGCTGCATTTCCGGGCGCTCCAGCCCCAGTTCGCGCAGCAGCGCCTGGTTGCCGGCGCCGGCGCTGAGCACCACGCGCTGGGCGCGGATTTCGCGGCCGTCCACGCGCAGGCCGACCAACTTATCGCCTTCGCGCAGCGCTTCGATGCGCTCGCCGGCCAGCAGGCTGCCGCCGGCCAGTTCGGCGAGGCGGGCGATCAGGCTGGGTACGTCCAGCACCAGTTCGGTGAGGCGGTAGGCCTTGCCCTTGAAGGCCTTGTCCTGCAAGGCTGGCGGCAGGTCGGCACCTTTCACCTGGGCGACCCGGCTGCGCACCGCCTTGCTGGCGAAGAAGCTGGTGAGGTTGCCGGCCAGACTGCCGGGCGACCACAGGTAGTGCGCGTCGGAGAGCACGCGTACGCCGCGCAGGTCCACTTCGCCGGTGCCGGCCAGGCAGTCGCGCCACAGCGCAGGCATGTCGGCGATGGCTTCCGAGGCGCCGCTCAGCGCACCGTGCAGGGCGTATTTGGTGCCGCCGTGGATGATCCCTTGCGAGCGCATGCTCTGCACGCCGCCCAGCGCGGTGTTTTCCACCAGCACGGTGGAAAAACCGGCCCGCCGCAGGCGGGCATTGAGCCAGAGACCGGCGATGCCGCCGCCGACGATGAGGATGTCGGTGCTCAGGGATTCGGACATGAAAGCGCCTCGAGGGAAAAACGAAGGGCGCAGTATAACGCTTGAGGGCGGCGGCAAACGCCCGTTGGCTCAGGCTGCTTTTGTAGGAGCAAGCTTACTCCTACAGAATGCCGAGGGCGCCGCATCAGTGTCCGGCGGTGCCGGAGAACAGCTGGATCACCACCACCCCGCTGACGATCAGGCCCATGCCCAGCAGGGCGGGGGTGTCGAGCTTCTGCTGGTAGAGCACCAGTGCCGCGACGCTGACCAGCACGATGCCCAGGCCGGCCCAGATGGCGTAGGCGATGCCCACCGGGATGCTGCGCACCACCAGGGTGAGCATCCAGAAGGAGATCGCGTAGCCGACGATCACCAGTCCCAGCGGCAGGGGCGTGGAGAGGCCCTTGACCGACTTCAGCGACGCGGTGGCGATCACTTCGGCGACGATGGCAATGGCGAGGTAGAGATAGCCGGGCATATTCGGTCCTCCCGATAACGACGCGCTGCATGGCGCGGCGAGTGGGTTGCATTCGGTCTGGCGGCCATTCTAATCATCCGGGTGATGGGATAAAGTCATTGCCTATCTGATTTCGAGATAGGTGGCGGAGATAGCTCATGCAGTGGAACCTGGATCAGTTGCGCCTCTTCGTCAGCGTCGCCGATCAAGCGTCCTTCTCGGCGGCGGCGCGCCAGCTCAAGCGCGTGCAGTCGGCGGTGAGTTCGTCCATCGCGCTGCTGGAAAGCGACCTGGGCGTGACCCTGTTCGAGCGCAGCAGCGGCCGCCAGCCGGTGCTGACCGCCGAGGGCAGGGCGCTGCTGGATGAGGCCCGCGAGGTGCTGCGCCAGTGCGAGCGCCTGGAAAGCCGCGCGCTGGCACTGGTGCGCGGCACCGAGCCGTTGCTGCGGCTGGCGCAGGATGAGGCGATGCCCTATCAGCCGGTGCTCTCGGGGTTGCAGGCGCTGGCGCAGGAATTCCCCTCGCTGGAAGTGCAGTTGGCCAGCGGCGCCCAGGGCGACGTGGCGCGCAAGCTGCTGGAGCGCCGGGCCGATCTCGGGCTGCTGTTCCATCACGAGGGCATGCCGGAGCAGTTGGAGCGGCAGCGCCTGGGCACCATCGAGATGGTCACCGTGTGCGGCGCCGGGCATGAGCTGGCGAAGCTCGACTACGCCGATCGCCGCGAGCTGGCGCGGCACCGCCAGTTGCTGATGGCGCCGCAGGACAGCCATTACCCCGGTGGTGAGCAGATCAGCCCGCTGGTGTGGCGCGCCGACAGCTTCTACGCGATGGCGGAGTTGCTGATGCGCGACCTCGGCTGGGCCTGGCTGCCGACCCACGTGGCGCAGTACCCGGCGTATCAGCCGCTGCTGGTGGAACTGGCCAGCGACTGGACGCCGCCGCCCTTGGTGGTGGAGCTGGTCTGGCGCCGCGACGAGCCGCTGGGGCCGGCGGCGCAGTGGCTGGGCGAGTGCTTTGCCAAGCACCTTGCCTCACCGGTTTGATGCGGCCCTCTTGTTGCGGGCGGGAAATGCTCTTCGTAGGAGCGAGCTTGCTCGCGAACCGCATGGCACTGGAGTCGCCGGAAGAAAAAGTTCGCGAGCAAGCTCGCTCCTACAGAACGCTACCCCATCAGGATTGTGCGGCGTCCAGGGGTGCTAATTTGCTACTCTCCGCCGCCATGAACCGGACCCTCTATACCCTGCTGTTCCACCTGGGCCTGCCGCTGGTCGCGCTGCGCCTGTTCCTGCGTTCGCGCAAGGCGCCGGCGTATGCCCGGCGCGTCGGCGAGCGCTTCGCCCTCGACCTGCCGGCGCTCAAGCCCGGCGGCATCTGGGTGCACGCGGTGTCGGTGGGCGAGAGCATCGCCGCCGCGCCGATGATCCGCGCGCTGATGCAGCGCCACCCCGGCCTGCCGATCACCGTCACCTGCATGACGCCCACCGGCTCCGAGCGCATCCGCGCGCTGTTCGGCGACCAGGTGCAACACTGCTACCTGCCCTACGACCTGCCCTGGGCGGCGGCGCGCTTCCTCGACCGCGCGCGGCCGGTGCTGGGCGTGATCATGGAAACCGAGCTATGGCCGAACCATATCCATCAGTGCACCAAACGCGGCATTCCGGTGGCGCTGGCCAATGCGCGGTTGTCCGAACGCTCGGCGCGGGGCTACGCGCGTTTTGCCGGGCTGACCCGGCCGATGCTCGAAGAGATGAGCTGGATCGCCGTGCAGACCGAGGCCGAGGCCGAACGCTTCCGCCAGCTTGGCGCGCGTCCGGATTGCGTGAGCGTGACCGGTTCGATCAAGTTCGACCTGAGCATCGATCCCGAACTGCTGGCGCGCGCCGATGATCTTCGCGGGCAGTGGCAGGCGCAGCGGCGGCCGGTGTGGATCGCCGCCAGCACCCATGCCGGCGAGGACGAGATTGTCCTGACCGCCCATCGCCAGTTGCTGGAGAAGCATCCCGACGCGCTGTTGATCCTGGTGCCGCGCCATCCCGAGCGCTTCAACCCGATGTTCGAGCTGTGCCGCCGCGAAGGCTTCCGCACCCAGCGCCGTTCCACGGGCGAGCGGGTCGTGGCGGAGACCCAGGTGCTGCTCGGCGACACGATGGGCGAGCTGCTGTTCCTCTATGCGCTGGCGGACGTCGCCTTCGTCGGCGGCAGCCTGGTGCCCAACGGCGGGCACAACCTGCTGGAGCCGGCGGCGCTGGGCAAGCCGGTGTTGTCCGGCCCGCACCTGTTCAACTTCCTGGAAATCGCCGCACAACTGCGCGAGGTCGGTGCGTTGCGCGAAGTGGTCGATGCGCCGTCGCTGGCGGTGGCCGTGGCGGCGCTGTGGGATGAGCCGGCTATTGCTGGGCGCATGGCGGAGGCCGGGCTGGGCGTGATGAAGGCCAACCAGGGCGCGCTGGAGCGTTTGCTGGATGGCCTTGGGCGACTGATCAAGGGGTGGGTCTAGCGCCTGGAACTTGCCGGGACCTCGACTGTAGGAGCGAGCTTGCTCGCGAACCCCGCTTGGCGCCGACGTCATCCGAAGAACGTTCGCGAGCAAGCTCGCTCCTACGAAGAGCCCCCTCAGAACGTCGGCGGTGTGATCACCCAGAGCACCACGGCATCCACATCCCCCGGGTTGCCATAGCGGTGCGGCTCCTGGCTGGAGTAGCTGAAGCTGTCGCCCTCGTTGATCAGGAAGTAGCGCTCGCCCACCCACAGCTCGAAGGTGCCGCTGAGCAGGTAGCCGGCTTCCTCGCCGTCGTGGCTGTAGCTCTGCTGGCTGTAGGTGCCCGGTGGGAAGCGCGAGTGGAGGATTTCCAACTGGCGGCTGGGCTGCGGGCTGAGCAGTTCGTCGACGATGCCGTCTTCGTAATGCACGCTGGTGCGGGCGTTGCGGCGGACCACGTAGCCGGCGTCGTCGGGGTCGACCTGCACTTCGCTGGCGAAGAACCACTGGATGGTCACGCCCAGGCTGCGGGCGATGTTGAACAGGGCGGGGATCGACGGGTACGCCAGGTTGCGTTCCAGCTGGCTGATGTAGCCGGCGGTGAGGCTGCTCTGCTCGGCCAGTTCCGCCAGGGTCATGCCGCGCCGCTTGCGCAGGCCACGGATGCGGGTGCCGAGGAACTGCGCTTCGGCGTTGGCGGGGGCTTCCTGCGGGGCTTTCTGGCTCATGCGGTGGCGGTCCTGGCGATTGGCGTCGTGGGGCATTCTAAACAATGCGCCGGGCGTGTGGACCGATTGCTCTTCGTAGGAGCGAGGGGGACGCCCGGCTCTTGCTCGCGAACGTAGTCCCCGGCGACCCAGGCGCTGGGCGGTTCGCGAGCAAGCTCGCTCCTGCAAAAACGGGCTCAGATCGCCCAGCCCGCCTTGAGCCCTTCGTAGATCGCTTCTTCCGCCGTGCGCGGCGCCAGGCAGTCGCCGATGCGGCGCACCTCGGCGAGGTCGGCGATCTCGTCGGTCAGTTCGTCCACCGGCTGATGGCCCTGGCAGAGCACCAGGGTGTCGATGTTTTCCACCAGCATCGGCTCGCCGCTGGCGGTGTGTTGCAGGTAGACGGTGCTGTCGTCGACGCCGTACAGGCGGGCGTAGGTCGTGATGCCGATGCCCAGGCGGTGCAGCTCGCCGGCCATGTGGTCGCGCACGTAGAGCGGCAGGCTTTCTCCAGCGTGGGTGCCGTTCACCGCCAACTGTACCTGGTGGCCGTCGCGCACCAGGCGCTCGGCGATGCCGGGGGCGATCCAGTCGGCGCGCCAGTCGGTGACCAGCACCGAGCGGCCGATCTTCACTTCGCCGCGCAGCACCTGCCAGGCGTCCACCACCTGCAGGTTGCCGGCTTCCTCGTAGGGCGGGCGATAGGGCTTGGCACCGGTGGCGACGATCACCACGTCGGGACGCTCCCGCTCGACCAGTGCGCGGTCGACGCGGGTGTTGCGGCGCACTTCGACGCCGGCCAGCTGCATTTCGCGCTGCAGGTTGGTGGAGGCGCCGCCGAACTCCGCGCGGCGCGGCAGCAGCTGGGCGAGGTTGACCTGGCCGCCGAGCTGGCCGCTGGCTTCGCAGAGGGTGACCTCATGGCCGCGCTGCGCCGCAACGGCGGCAGCCTTCATGCCGGCCGGCCCGCCGCCGACCACCAGCACGCGCTTGCGCTGGGCGGCCATCTTGCGTTCGGCGTAGATCAGCTCGCGGCCGGTTTCCGGGTGCTGGATGCAGGAGATCGGGTAGCCACGGTGGAAGTGGCCGATGCACGCCTGGTTGCAGGCGATACAGGCGCGCACGTCTTCGACGTGGCCGCTTTCGGTCTTGCCCGGCATCTGCGGGTCGCAGATCAGCGCGCGGGTCATGCCGCAGACGTCGGCCTGGCCACGGGCGAGGATCAGCTCGGCTTCCTGCGGTTGGTTGATGCGCCCGGTGACGAACAGCGGAATCTCCAGGTTGCGCTTGAAGGTGCCGGCCTCGTTGGCCAGGTAGGCCGCTTCGATGGCCATCGGCGGGACGATGTGGATGGCGCCGCCCAGCGACGCCGAGGTGCCGGCGACGATGTGCACGTAGTCCAGTTCGTTCTGCAGGGATTTTACCGCTTGCAGCGATTCGTCCTCGGTGAGGCCTTCCGGATCGCGTTCATCGGCGGAGATGCGCAGGCCGATGATGAAGTCTTCATCGGTGGCGGCGCGCACGGCAGCGATCACTTCGCGGGTGAAGCGCAGGCGTGCGTCGAGGTCGCCGTTGTAGGCGTCGCTGCGGCGGTTCACCCGTGGGTTGAGGAACTGCGCCGGCAGGTAGCCGTGGCTGGCGACCACCTCCACCCCGTCGATGCCGGCGGCATGCAGGCGGCGCGCGGCGGCGGCGTAGCCTTCGATGATTTCGTCGATCATCGCCTGGCTCAGCTCGCGGGGCATCACCCGGAAGCGTTCGTTGGGCGAGGCGGAGGGCGCATACGCGACGGCCAGCAGGCCGTCGCTGGATTCCATGATCTCCCGCCCCGGGTGGAACACCTGGGACAGCACCACAGTGCCTTCGGCGTGGCAGGCCTCGGCGATGCGCCGATAGCCGGGGATGCAGGCGTCATCGGTGGCCATCAGTACGTGGGAGGTGTAGCGGGCGCTGTCGTGCACGCCGGCGACCTGCAGCACGATCAGGCCGACGCCGCCCTTGGCGCGGGCGGTGTGGTAGGCCACCAACTGGTCGTTGACCAGGTTGTCGGTGGGCATCGAGGTGTCGTGCCCGGTGGACATGATGCGGTTCTTCAGCGCCTTGCCGCGGATGCGCAGCGGGCTGAACAGGTGGGGAAACTGGCTCATCGGGCAACTCCGGATTCTTGTTGTTTATTCCGCACTGAACATCGACGTGCAGCCGGTCGATCAACTAGGCGTTGCGGGCCTGCCAGTCCACCGGATACAGGGCGTAGAACACCCGGGCCTGCTCGCCTTCGTAAGCCAGTGGGGTGCGTTCGGGGACCCAGATCACGTCGCCCGGCGCCGCGTCGATCACGCGGTCGGCCAGGCGCAGGCGGAAGTGGCCTTCGAGCACCACGATCAGCTCGTCGTAGAGCACCGTCCACTCGATGGAAACGCCATCGAAGCACGCCAGGCCCGCGCCCATCGTCTGGCTGTCGGTCGGGCCGATCAGGCGGCAGATGGCGGCGCGTTCGACCGGTTCGCCAGCGTAGGACTGGAACTGCAGGGCGGACTTTTGGAAGTGACGGACCTCGGACACGGGGTTTCTCCTGGAGTCGGTGAAAGGTCATCTAAGCTGTGTCTATGGAAATTTACCGTCAGTAAAAAATCAACTTGTTTTTTTAAAAGTGACTGGGTAGTTTCATTTCCAGCCCGGTCCTCCGGGCTCAACCGCGACGTGCTCCACAACAACTACAAGAGGAGAGGCGCATGAACCGTTCCGTACGGTCCCACCTCGCTTTGCGGGCTTGCCCGCAGGCCACCGGTCTACCTCTGCCCTGTCTCCCTTGCACCGTGGTTCCGGCGCGCCCGTCCAGCGAGCGCGCAGCTTCGTGCGCTGCGCCCGCGACCTCCTACGACATGGGGTATGCCCGATGACTTTCCGCAAGAACGCTTTCCGTACGAGCACGCTGCCGTCGCTGCTGCTCGCCCTCGGACTCTCCTGTGCCGTCGCCCAGGCCAGCGAGAACATGGTGGTGGTCGGCTACGGTGGCGCCGGCCAGAAGGCCCAGGATGCGGCCTTCTTCCAGCCGTTCAGCAAGCAATCCGGGGTCGGCGTGACCCAGAGCGAGTACAACGGCGAGATGGCCCGCATCAAGGTGATGGCCGACACCGGCCACGCCGACTGGGACGTGGTGCAGATCGAGGGCCCGGACCTGGCCCGTGGCTGCGACGAAGGCCTGTTCGTACCGCTCAACTGGCAGCAGATCGGTGGCAAGGACCAGTTGATCCCCAACGCCGCCAAGGACTGCGGCTCGGCGGCCCTGGTGTGGGGCGTGGCGATTGCCTACGACGCCGACAAGCTCAAGCCGGCGCCGACCTCCTGGGTCGATTTCTGGGACGTGAAGAAATTCCCCGGCAAGCGCGGCCTGCGCAAGCGCGCCATCTACAACCTGGAGTTCGCCCTGATGGCCGACGGTGTGAAGCCCGCCGACGTCTACAAGGAACTGGCCACCAAGGCCGGCGTCGATCGCGCCTTCGCCAAGCTCGACCAGATCAAGCCCTACGTACAGTGGTGGGAAGCCGGCGCGCAACCGGCGCAGTGGCTGGCCGCCGGTGACGTGGTGATGACCACCACCTACACCGGGCGCATCGCCGATGCCTTCAGGAGCGGTCGCAATCTGCAACTGGTCTGGCCGGGCAGCCTGTACGGCATGGACTACTGGGCGATCATCAAGGGCTCGCAGCACGTCGATGCGGCCAAGCGCTTCATCGCCTTCGCCAACCAGCCCGATGCCCAGGTCGACTACGTGAAGCACATTGCCTATGGTCCGACCAACAAGCAGGCCGCCGAGCGCCTGCCGTCCGACCTGGCCGACTGGGTGCCAACCTCCACGCAGAACCTGCCCCAGGGGTTGGCGATGGATGATGAATTCTGGGTCGACCACGGCGAGGAGCTGGAGGAGCGCTTCAACGCCTGGGCCGCCCAATGACCCCGGCGCCGGGGCCTTCGCGCCCCGGCGTCCTTGTCTCTGAGGAGGAAAGCACTATGACGTCGCTGCAAGCGCAGGCGCCCAGCCGCGCCACCTGTCCGGCCGAAGAATGGAAGCTGCGCGAGGAACTGGCGGCCTGCTACCGGCTGATTGCGCATTTCCGCATGAGCGATCTGATCTTCACTCACATCTCGGTGCGCATCCCCGGTCCCGAGCACCATTTCCTGATCAACCCGTACGGGCTGATGTTCGACGAAATCACCGCCTCCAGCCTGGTGAAGATCGACCTTTCCGGCCACGCGGTGGAGCCGTCGCCGTACAAGGTCAACCCGGCCGGCTTCGTCATCCACAGCGCCATTCATGGCGCCCGCGAGGACGCACAGTGCGTGCTGCACACCCATACCCGCGCCGGCTGCGCGGTGGCGGCTCAGGCCTGTGGGTTGCTGCCGCTGAACCAGATGTCGATGGAGTTCTACGGCCGACTTGGCTACCACGACTACGAAGGCATCGCCCTGTCGCTGGACGAGCAGCAGCGCCTGGTCCGCGACCTGGGCGATGAACACATCGGCCTGATGCTGCGCAACCACGGCTTGCTGACCGTGGGGCAGACCGTGCAGCAGGCGTTCCTGCGCATGTACTACCTGGAGAAGGCCTGCGACATCCAGTTGACGGCCCAGGCTGGCGGGGATCTGGTGATTCCGTCGGACGAGGTGTGCCGGCATACCGAGCAGCAGTTCAACGCCCCGGCACGGCCTCTGGGGGAGGGGGAGTTGAGCGACCCGGACGGTTACGACCTGGCCTGGGCGGCGTTGTTGCGCATGCTGGACCGGGTGTCGCCGGGGTATCGCGATTGAGTCAGGGTGAAGTTCCGGCGTTGAGCGATCGCGGATGGAGTCCGCTCCTACCCCCGCCTGGGCGTAGGAGCAACTGTCTTCTTCCGGGGTAACCCCTGCCCGTGCTTTCCCTTCACCCCAGCCCTCGGCTGACACCTTGATTGCTCCCTGCGCCGAACGGTCCCCTCTCCCGCTGGGAGAGGGTTAGGGGGAGGGCCGATCCGAGCCTGGAGCTGTCCGCGATTGGCTTCGCTTTACGCTGGACCCTCGCGCGTGCAGCACACCAGCTCTTTCATGGGGCTCAGTATTGGGAGCTGTTCTTCAGCTGAGCTTCGGCGGCCTTGGCCAGGTCCGGCGGCAGGAAGTCCTTGTCCGGGTTGTAGTCCGGCTTCAGGTAACCGCTCAGGGCCTGCAGGTCGCTCGGCGCCAGGGTGCCGGCGGTCTGCTTCAGGCGCAGGTTGTCGAGGATGTAGTCGTAGCGGGTGTTGTTGTAGTCGCGCACGGCGCTGTACAGCGAACGCTGGGCGTCCAGTACGTCGACGATGTTGCGGGTACCGACCTGGTAGCCGATCTCGGTGGCTTCCAGCGAGCTCTGGTTGGAGATGATCGCCTGGCGCCGCGCCTTGACCTGCTCCACGTCGGTGTTCACCGCGCGGTGCTGGTTGCGGGCGTCCTGCACCACCTGGCGGCGCTGGCTTTCGCGCAGTTGCTCGCTCTGGTTCAGGCGCTGGTAGGCCTCGCGGACCTGGGAACTGGTCAGGCCGCCGCTGTAGATCGGCACGTTCAACTGCAGGCCGATGCTGCTCTGGTCGACCCATTTGCCGTAGTGCGGATCACCGGGGGCGCCGGAGTTGGCGAAGCCCAGGGCGTCGTTGTCGCCTTTCTGGTATTGCGCCACGGCATCGACGGTCGGCAGGTGGCCGGCCTTGCGCTGGCGCAGGGTTTCTTCGGCGGCGTCGACCGCGTAGTTGCTGGCCTGCAACGCCAGGTTCTGCTGTACCGAGGTGTCTACCCAGGCCTTGGCGTCGTTGGGCATCGGCGCGACCACCGGCATGGAGTGCAGGATACCTTCGAGGGAGCTGTACTCGCGGTTGGTCAGGGTGACCAGGGCCTGGAAGGCATCATCCACCTGCTGTTCGGCGACCAGGCGGTTGGCGCGGGCGGTGTCGTAGCTGGCCTGGGATTCGAGCACGTCGGTCTTGTCCGACAGGCCGACGTCGAAACGTTCGTTGGACTGGTCGAGCTGGCGCTTGAAGGCCGCTTCCTCGGCCTTGCTGGCGGCCAGGTTGTCCTGGGCGCGGAGCACGCCGAAATAGGTCACGGCGCTCTGCAGGATCAGCGCCTGTTGGGTCGAGGAGAATTCCAGCTGGGCCTGTTCGCTGATGTTCTCCGCTGCCTTGAGCTGGAACCAGCGGTCGGCACGGAACAGCGGCTGGCTCAGGGTCGCCTGGACCACCTGGTTGTTGCGGTTCAGCGTCGCATTGGGCTCGTCCAGCGAGGTGCGGGTGCTGCCCACGTTGGCGCCGGCGTTGATCTGCGGCAGCAACCCGGAACGCGCCTGCGGCACGGCTTCCTTGCGGGCCAGGTAGTCGGCCTGCGCGGCGGCGAGGTCGGCGTTGTTGTCGACGGCGTCTTTATAGACGCTGATCAGGTCCGTCTTGGTCGGCAGCGAGGAGGCCGCCGGAGCGGGCTGTGCGGCCCAGGCAAAGCCTGTCGAAGCGGCCACGGCGACAGCCAGGGAGAGTCTGCGCAGCATTCGTTCGTCCTAGAAATTGATGCGAGGTGGAGCAAGGCTACGGTTGCCGCCGATGGCGGTCAAGGCGCGTTCGTATGAGCCTTCCGAGGCAGGAGTGTAGCCTCCTGTAGGCAATTGCGCGGTTTTCGGTCAGACGGCATTGGCTAATCGTTGCACACTTGATTAGACTGCGGGCGTTCTTGTCGGGGTGCCCCATGCGAAGGGCTGAGATCGGATAGTTCCGGATCCCGTTGAACCTGATCGGGTTAAGACCCGCGTAGGGAACAAGAAGTCCGCATCCCCGGCGCCTTTCCGCCCCGGCCCCAGCCCTCCAAGGGATGCGTTTCTTCGCCGCTCGGTGCGGCTCCCAGGTCCAGGTTCTCCCCCGGCAATCAACCCCAGGAGAGCCAGGATGAACACCCAGAAAAACAACGTCACCCGCCTTGAACAACTGGATCGCCAGTCGACCCAGCCCTTCCCGAATTCGAAGAAGGTCTACCTGACCGGCTCGCGCCCGGACATCCGCGTCCCCGTGCGGGAAATCTCCCTCGCCGATACCCCCACCGCCTTCGGTGGCGAGAAGAACGCCCCGGTGATGGTCTACGACACCTCCGGCCCCTACACCGACCCGGACGTGCGCATCGACCTGCGCAAGGGTCTGCCGGACGTGCGTTCGCGCTGGATCGACGAGCGCGGCGACACCGAAATCCTTCCCGGCCTGACCTCCGAGTTCGGCCAGTCGCGCCTGGCCGATGCCAGCCTCGACGCCCTGCGCTTCGCCCACGTACGCACCCCGCGCCGCGCCAAGGCCGGCGGCAACGTCACGCAGATGCACTACGCGCGCCGGGGCATCATCACGCCGGAGATGGAATACATCGCCATCCGCGAGAACATGAAACTGCAGGAAGCCCGCGCCGCCGGCCTGCTGGATGCGCAGCATCCGGGGCAGAGCTTCGGCGCCAGCATCCCGAAGGAAATCACCCCCGAGTTCGTCCGCGAGGAAGTAGCCCGCGGCCGCGCGATCATCCCGGCGAACATCAACCACATCGAACTGGAACCGATGATCATCGGCCGCAACTTCCTGGTGAAGATCAACGGCAACATCGGCAACAGCGCGCTGGGGTCCTCCATCGAGGAAGAAGTGGAGAAGCTCACCTGGGGCATCCGCTGGGGCGCCGACACGGTGATGGACCTGTCCACCGGCAAGCACATCCACGAGACCCGCGAGTGGATCCTGCGCAACAGCCCGGTGCCGATCGGCACCGTGCCGATCTACCAGGCGCTGGAGAAGGTCAACGGCGTCGCCGAGGACCTGACCTGGGAAATCTTCCGCGACACCCTGATCGAACAGGCCGAGCAGGGCGTGGACTACTTCACCATCCACGCCGGCGTGCTGCTGCGCTACGTACCGCTGACCGCCAAGCGGGTCACCGGCATCGTCTCGCGTGGCGGCTCGATCATGGCCAAATGGTGCCTGGCGCATCACAAGGAAAACTTCCTCTATACGCATTTCGAAGAGATCTGCGAAATCATGAAGGCCTACGACGTCAGCTTCTCGCTGGGCGATGGCCTGCGTCCGGGCTCGGTGGCCGACGCCAACGACGCCGCGCAGTTCGGCGAACTGGAGACCCTCGGCGAGCTGACCCGGATCGCCTGGAAACATGACGTCCAGGTGTTGATCGAAGGTCCCGGCCACGTGCCGATGCACCTGATCAAGGAGAACATGGACAAGCAGCTGGAGTGCTGCGACGAGGCGCCGTTCTACACCCTCGGCCCGCTGACCACCGATATCGCGCCGGGCTACGACCACATCACCTCCGGCATCGGCGCGGCGATGATCGGCTGGTTCGGCTGCGCCATGCTCTGCTACGTCACGCCCAAGGAGCACCTGGGCCTGCCGAACAAGGATGATGTGAAGACCGGGATCATCACCTACAAGATCGCCGCGCACGCCGCCGACCTCGCCAAGGGCCATCCGGGCGCGCAGATCCGCGACAACGCGCTGTCCAAGGCGCGCTTCGAGTTCCGCTGGGAAGACCAGTTCAACCTCGGCCTGGACCCGGACACCGCCCGCGCCTTCCACGACGAGACGCTGCCCAAGGACTCGGCCAAGGTCGCGCACTTCTGTTCCATGTGCGGGCCGAAGTTCTGCTCCATGAAGATCACCCAGGAAGTCCGCGACTACGCCAAGGAAAACGGCCTGACCGATGAGCAGAAGGCCATCGAGGCCGGCTTCCAGCAGCAGTCCGCGCGCTTCAAGGACGAGGGCTCGGTGATCTACAAGCAGGTCTGATCGCTACACCGTGGCACCCTGTAGGAGCGAGCTTGCTCGCGAATGAACCCCGCTGCGGGGCTGTTCGCGAGCAGGCTCGCTCCTACGAAGAACAAAAAGCTATTCCAACCTTCGAGCCTTGTACTCATCGTGACCACTACTGCCATCGACTATTCACCGACTTCCGCCGTGGGCAGCGCCCAGCGCGTGCTCGGCCTGCGCGACGTGTTTTCCCTGTGGTTCTCCCTCGGCATCGGCCTGATGGTGTTGCAGACCGGCGCGCTGCTGGCGCCGGGCCTGGGCCTGGCCGGCGCGCTGGGCGCGATCCTGCTCGGCACCCTGGTCGGCGTCCTGCTTCTGGCCGGCGCCGGAGTGATCGGCACCGATACCGGACTGTCCGCGATGGCCTCGCTCAAGCTCAGCCTGGGTAGCCACGGCGCGGCGTTGCCGGCCTTGCTCAACCTGCTGCAACTGGTGGGCTGGGGCGCCTTCGAGATCATCGTCATGCGTGACGCCGCCAGCCTGCTGGCGACCCGCGCCTTCGGCGAAGGCAGCGCCGGGACCCAGCCGGCGCTCTGGACCCTGGTGTTCGGCGCGCTGGCGACCCTGCTGGCGGTCAGCGGGCCGCTCGCCTTCGTGCGCCGCGTGCTGCGCCGCTGGGGCATCTGGCTGCTGATCGCCGCCTGTATCTGGCTGACCATCGACCTGTTCCAGCGCGCCGACCTGGCCTCGCTCTGGGCCAAGGCCGGCGACGGCTCGCTGTCCTTCGCCGTGGGCTTCGATATTGCCATCGCCATGCCGCTGTCCTGGCTGCCGCTGATCGCCGACTACTCGCGCTTCGGCAAGCGCGCCGAACACACCTTCGGCGGCGCCGCGCTGGGCTTCTTCATCGGCTGCTTCTGGCTGATGGGCCTGGGCGTGGCCTACACCCTGGCGTTCGCCGAGGGCAGCGACGCCAATGCGCTGCTGCTGGCGCTGGCCGGCGCCGGCATGGGTATCCCGCTGCTGCTGATCCTGCTGGACGAGTCGGAGAAGGCCTTCGCCGACATCCACTCGGCGGCGGTGTCCAGCGGCATCCTGCTGCCGCTCAAGGTCGAGCACCTGGCCCTGGCCATCGGCGTGATCTGCACCCTGATCGCCTGGTTCGCGCCGCTGGCGCAGTACCAGAACTTCCTGCTGCTGATCGGCTCGGTGTTCGCCCCGCTGTTCGGCGTGGTGCTGGTGGATCACTTCGTCCTCCGCCGCCGCGCGCCGGCCGCGATTCCCCACGGGCTGCGCTGGGGCTCGCTGCTGGCCTGGGGCGGCGGCGTGGCGGTCTATCACCTGCTGGCGAACTACCAGCCGGACCTGGGCGCGACCCTGCCGGCGCTGGTGGTGGCGGGTGTGCTGCAGTTGCTGCTGGGGCGGATCGGCGCCAAGGTGCTGGCTTCGGCGTAAGGCTGTTCGCGAGCAAGCTCGCTCCTACAAGGGCGGGCTCGGCACAGAGGCTAACCTGTAGGAGCGAGCTTGCTCGCGAAGCGACTCTTTACTGAGCCCCGCGCCCCGGGAAGTAATACGGCTTGACGATGCCGTTCAGGCGGGGATAGGGAAGCTTCAGCTCCGGATGCCCGACCGAGTGCGGCGCGATGCGGTCGATGTCGTACTTGAGCGTCAAGGCGCCGAAGGTCAGGGCGAAGTGCGGGGTGGTCTGGAACGGCCAGTCCCTGGAGAAATTCGGATCCTGTTCATCCAGCTTGTTCTGCAGGACCCACGCCTGGTGCGCCAGTCGGGCGGTCTTCCAGAATGCCTCCTCCTGGCCGGGCAGAAGAATGTCCTGCAACGTCAGCACCTTGTGCAGACGCCGGTCATAATTGATGAAAGCGCGACCCGGCTGGCCGTACTCGCCGCCGGTGAAGCGATAGCTGGACAGCTCGATGATCACCAGACCGTCATGCTGTTCGCGGATCTTGGCTTGCAGGTAGCTGCTCCAGCCAGGCTGGGCGCTGTCCAGGAAGCGCTTCTCGTAGACCTCCAGGCTGGCCGGCACGGCGCCCTCAGGGCTGCGCGCGAGCGCCAGCAACTGGCTATCGATCGCGGCGTTGAGCGCCGGCTCGTCGTCGAAGCTGAGGGTATCGAGGTTGAACAGCGGGCACTGCTCGCCCTGGCAGCCGGCCTGGAGGTGCTCGAAGGCGGTGTGACGGGCGGGCAGCGGCTCGTCGAGGCCGGGCTTGAACAGGCTCTGACAAGCCCCCAGTAACAGACAGAGGCTGCCGAGGGCAGCGAGTTTCAGAAGACGCATGGGATTCCTTGTCGTCGCGGACTTGGGCGGGTTGGACCGTCATCGCAGCCGCCGGTTCGGCGGGCAGTATGAACCAGTCGGCCGTCTGGCGGCAGAGTTCGGGCGCACGCCCGGTCAGCCCGCCGGGCGGTCCGAGAAAGAGGCTGCGCCGCCTCAAGCGGCGCGATAGGATGGCGCGAAGTTCAATCGATCAGTGAGTGGAACGGGATGTCGGACACGTTCAAACCAGGCCCCCAGGATGTCGAGATCCAGAAGCGCGAGCAGTGCTTCAAGGGCTTCTACAAGCTCGACCGGCTGCACCTGCGGCATCGCCAGTTCGCCGGTGGCATGGGGCCGGTGCTGACCCGCGAGTTGTTCGTGCGTCACGACGCCGTCTGCGTGCTGCCCTACGACCCGCAGCGCGATGAAGTGGTGCTGATCGAGCAGTTCCGCGTCGGCGCGATGGACGCCGGGGTCAATCCCTGGCTGCTGGAACTGGTTGCCGGCCTGATCGACAAGGACGAGGAGCCCGAGGAGGTCGCCCGCCGCGAAGCGGTGGAAGAGGCCGACCTGGTCCTCGGCGCGCTCTGGCCGATCAGCCAGTACCTGCCGTCGCCCGGCGGCAGCAACGAACTGGTGCACCTGTTCGTCGGCCGCTGCGACAGCAGCACGGCGGCGGGCATTCACGGCCTGGCGGAAGAGGGTGAGGATATCCGTGTGCACGTGCTGGCCTTCGAGGAGGCGCTGCAGGCCGTGCGTGACGGACGCATCAACAACGCGGCGAGCATGCTCGCCCTGCAATGGCTGGCGCTGAACCGCGCCGAGGTGCGGGGGTTATGGGTGTGAATCTGTTGCGCGAGCGCTATCGCGTCGACCTGGCGGGATTGCAGGCGACCTGCGAGGCGAATTACTTGCGCCTGATGCGCCTGTTGCCTGAGATGCGCGAGACCCGGGTCTCGCGCCGCGTGGCGCTCAGCGAAGGCGAGCGCCTGCTCGGCGTGCTGGCGCTGGACGTGGTGGAAGCCTGCCCCTATACCACCGTGCTGCAGGTGCGCCAGGAGCTGGGCCTGCCCTGGCTGCCGGCGCCCAGGCTGGAAGTGCGGGTGTACCACGACGCGCGCATGGCCGAAGTGGTCGGCGCCGAGCAAGCGCGCCGCCTGCTGGCGATTTACCCTTATCCGAACCAGGCGATGCACCAGCCGGACGAGAAGAACCAGTTGAACCTGTTCCTCGGCGAGTGGCTGAGCCATTGCCTGTCCTGCGGCCACGAGCTGGAGCCGGTGCTGCAGCGCTGATATCGTAGTGATGGCCTCGTGCCATGTATACTGCCCACTCGTCGTCCGCCGCGTATCCCTGAATGTGATCTGTGACGCTTTCCCGGTTTGCTCGGGAGCGTGGCTGTCACCATACTCATCACTCATTCGTGGACGCCCGCCTCACAGGAGAAGGCGCATTGCCTCCAGTGCCTGCATACCCCTCCGATAGCGCATCGGTCCTGTTGGTCCAGCTGTCCGACAGCCATCTGTTCGCCGAGTCCGATGGCCGTTTGCTGGGCATGGATACGGCCGACAGCCTGAATCAGGTGGTCCGCCTCGTACGTGACGAGCAGCCGGCCATCGACCTGGTGCTGGCCACCGGCGACCTGTCGCAGGATGGCAGCCTGGAGTCCTACCAGCGCTTCCGTGAGCTCACCGCGCCCATCGCTGCGCCGATCCGCTGGTTCCCCGGCAACCACGACGAACTCGACCTGATGCGCGAAGCGACGGCGGGCACCGACCTGCTGGAGCCGGTGATCGACCTGGGCGCCTGGCGTGTCATCCTGCTCGACTCCACCATTCCGGGCGCCGTGCCGGGGCAGATGAACGATGCGCAGCTCGACCTGCTCGAACGGGCCATCCAGGCCGCGCCGGACAAGCACCTGCTGATCAGTTTCCACCACCATCCGGTGCCCATCGGCAGCCAGTGGATGGACCGTATCGGGATCCACAATCCGCAGCGACTGTTCGCCGTGCTCGACCGCTACCCGAACGTTCGCTGCCTGCTCTGGGGCCATGTGCACCAGGAGATCGACCGCCTGCGCGGCGATGTGCGCCTGCTGGCTTCGCCGTCCACCTGCGTGCAGTTCACGCCGGGCAGCGAGGATTTCTGCGTCGACAGCCCCGCACCGGGTTACCGCTGGTTGCGCCTGCATCCCGATGGCTTGCTGGAAACCGGCGTCTCGCGGGTGACCGGCATCGACTTCGAGGTCGATTACAGCGTCAAGGGTTATTGAGGCCGGGCCTCGTACGAGTCGCCATCCTCGGCTCGATGCACTTGCGGCATGCCGCTTGCAGCTTGTAGCCTCCCGGCCCATGACTGCATTCCTCTACATCCACGGTTTCAACAGCTCGCCCGCTTCGCAGAAGGCGCGCCAGTTCGTGGCCGCCCTGCAGCGCCTGGGGCTGGACGCAGAGGTGCGCGTTCCGGCGCTGCACCATCATCCGCGTCAGGCTGTGGCGCAGTTGGAGTCGGTGCTGGCGGAGCTCGGCCAGCCGCTGCTGATCGGCAGCTCCCTGGGCGGCTACTACGCGACCTGCCTGGCCGAGCGTCATGGCCTGAAGGCGGTCCTGGTCAACCCGGCGGTGGCGCCGCACCGGCTGTTCGACGGCCAGCTCGGGCCGCAGACCAACTATTACAGCGGCGAGGCCTGGGAACTGACGCGCGATCACATCCAGGCCCTGGCTGAGCTGGAAGTTCCGGCGCCGACCGATGGCTCGCGCTACCAGGTGTGGCTGCAGACCGCCGACGAAACCCTCGATTACCGCGCTGCCGAGCGCTATTACCGTGCCTGTGCCCTGCGCGTCGAGGCGGGTGGCGATCACAGTTTCCAGCGCTTCGTCAGCCACCTGCCGGCGCTGCTGGCCTTCGCCGGTATACCCTCCGGCCTGTGGCGCGACGTAGACTTCTCGACCTTTGAACGAATTTCCTCTGACTAAGTAGGGACCTATGGCCCAGCAGAACGCCTATACCGCAGAAGCCATCGAAGTCCTGTCCGGCCTCGATCCGGTGCGCAAGCGCCCGGGCATGTACACCGACACCACCCGTCCCAACCACCTGGCCCAGGAAGTCATCGACAACAGCGTCGACGAAGCCCTCGCCGGCCACGCCAAGAGCGTGCAGGTGATCCTCCACGCGGACAACTCGCTGGAAGTGATCGACGACGGTCGCGGCATGCCGGTGGATATCCACCCCGAAGAGGGCGTGCCGGGTGTCGAACTGATCCTCACCAAGCTGCACGCCGGCGGCAAGTTCTCCAACAAGAACTACCAGTTCTCCGGCGGCCTGCACGGCGTGGGCATCTCGGTGGTGAACGCGCTGTCGACCCTGGTGGAAGTGCGGGTCAAGCGCGATGGCAACGAATACCGCATGACCTTCGCCGACGGCTTCAAGTCCAGCGACCTGGAAGTGGTCGGCAGCGTCGGCAAGCGCAACACCGGCACCAGCGTGCACTTCTGGCCGGACGCCAAGTACTTCGATTCGCACAAGTTCTCCGTCAGCCGCCTCAAGCACGTGCTCAAGGCCAAGGCCGTGCTCTGCCCGGGGCTGGAAGTCAGCTTCGAGGACAAGAACACCGGCGAGCGCGTCGAGTGGCACTACGAGGACGGCCTGCGTTCCTACCTGGTCGATTCCGTCGCCGAGCACCTGCGCCTGCCCGACGAGCCGTTCTGCGGCGTGCTGGCCGGCAACAAGGAAGCGGTGGACTGGGCCCTGCTGTGGCTGCCCGAGGGCGGCGAGTCGCTGCAGGAAAGCTACGTCAACCTGATTCCCACCGCCCAGGGCGGCACCCACGTCAACGGCCTGCGCCAGGGCCTGCTGGATGCGATGCGCGAGTTCTGCGAATTCCGCAACCTGCTGCCGCGCGGCGTGAAGCTGGCCCCGGAAGACGTCTGGGAGCGCATCGCCTTCGTCCTCTCGATGAAGATGCAGGAGCCGCAGTTCTCCGGCCAGACCAAGGAGCGCCTGTCCTCCCGCGAGGCCGCCGCGTTCGTCTCCGGCGTGGTCAAGGATGCCTTCAGCCTGTGGCTCAACGCCCACCCCGAACTGGGTCTGCAACTGGCCGAGCTGGCCATCAGCAACGCCGGCCGCCGCCTCAAGGCGGGCAAGAAGGTCGAGCGCAAGAAGATCACCCAGGGCCCGGCGCTGCCCGGCAAGCTGGCCGACTGCGCGGGGCAGGACCCGATGCGCGCCGAGCTGTTCCTGGTGGAGGGCGACTCCGCCGGTGGCTCGGCCAAGCAGGCGCGCGACAAGGAATTCCAGGCGATCATGCCGCTGCGCGGGAAGATCCTGAACACCTGGGAAGTGGACGGCGGCGAAGTGCTCGCCAGTCAGGAAGTGCACGACATCGCCGTGGCCATCGGTGTCGATCCGGGCGCGGCCGACCTGACCCAGCTGCGCTACGGCAAGATTTGCATCCTCGCCGACGCCGACTCCGACGGCCTGCACATCGCCACCCTGCTGTGCGCGCTGTTCGTTCGTCACTTCCGCCCGCTGGTGGAAGCCGGCCACGTCTACGTCGCCATGCCGCCGCTGTTCCGTATCGATCTGGGCAAGGAAGTCTTCTACGCCCTCGACGAGGCCGAGCGCGACGGCATCCTCGACCGCCTGGCCGCCGAAAAGCGCCGTGGCAAGCCGCAGGTCACCCGATTCAAGGGCTTGGGCGAGATGAACCCGCCGCAGCTGCGCGAAACCACCATGGATCCGAACACCCGCCGCCTGGTGCAACTGACCCTGGAAGACGCCGAAAGCACCGTGGAGATCATGGACATGCTGCTGGCCAAGAAACGCGCCGGCGACCGCAAGTCCTGGCTGGAAACCAAGGGCAACCTGGCGGACTTCGCCTGATGCGCTGGCTGCTGGCCGCCCTCGGCCTGTGCGCCGGCGTTGCCCTGGCCGATACCGTGCCCGTGGCGGTGCCGAACACGCTGCAGTTCGTCTCCGAGCACCCGGTGGACGGGATGCCCAGCGGCAATCTGTCGGGGCTGGCGAGTTGCGGCGGTGAGCTGTGGGCGGTGTCCGACCGTGACGACGACCGCATCTACCGTCTGCTGCCCGACGAGCAACCCGGCAAGACCTGGCAGGCCAGCGCCGAGCCGTTCGTGCCGCCCGGCGTGCCGGAGAGCGGGCTGTCCTGGGGCATGCGCGCGCGGGTCAGCGTGGGCAGCCTGATGCGCGGCGGTGCGATGGACTTCGAAGCCATCGGTTGCGATCAGTCGGGCAACCGTTACCTGGTCAGCGAAGGCTACGCGGCTGTCCTGCTGCTGCCGGTCGCCGGCGAGGCGTCCTGGCTGCCGTTGCCGCAGAGCCTGCTGCGCCAGGCGCGGGCCAGCGGCCTGCTGATGAGCTTCAACGCACTGTACGAAGGCCTGGCGATCAGCCCGGACGGCAAGCACCTGTGGTTGGCGGCGGAGCGTCAGCGCCGCGGCTTGCTGCGGGTGCGCAACGACAACGGCACCTGGAAGTGCGACGGCAATTGCGTGCTGCTCAGCGAGGGCGGCGTGATACAGCCGCCGCCGGAGCTGGGTAGCGACCGCCCGCTGCCCATCGATTTCTCCGACCTGGCACTGTACAAGGACAAGCTGTTCACCCTCGAGCGCCTGGCCCATCAGATCTGCCGGCGCAACGCCGATACCGGTGCGCAGGAGCAGTGCTGGTCGTTCGCCGCCGGTGCGCTGGCGCCGGAGCGGCGCTATGACCTGCCGTACGGCGTGGCCGAGGCGCTGCTGATCGACGACAAGGGCGCCTGGATCGGCCTGGACAACGGCGAGCACGCTCGCGCCGACGGTGATTCGCGGCCCTATGTACTGCGCTTCGCCGCGCCGACCGGCGGCTGGCTCGGTGGCAAATGAGCGACGCGGTGCCGGGGCGGCGGATCGGCAAGATCATGATGTTCCTCGCCTGGGGCGCGGGCATCCTGCTCGCCACCCGCTATTTCGGCGCCTGGGAAGATCGCCAGCACAACCCGAACCCGCAACCGCGGTCGGTCAAGGGCAACGGCTACGTGGAGGTGCGCCTGCTCGGCAATCGCGCCGGCCACTATGTGGTGGACGGGAGGATCAACGGTACGCCGGTGACCTTCATGCTCGACACCGGCGCCACCCAGGTCGCCATCCCGCAACCGCTGGCCCGACGCCTGGGGCTGCCGTTGGGGGCGCCGATCGCCCTGAATACCGCCAACGGTCGCAGCGAGGGCTGGCGTACGCGCCTGTCTTCGCTGCAGCTTGGCGACATCCGCTTGAACGACGTGTCCGCGCTGATCGCGCCGGGCATGGAAGGCGACGGGGTGCTGCTCGGCATGAGCGCCCTCAAGCAACTCGATTTCACCCAGCAGGACGGCACCCTGGTGCTGCGCCAGCGATCTACACCGTGAGGCACGCATGAGCGAAACCCTCGATCTGAGTCTGGAGGGCGTGGAGCGCCGGTCACTGGCCGACTTCACCGAACAGGCTTACCTGAACTATTCCATGTACGTGATCATGGACCGCGCCCTGCCGCACATCGGCGACGGCCTGAAGCCCGTGCAGCGGCGCATCGTCTACGCCATGAGCGAACTGGGCCTGGACGCGGACGCCAAGCACAAGAAGTCGGCGCGGACCGTCGGCGACGTGCTGGGCAAGTACCATCCGCATGGCGATTCGGCCTGCTACGAAGCGATGGTGCTGATGGCCCAGCCGTTCTCCTACCGCTACCCGCTGGTGGATGGCCAGGGCAACTGGGGTGCGCCGGACGATCCCAAGTCCTTCGCCGCCATGCGTTACACCGAGGCCCGGCTGTCGCGCTACGCCGAGACCCTGCTGTCCGAACTGGGCCAGGGCACCGCGGACTGGGTGCCGAACTTCGACGGTACGATGAACGAACCGGCGGTGCTGCCGGCGCGGCTGCCGAACCTGCTGCTCAACGGCACCACCGGTATCGCCGTGGGCATGGCCACCGACATTCCGCCGCACAACCTGCGCGAAGTGGCCGCTGCCTGCATCCGCCTGCTGGATGAGCCGCAAGCGACCATCGTCGACCTGATGGAACATGTACAGGGCCCGGACTTCCCCACCGAAGCGGAAATCATCACCCCGCGCGCCGACCTGCAGAAGATCTACGAAACCGGCCGTGGCTCGGTGCGCATGCGCGCCGTATACCGCGTCGAGGACGGCGATATCGTGGTCACCGCGCTGCCGCACCAGGTCTCCGGGGCCAAGGTGCTGGAGCAGATCGCAGGGCAGATGCAGGCCAAGAAGCTGCCGATGGTGGCCGACCTGCGCGACGAGTCGGACCACGAGAACCCGACCCGCATCGTCATCATTCCGCGCTCCAACCGCGTGGACGCCGAAGAGCTGATGACCCACCTGTTCGCCACCACCGACCTGGAAAGCTCGTACCGGGTGAACATGAACGTCATCGGCCTGGACGGCAAACCCCAGGTCAAGGACCTGCGCCAGGTGCTGAGCGAGTGGCTGACCTACCGCACCGACACCGTGCGCCGCCGCCTGCAGTTCCGCCTGGACAAGGTCGAGAAGCGCCTGCACCTGTTGGAAGGCTTGCTGGTCGCCTTCCTCAACCTCGACGAAGTCATCCACATCATCCGTACCGAGGACCAGCCCAAGCCGGTCCTGATGCAGCGCTTCGAGCTCTCCGAACTGCAGGCCGACTACATCCTCGACACTCGCCTGCGTCAGCTGGCGCGCCTGGAAGAGATGAAGATCCGCGGCGAGCAGGACGAACTGGCCAAGGAGCGCGCCAAGCTGCTGGCGATCCTGGGTTCCAATGCCAAGCTGCGCAAACTGGTGCGCGACGAGCTGATCGCCGACGCCGAAACCTACGGTGACGACCGCCGTTCGCCCATCGTCGCCCGCGCCGAAGCCCGCGCCCTGTCGGAAACCGAGCTGATGCCCACCGAGCCGGTGACCGTGGTGCTGTCCGAGAAGGGCTGGGTGCGCTGCGCCAAGGGCCACGACATCGATGCCACCGGCCTGTCGTACAAGGCCGGCGACGGCTTCAAGGCGGCCGCGCCGGGCCGTTCCAACCAGTACGCGGTGTTCATCGACTCCACGGGCCGCAGCTACTCGCTGGCCGCCCACAGCCTGCCGTCGGCCCGTGGCCAGGGCGAGCCGTTGACGGGCCGTCTGACGCCGCCGCCGGGCGCTACCTTCGACCGCGTGCTGTTGCCCGAAGACAGTGCGCTGTACGTGCTGGCCTCCGACGCCGGCTACGGCTTCGTTGCCAAGGGCGAGGACATGCAGGCCAAGAACAAGGCCGGCAAGGCGCTGCTCAGCCTGCCCAACGGCGCGCAGGTCATGGCGCCCAGGCCGGTGAATGATCTGGAACAGGACTGGATCGCCGCCGTCACCACCGAAGGCAGGCTGTTGCTGTTCAAGGTGTCCGACCTGCCGCAACTGGCCAAGGGCAAGGGCAACAAGATCATCAGCGTGCCGGGCGACCGCGTGGCCAGTCGGGAAGAGTACCTGACGGACCTTGCCGTTCTTCCGACGGGCGCGACCCTGGTGCTGCAGGCGGGCAAGCGGACGCTCTCCCTCAAGGGTGACGACCTGGAGCACTACAAGGGCGAAAGGGGCCGTCGAGGCAATAAATTGCCACGCGGTTTCCAGCGAGTGGACAGTCTGCTGGTAGAATCGCTGTCTCAGGATTGAAACGCGGCTCGATACATTCTGCCTCTGGAGCTATGGCGTCGGTTGAGGGATGATAGATCCTTTTGGCAGCCGGCGCCGTGGCGCGTTGCCTGAAGTTACTTGAAATGTTGAAAGTAGCGCCGATATTCGGCGAATGACGGTGATTCACGATGAGCGCTCTGCGCGTCCTGGCATGTCTTTCTCTCGTCAGCCTCCTCGGGTTGGCGGGCTGCACAGTGAATCGACCGACCCAGCTGTATCAACTGGATGCAGGTGCCGCGTCGGTTCCGACCCGCGACAATGGTGTCGCTGTGCTCCTTGGCCCGGTTTCCCTGGCCGATTATCTGAAACGCGAGACGATGGTTCAGCGTCAGGCTGACGGTATTCTCAACCTGTCCACCGACGCCCGTTGGGCGGGCAGTCTGGAAACCAATGTCAGCCAGCAACTGCTGCGCCTGTTGTCGAGCCAGCTCGACAGTACGCGTCTGGCCCTGTTCCCGGAGAAACCTGGCTTCACGCCGCAGGTGCAGGTCATGCTGACCATCAGCCGCCTGGATTCCGGCCCAAAGGAGCCGGCGGTGCTGGAGGCGCGCTGGCGCCTGCTCGACCAGAAGGGCGCGCTACGCGATAGCCGGGTGTTCCGCGAAGAAGAGGAGCATTCGGGCAGCATCCAGGACCAGGTCCGGGCCCAGGGTGATCTGCTGCGCAAGTTGTCGGTCCAACTGGCCAAGGACGTTCGCCCGGTTGCCGCCGCGCTGTCCGAGCAGCCGGCCACGCCGACACGCAAGCCGTCGGTCGCCAACAGCGAGCAGTCCAAGCCCAAGGACGAGGGGCCGAAAATCCCGCTGGTGGTGCCGATCCGCACCGATGTCGAGGTTTACCGCTTCTGACTCCGGCGCCCCGGAAACCTGGTTTCCGGGCGTGTTTCATGCGGCCTGCCGGGCTCCCGGCAGGCCTCGCCCAGCTTGACATCTTCTTGACGCCCTGCGTGATATCAAGGGCGCCGTTTGCAGGTCATGACCGCACGGAGCTCCTTCCGTAGCGCGCCTGCGAGGGGCCTGGCGTGTCGTCGTCACTTCCGCTTTCTCTTTCCGGTCAGGCGGGTGCTGCCTTGACCCGGCAGGCGCTGTGCGTCGCCCTGGCGGCGCTCGTGCTGTTTCTGCTGGGTGCGCAGGGCGCGTCGGTGGTGGGGTTCGACTCGCGTTTCGTGCTGTTCGCCAAGGAAATGCTGCGACATGGGCCGGGTTTCTTCCCGACCACCTATGGCGAGCCTTATCCGGACTATCCGGGGGCCTCGACCTTCCTGATCTACCTGGCATCGTTGCCGCTGGGCCGCGTCAATCTCTTCAGCGCCTGGCTGCCGACGGCCCTGGCCTCCGCCGCCAGCGTCGGGCTGACCTATCGCCTGGTCGCGCCGCTCTCTCGGCAGTGGGCCCTGCTCAGCGTGGCGATGCTGTTGCTCACGGCGACTTTCCTCAGCGAAACCCGGGCGGTGTCGGTCGATCTGCAGGTCGCGGCACTGGGGATGCTGGCGTTCTTCTTCGCGATGCGCGCCGAACGTTACCCCCCTCGTGGATTGCTGGCGCGTCTGCTGCCGTTGCTGCTCGCCGGTTTCGTACTGCGCGGTCCGCTGGGGCTGGTGGTGCCGGCCGGTATGGCCTGCAGCCCGTTGTTGCTGGATCGCCGCTGGCGTTGTCTGCTGGTTTTTTCCCTGGGGGCGCTGCTGCTCCTGGCGGGCTGCGGCGTCCTGTTGCTGGCGCTGGCGCGATTGACCGGAGGCGAGCCTTTTGCCTGGGAGGTACTGCGGATGCAGGTCACGGGCCGGCTGGATGGCAGTGCCGGTGCCAGCGATGCGCTGTATTACTTCCGCGGTTCGCTGGGCAACTATGCCCTGGCGTTTCCGCTGGCGGTGCCGGCCGTCGCGCTGCTGTGGCGACGCAAGAGCGATCCGGCGTCGCGGCTGGTCGTCGCCTGCGTCCTGGCGGCACTGGTGGTGATGGTTGGCCTGTCGGTGCCGCAGGCGAAGAAGGCTCGCTACATCCTGGCGATGGCGCCGCTGGCGGCGATCGTCGCGACTTATCCGTTCTACGTTGGCGACCGGCGTTTGGCCGTGTTTCTGCGCCGTCTGATCCAGGCGCTCTGGCTGGTGCTTCCGCTGCTCGTTCTGCTGGGGGTATGGCTGGGCTGGCGGCGCTATCCGCAGGTATTGCAGGCACTCGGCTGGCGCGTCTGGCTGTGCGTTGGCGGTCTGGTCGTTCTGCAGTTGTTCTCGCTGTCCCGGCTGTTCCAGCGCGATCGGCGCGCGGAACTGATCGCGCTCGGCGCGGTGCTGGCGTTGTGGGGTGGCTACCTGCTGGTGGTCGAGCCGGCGGAGCGGCGCTTGTACGACAGCCGTGAGTTCTCCCTGGCGGTGGATGCCGCGGTGGCCGGGGCCCCGGCGCCGCTGGTGCTCTATGGCATGGGACGCGACGCACGGGCGATCAAGTTCATGGTCAATCTCGATCGCGACATGCAGCCGCTGTTCGCGGGCAGTCCCGAGCAGCTCGCCGCGTCGGCGGGGCCGTACTACCTGATGCTGGACGAGCAGCGCGCCGCCCAACTGAGGGCTGCCTATCCGGCCCTGGAGGCGCCATTGCTCTGCGGCCGCTTCGACAATGACCGCTATTGCCTGCTGCGTGTGAGCAACCCCAGCATGTTCGGTTCCGTACGATGAGGTTTCTGTTGTCCGTCCTGGGGCTTGGTCTGCTGCTGTGCGGCTGCCAGGGGGCTGACCGCCATGAGCAGATCGCTCACGATCAGGCGTTGTTTCGCCAGCACCCGATGCCGCCGTTGCGGGTGACCGCAGTGCCGGGGAGCTTCGTCCTGCCGCTGCTGCCGGATACGCAGTTCTACGCCGAGAACAATCACCGCGAGTTGCGTCTGTTCCGTAGCGATGAGCGTTACGCGGGGTTGCCCTACGAGCCGGCGCTGGCCTTCTTCGCCCAGACGTCGTGGCTGACGAAGAATGCCGAGGCCCTGCAGGTGCCGATGGTGGTGCATCTGGGCGATGTGGTGCAGAACGCCGGCACCCTGAGCCAGTGGCAGGTCGCCAGCGGCGCGATGCGGGTGCTGGAGGAGGGTGGCGTGCCTTACAGCATCATGAGCGGCGACCGGGACATTCATGGCGCCACCACGCCCGATGACCAGCGTTCGTTCCGCGACCGTTTCAAGGACCATTTCGGCCCGCAACGCGCCGCCTGGCAAAGCACCTACGGCGGCAGCGACCCGCTCGGCCTGAGCCAGTACCACCTGTTCCGCCGGTACGGCCAGTCCTTCCTCCTGTTGGCGCTGGACTGGAGTCCGTCGACGGCCACGCTGGCCTGGGCGCAGCAGGTCATCGACGCGCATCCGCACGTCCCGGTGATCCTCGCGTCGCACAATATTCTGTACCGCAAGGCCGGCGAGCAGCCGCAGCTGTCCCGCGAGGGCAGCGACAGCGGGCCCCTGCTCTGGCAGCAGTTGATCCGCCGTAACGATCAGATATTCCTGACCCTCAGTGCGCACGTCGAAGGCTCGGCCCATGCGCGCATGCTCAACGACCGGGGGCATAGCGTGGACATGGTGATGGTGGACTACCAGGACGAGTACCTGGGCGGCAACGGGTTGCTGCAGTTGCTGGAGCTGGACTTGCGGCGCAATCGTATCGATGCCTTGTCGTTGTCACCCTGGGTACTGTGGAAGCGGCAGTTCTACCCGAAGGCGTTCAAGGGCTGCACCTCGGAGCAGGACCTGCGCGGTTGCGACCAATTGCTGCCGGCACCTTCGGCTGGCTGGGATAACCGCTTCCACATCGCCCTGGATTTCCGTGCGCGCTTCGCCGGCTTCCAGGGCTACACCGCGCAGTTGCCCGAGGGCGCGGCGGAGGGGGCGTCGCTGTTGCAGCAAGTCCGGACGCAGCTCGAGTCAGCCGCGCAGTCGCAGCAGGCGGCGCAGCGCGATGCCGCCAAGGGCAATGGCCACGCAGGGTATCCAGACCCAACGCGCCTCTGACAGCAGTACCTGCGCACCGCGCGGGCTCAGGAAGCGCGACAGGCCAATCGGCGAAACCTCGATGGGGTGCAGCGGCAGGAAGTAGCGCCGGTCGCTCCAGGGCCAGAACCAGGCCACTCCCAACCCGCCGTCGGTCATGGCATCGAGCAGGCTGTGGGAGGCGGTCGCCAGGGCGATCCACAGGCCGGCCTTCAGCGGGCCGCAGCCGAGCCTGCGGCAACAGGCGGCGCCGAGCAGGCCGAGCAGGGCGGCAAACAGCAGTGAGTGACTGAAGCCGCGATGCCCCAGCGCGTCCTGATAGGCGATGCCGAGCTTGAAGGCGATGACGTCGAAGTCGGGCAGGCAGGCGGCGAACAGGCCGGCCAGCAGCAGGCGTGGCGGGATCACCCGTGAACCGAGCGCCAGTCCCGCGGCCAGCACGGGCAGGGGATGGGTGATCAGGGTGGTCATGGCGTCCGTTCCAAGGGGCCTGGCGGCCCCGACATCATGTGGTACGCAGAGCGCGCATGCGCGAGAGCTGGCGTTCCAGCATCGAGGGGTAGGGTTCCTTCAGCCATTCCACGCAGCAGGCGTTTTCCGGGCTGGCGATGGGACGGATGCGTGCCCGTTCGCGGACTTTCTCGTCATCGCCGATGGTTTTCTCCACCAGCAGCAGGTTGCGGCTGTGCTGGCTGAGGGCGAGGGCGTCCTGTGCCGCCGACTCCTGCAGCAGTTCGGCCTGTTCGAGGTCGGCGACATCCTCGCCCAGGGTCATGCCCAGTTGCAGTTGCAGGGTGATGCCGCTGTCGGCCACCTCGATCTGCAGGGCGTGGCCCAGGGCGCGCATCAGCTCGCCGCAGCACAGGGCGTTGGTGAGGTACTCGTCGTCCTGGTCGCGGCTGTGGAAGAGGATCAGGCTGCCGCCATCGCTGAGCGTGTACAGCGTGCCCTTGTACAGGCGCGCAGCCTGTTCCAGGCAGTCGCGGTAGCGTTCCAGCAGGTCGACCAGGCGGGCGCGCGGCAGGCGACGCAGCTGTTCCTGGGCGCCGAGCTGAACGGCCAGGACGGCACTGGTGCCGCTGGACAGCGGTTCGGGCTCCGGCTCCGGTTCGAGCTCGGGCTCTTCGTCCGTGGCGGCAGGCTCTTCGGCGAGTGTCGCGGGTTCTTCTTCGGGGAAGTCGTCGCTGTCGTCCGTGCGGCGGGGCGCGGGTGCCGGCAGTTCGTCCTCGGAGAAGATGTTCTCGTCAAATTCGTGTTCGTCCGGGCCGGTCGCGGCGTCCAGGGTCGCTTTCGGGCGGGCGACAGGTGCGACGATCACCGGCTCGGGCGCCGGCGGCTTTTCCGGCACCAGGCGCGATTGCAGTTGGCGGGCTAGGTCGCCGATCTCGTTCTGCAGGCCGGCGCCGGGAGCGGGATCGTCCGGGTCGCGCAGCCAGACGCGCAGTTGCAGCAGCGGCGTGGAGATCTGCCGGCCCAGGCGCAGGCTGAGGGTCAGGGTCAGCAGCAGCAGGATCAGGCTGATCAGCCCCATGCTCTGCAGGCTGACGGTCATCGGCTGCTCGAACTGGTGCATGTCCAGGCTGATGCGCAGGTGACCGGCGATCACTTCCTGGAAGGTGATGGGGGTGGAATACAGACCTTCGGTGTCGCCCAGCAGACCCTGCTTGGGGCGCGTGCCAGACTCGGCGAGGATGCGGTTGTCCACGCTGTAGATCGCCGCGTGGGCCACCAGCGGGTTCTTGGTCAGGTTGTTGAGCAGCACGTTGAGGCTGAGGATGTCGTTGGACACCAGCAACTCGGTGGCGGACGAGGCCGTCTGGGTGGTCAGGCTCTGACCCAGGGCGTCGGCCTGCTGCTGCATGGCTTGTTTGAACTGCATGCCCATGACCCAGGCGTAGATCACCAGGGCGGCGGCCACCAGCATCAGGCTGTGGATGGCGATTCGCAACGCGATCGGCACCCGGCGCTGACGCAGCGCGTGGAAGAGCAGCAGGAAGAAATTGTCGGGCTTGACGGAGGTGGGCCGGGTCACAGCGGGCTCGGTCTTCAGTAGGGCAGATGCGGGGCAGTATAACGAGGCCCTCCGGAGGGGCAAAGCGCCGCAGGCCTTGTCAATACGACCGAAGCCGGGATGAGCGGGGGAAGAACTGCTCAATCCGATCGGCGGCGGTGCCCGCCAACCGGGCGTATGCGGCGTAAAGCAGGTAGAATGTCGGCCTTTTTTACATGGCGGAGACAGCGCCTTGCGCGAGATCGTCCTGATCAACATCACCGGGGAAGACCGCCCCGGCCTCACCGCGGCCATTACCGGCGTCCTGGCGCAGGGTGGCGTGAACATCCTCGATATCGGCCAGGCGGTGATCCACGACACCCTGTCCTTCGGCATCCTGGTGGAAATCCCGGATAACGAGCGAGCCTCGTCGGTGCTCAAGGAGGTGCTGTTCACGGCCTACAAGCTCGACCAGCAGGTGCGCTTCACGCCGGTGTCCGAAGACGATTACCGCCAGTGGGTCGGTGGCCAGGGCAAGCCCCGCCAGATCGTGACCCTGCTGACTCGCCGGGTGACCGCCGAGCAATTGCAGCGCGTCAGCTCGATCACTGCCAAGTACGGCCTGAACATCGACCAGATCGACCGCCTGTCCGGACGGATGCCGCTGGACATGCCGGCGGACCAGGGCAAGGGCTGCATCGAGTTCTCGGTACGCGGCGAACCGGACGACCCGGTCGCGCTGCGCGCCGAGTTTCTCAGCGTGGCCCAGGAGCTGAACGTCGACATCGCCTTCCAGCAGGACTCGGTGTTCCGCCGCAACCGCCGCCTGGCGGTGTTCGACATGGATTCGACGCTGATCGAGGCCGAGGTCATCGACGAACTGGCCAAGGCCGCCGGCGTGGGCGACAAGGTGTCGGAGATCACCGAGCGCGCCATGCGCGGCGAACTGGACTTCCGCGCCAGCTTCAAGGAGCGCCTGGCGCTGCTCAAGGGGCTGTCCGAGGACGTGCTGGAAGAGATCGGCGCTTCGCTGCGCCTGACCGAAGGCGCCGAAACGCTGTTCGCCGAGCTCAAGCGTCTGGGCTACAAGACCGCGATCCTCTCCGGCGGCTTCAGCTACTTCGCCAAGCAGCTGCAGGCCAAGCTGGGCATCGACTACGTGTTCGCCAACGAACTGCAGATCGTCGATGGCAAGCTGACCGGCGTGGCCATCGAGCCGATCGTCGACGCCCAGCGCAAGGCCGACCTGCTGCGCGAGCTGGCGGCGAAGGAAGGTTTGCAGCTGGAGCAGACCATCGCCGTGGGCGACGGCGCCAACGACCTGCCGATGCTCGGCCTGGCCGGCCTGGGCGTGGCTTTCCGCGCCAAGCCGCTGGTCAAGCAGTCGGCCAAGCAGGCGATTTCCACTCTCGGGCTGGATGGCATTCTTTACCTGCTCGGTTTCCGTGATCGCGAAGGGGTAGACGGCCGCTGATCGATCCGGCTGTCTACGCAAGGCATGAAAAAGCCGCCCATTGGGCGGCTTTTTCATGCCTGAGCGAATGGCTACTCGTCCGAGGCGAAATCGTAGTCCATCGCCTGGCTCGGTCCTTGCAGGTAGTGGCCCTGGATGTAGTTGGCGCCGGCCTGCCAGAGCGTCGCCAGGGCGCTGGCGGTTTCCACCATCGGCACGATGGTCAGCTTGGCCTGGGCGTGGAGGCTGGCCATCAGGGTCTTGAGGTTCTCCTGGTTCTCCGCCTTGCCCAACTCCTGCACGTAGGAGCCATCGACCTTCACGAAATCGACGTTCATGTGCTTGAGCGTGTTGAACGGGTTCAGCGCGCAGCCGAACTGGCACAGCGCGATCTGGCAGTGCAGCTCGGCGAGCCCCTGGCTGAGCACCTTCGCCTGCTTGAGGTAGCTGATCGCGTCCGGTTCGCTGATCTGGATGATCAGGGCGTCGGCGGGCAGACGCGATGCCTTCAGCGCCACGTTCAGCCAGGGCAGCAGCTCGGCATCCTGCAGGCTGGAGCTGGAAAGGTGCACGAACAGCTTGGTGTCGTGGCCCTTGGCGCGGTGTTCGGAGAGCAGCTTGATCGAGTTGAGCAGGACCCAGCGGTCGATCTTCTCGGCCAGGCCACCCGCCTTGGCGGCGGCGAGGAAGTCCGCCGGCGGTACTTCCTCGCCCTGCGGATTGAGCAGGCGCAGCAGCACTTCGTAATGCTCGTGGGTGTCGCCGCGCAGGCTGATGATCGGCTGGAACAGCAGGCGGAAGCTGTTCTGCTCCAGGGCCTGGCGGATGATCGCCAGGGTGTCGCCGCGGTTGGCGGCGGCGGCCAGTTCATCGGCCGGATCGTAGAGCTTCAGGCCGTTGCCTTCGCTCTGGGCGATTTCGTCGGCGCTGCGATGGGCGCGTTCGATGACGTCCTGCGCGCGAGTGGTCTTTTCGTCCAGCCCGGCGACGCCGATGGACAGGGTGACCTGGGCGGTGCGACCGTGGATGTCGAACAGGTGGCCTTCGATCTTCTTCAGCAGGCTGGCGAACAGCGCCCGGGTCTGGTCGGGACTGTGCCCCGGCAGCAGCACGGCGAACACGTCGTCGCTGAAGCGGGCCAGCTGGGCCTCCTGCGGGAAGTGGGCGCGCAGCAGGTTGCCGAGGTCGGCGAGCAGTAGGTCGATGCTGGCGACGCCGAGGTTGAGCTGCAGCGTCTGGGCGCGGTCGAGCAGCATGTAGGCGAAGCTGGCCGGCTGGCTGGCGGTCACCGCGCGCTCCACGGCGCTGTCCATCAGGTCGAGGAAGTGGCCACGGTTGTACAGGCCGGTGACCAGGTCCTGGCTGCTGACCTCGCGCAGTTTTTCTTCGAGCTGGGCGTTGCCGGTCTGGGCGCGGATCACCACCTGGATGCAGGGTTCGCCGTCGTAGGTGGCCGGGGAGAAGCTCATGCGTGCGCTGAAGGCCTGGCCGTCCACCTTGATTCCACTGCAGGCCAGGTCGGCGTTGTCTTCCGTTCTCTCTTTGGTATTGGGGTAACCCTTGAGAAAGTCCTTGAAGGTCGCCTGGTCGCTGCCGGCGATCAGGTCGATCATCGGCAGGCCTTCCAGTTCCTCCGCGTCGTCGTAACCGAACAGGTCGACGTAGGCGCGGTTGGCGTAGATGTGCATGCCGTCATGCACGTAGGTGATGGCGTCCACCGAGCTGTCCAGCAGCAGTTGGCAGCGCTTTTCCGCCTCGCGCAGGGCGACTTCGGCGGCGCGGCGGGCGCGGCGCTCCTCGAGGTTGGCCAGCTCGCGGTTGGCGACCAGGATCAGGCGCTCGTCCTCGCCTTGCGGCAGGGCGTCCTGGGCGCCGAGGGCGAGGGCTTCGGTCACCGCGTCGGAGTCGTTGCCGGCGATCAGCTGGATGAACGGGATGTCCTTGGCCTGGCGGCGAATGCCGCTCAGGGCATCGCTGGGCGCCATTGCGCTGCTGTCAGGGGCGGCGATCAGCAGATCCCAGCCCTGGGGAAGGATTTCCAGGAGGTCTTCACTGGACGTGATGCGGTGGACGCGGGTGGCGCGCCCGGCGTTGCGGAACAGGCTGACCAGGCGCTCGGCTTCGTTCTGTGAGTCTTCCAGGATCAGTAGTCGGACGGTCTTCTTTTCATTGGCCATGAGTAAGGCTGCTTATACCGCGCTGGACGGCAGCAAATGGGCGATGAATGGGGATTGGCCGGAATCTACAGCGACTTCCAGAGCGAGTCAAAGTCTTCCTCCCCGCGGGTGCCTGGTGCTGTGACCGGCTTATCGTTCGTTGCAGCGATGGCGTCGTGCGCCCGGTATTCGAACTGGGTGAAGCTGCCGGTCGCGGTGACCTTGCGGGTGAGCGTGGCGCGCCGCTCCTCGCCCGCCAGGTTGATCTGCACGCGGTTGCCTTCCTGGAAGGGCAGGCGCGGGGTGATCACGGTCGCCGGCCGCGAGATCGCGGAGATTTCCGGCAGCAGCAGCGCACGCAGGTAGTGGCTGCCCTGTTCGGTCTTGCGCAACAACTGCAGGCCGCAGGGCTGGGCGAGCGGCGCGATCAGCTCGATGCCCATCTGGGTGCCGCCGCCGCGTACCTGACGGATCCAGCGCACCACGGCGATGCTCCAGCTGTGATCCGGGGTGTCCTGGATGCCCAGCAGTTCGCCGGCCTGCAGTTGGCTGGGAATGTCCTTTGGCCAGGTCAGGCAGTAGCCGCCCGGGCTGTGGTTGACGATGGGCAGGGCGAAGACCGGGTAGTCCTCGCTGGGCAGGTCGGGAGCGGCGCGGGTGCTGTCGACAGGCCTGCTGGGGGTGTACTCGATTTCCTCCAGCGACATGCCGGGCTGCCAGTCCTTGACCTGTCGGGCGTCGAAGGCCGTGGACCAGGCGTCCTGGGCATCGGCCTTGAAGGCCGGGGCCAGGTGTTGCGGCTGGGTCCTGAGCACGTCGGTGAAGTTCCGCCGGCCGGCGAGGAAGTAGTGCAGGGCGCTCATGCCGATGCACAGGGTGAGCTGGCCGCGGCCGAGGGTGCGCTGGAAGGTCCGTTCGGCGATGTCGCCCCAGGCGGCGGCGAGGTGCTGCAGCAGGTCCACGGAGACGCCCTCGGGCACCTTCAGGCGCGCCTGGGCGCGGTTCTCCGGGAGGAGCAGCAGGTATTCCTTGATCAGGTCCACCAGGGGCTGCGGATCGATCCCCAAGCCACCCGGCAGTTCGCCTTCCTTGAACAGGGTGCGGTAGCGCGGCGCCCCGTCCACCTGGGGGGCGACGACGAACAGGGTCGAGGGCGCATCGGCGGACTGGACGCGTATCTGCGGGCCCCAGTTTTCCAGCACTTCCGCCAGGCGGGCGATGTTGTGCTGGCGCATCTGGTTGCAGCGCGCCGAGCCGAGCATCACGGCCACCAGGTAGGACTGCTCGATGGTCAGGCCCTGGGCGTCACGGGCCAGGGCGTCGCGGATGCTCAGGTTCTGCAGGCCGTGCTGGCGCGCCAGCTGGTACAGCTGATGGAGTTCCAGCCAGAGCCCTTCCGGTACCGGGCAATACAGCTGCGAGGCGCGGACCAGCGGTCCGCACAGGGCGCGGATGGCGCGCTGGATGGAGGCCGCCAGCAACTGCGCGCGCTCACGGGAAACGCGGCCCGCCTCGCGCACGACGATCAGCTTGTAGCCGATGGCCAGGTGGTTCTGCAGGGCCTGGCAGAGGTTGGCCACCTTGCGCGGGCGCTCGTCGAGGACGATGGACTGGTTGAGGAAGTGGCGTTCCAGGTGCTGGCAGACGAACTGGACTTCCGGGCGAAACAGCTCCAGCAACTGCAGGCGCGCTTCCACCGGCAGCTTCAGCTGGTTCAGCTCGATCAGCCCCTGATAGAGCTGGCGGGCGGTTTCGCCCAGATTGGCCTTGGGCAGGTGATCCAGCCAGTATTTCAGCTCGCGCGGGGTGGCGTTGCAGAAGCTCAGGCTTTCGTGCGTCGGAGTGGGGACGCGCAGAAACTGCTGGGGACTGTTGTCCATGCTGGGTTCGGATTCTCCACAATCTGGGCCGTTTGGTGGACCGGCCGGTCGTCACGCTCGGCTTTTTCCGAACTCTAGCAGCATCCGTCGCGCACCGCAGCCCATCGCTGGATGGGTGCGCCGACGGGTCACGGACGGGGAGTTTCGCCCCTGATCTGGCGCTGCAGGGCGTCGCTGGCGGAGGCTTGCGGAGTGACGCGCAACCAGCCGTCGCCCTGGGGAATCACCGCATGGGCGGCCCATTCGACCAGGTCCTGGCGACGGCAGGCGCCAGTGTTGCCCTTGCCGGCGCCGGCGACCACCTTGTAGACCAGCTGGTCCTGGCGCGTGCGCTTGCCGGGGTGGTCGTCGATCACCTGGCGCACCGCCCAGGCGTTGCCGCTCAGCGCGTTGCTGTAGCAGGCGCCCAGGAGGATGTCGTCGGGCGTCAGGCGCTGCGCCTGGGCGTGCTCCTGGGCCAGTTGGAGGATCTTCAGCAGGTCGTCGAACTGTACGTCGATGAACGAATCCATCTTGCGCAGCGCGTGGTAGAGGTCTTCCGGGGCGGGCCCCGCGGGCAGCTTCGGCGTGTCGGGCAGGCGCGCCAGAGGCGCGGGGTAGCGGCGCCAGGCGAACATGCCGTTGAAGGCCACGGCCACGGCGAGGATCAGCACCACGTTGAGCAGCACCGGGCTGAGCACGTAGTCGAAGCCCAGCGCGCTGATCGCCGGCCCGCCGGACACCGCCGCCAGCGCGGTGGCGCCGCCCGGGGGATGGATGCAGCGGGTGTAGTGCATGACCAGGATCGCCGCGCCGACCGCCAGGGCCGGGGTGAAGGGCTGCTCGGGGAAGAGTTTCTGGCAGATCACCCCGACGACGGCCGACAGCACCTGGCCGCCGAGCACCGCCCAGGGCTGGGACAGTGCGCCGTGGGGCACGGCGAACAGCAGCACGGCGCTGGCGCCCATCGAGGCGACGACCCAGATAGCCGCTTCGCTGGGCAATACCCAGTGAGTGACGGCGTAGATGGCGGCGAGGCCGCACAGCGCTCCGAGCGCGGAGAGCCACTTTTCCAGATGGCTGGTGGCGTTGGCGCGCCAGCCCATGAGGTGCAGGAAGCGTTTCATGGCAAGGGACAGCAAGGCAGTAAGGCAAGAAGCAGGGCGGGCGGCTCATTGGCCACCCGCCTTATAGGAAACGGGCGTCAGCCCTGGCGCGCGCCACCCAGGCGCTGTCCCATACGGACCGGGCTGGTGGCCGCCAGGTTTTCAGCCCAGCTGACCTGCTGCGGTCCGAACAGCACGATGGCGGTGGAACCCAGCTTGAAGCGGCCCAGCTCGGCGCCTTTCTCCAGGTGGATCGGCGCGCGGGCGGCTTCGTCATAGGCGAAGGACTTCAGCTCGCGCTTGGGCGGTGTGACCAAGCCGGCCCAGACGGTTTCGATGGAGGCGACGATCATCGCCCCGACCAGCACCACCGCCATCGGCCCGCGCTCGGTGTCGAAGATGCACACCACGCGCTCGTTGCGGGCGAACAGCTCCGGCACCTGCGCGGCGGTCAGCTGGTTCACCGAGAACAGCCGGCCCGGTACGTAGACCATCTCGCGCAGGGTGCCGGCCAGCGGCATGTGCACGCGGTGGTAGTCCTTGGGTGACAGGTAGACGGTGGCGAATTCGCCGCCCATGAAGGGCGCGGCGCGCTCGGCGTCGCCGCCCAGCAGTTCCATCAGGCTGTAGCTGTGGCCCTTGGCCTGGAACACGCGGCCGTGCTCGATCGGGCCGAGCTGGCTGATGGCACCGTCGGCGGGGCTCAGCACGCTGCCTTCGCTCTCGTCCAGCGGACGGGCGCCGTCTTTCAGGACGCGGGTGAAGAAGGCATTGAAGTGCTCATAGGCGCGCAGGTCCTCGACCTGGGCCTCGCGCATGTCCACCTGGTAGCGGCGGGCGAACCAGGGGATCAGGCGGTCCTTGAACCAGGGCGCGCGGCATTCGGCGGCGCAGCCGATCAGGCGCGACAGCAGGTGGTGCGGCAGCAGGTACTGGGCGAGGATGAACAGACGATCTTTGAACGACATTCCTTAAACCTCTACAGGGGTGTCGGGGTGGTTGCCCCATTCCGACCAGGAGCCGGCGTAGCCCTTGACCCGCGGATAGCCGAGGGCCTTGGCCACCAGGTAGGTGAAGCCGGAGCGGTGATGGGTCTGGCAGTGGGTGATCACTTCCTTGTCCTTGGTGATGCCCAGGTTCTGCAGAATCTGCGGCATATCGGTTCGGATGCGCAGGGCGCGGGCCGGGTCCATGCCGGCGGTCCATTCGAAGTTGACCGCGCCCGGAACGTGTCCGCCCTTGGCGGCGAGGACTTTCTGGCCGCTGTATTCGCTGGGGTTGCGCGCGTCCCAGATGGCCAGGTCGGCGGCGCCCAGGCGGCTCTGCAGGTATTCGCGGGTGGCGGTGGGCTCGTCGTGCAGGGTCAGCGGCAGCGGGTCGCCGGCCGGCGCCGGGACGTCCTGGCTCAGCGGCAGGCCATCGGCCAGCCAGGCATGCAGGCCGCCGTCGACGTAGTGGTAGTGGTGGTGGCCGATCACATCCAGTAGCCAGATGAAGCGGCCGGCCCAGCCGCCGCCCTCGTCGTCGTAGACCACGTAGACGGCGTCGGGGTTGTGGCCCAGTTCGCCGAACAGCGCTTCCAGGTCGGCCTTGGCCGGCAGCAGGCCCGGTGCCGGCCCGCCCAGCTGGGTGCGCGCCGGAGCGATGAAACGGGCGCCGGGAATGTGGCCTTCGGCGTAGCGCGCGGCACTGGTCAGGTCGACCAGGATCAGTTCGGCGGCGTCGAGGCGGCTGGCGAGGTCGGCCGGTTCGATCACCAGGGGCAGTGCGGAGAAGGCGGACATGTCGAAGTCTCCCGGTACGGCGGACGGCCCGCCGCGAGGGTGGACGCGGCGGCGTGAGCTGGCGGCCCTGGGCTGCCGTTGAGGGGCGATAGTCTAAAGGGGGACGCAGTGTACCGGAAATCCCGGCGATCGCCGCGCGGCTCAGGATGCGCTGCGGGACATTTGCCGCACGGCCTGCTCGATGCACTGCGCGGTGCGGCCGAAGGCCTGAGCGTGCAGGTCGCCCAGCGGCTGGCCGTTGCGGTCGGCGGCCAGCAGCATGATGACCCGGCTGCCGTTGCCGAGCGAGCGCAGCAGCAGGTGTTCGCTGGGCAGCAGCGCCTTCAGCGCGCCGGGCAGCACGGCGGAGAAGTCGGCCATGTTCGCCGGGCTCAGGCGCAGTTGCGCCGGCTGTTGCATCAGCTTGCGCAGCAGGGCGCTGGCCGCGACTTCCAGTTTCAACTCGCCGGCCTGCTCCGGCAGGCCGAAGTGGTGGCGGGTTTGCAGCCACGCCTGGCCGCGGTCGGCGAGCAGGATCAGGCCGCGTTGCAGGCCGCCGGCCTGGAGGGCGGCGCTGGCGGTGTCGAGCAACTGCATGGCGTTGCCGAACGGCGAGGGATTCTGCAGCAGGCGCGCGCAGTGCTGGCGCCACTCGCCGAGCGTATCCGGTGGCGTGGGCGCGCTCGCTGCAGGGGGGCCGAGCCAGCGTTGGCTGTCCCAGGGCCAGAGCAGCGCTTGCGCCGGATGCCAGAGCTGCGGTCGGGCGTGGCGTCGCGCGCTTTGCGCCGCGAGGCCGTGAACCTGCTGCTGCAGTTCGGCCAGCGGCATCTGCAGGTAGAGCGCGGTCAGGCGTTGCCAGCGCAGCATGTGCGGTCCGCCCCAGGACTGGTGCGCGGCCATCGCCAGGCTGTTGGCCAGCAGGATGGTGTTGGCCGGGCGGGTCAGCCAGCGGGCCAGTTCCGGATCGGCGTCCAGGCGTCGCTGCTGGCCCAGCGGCTCGGGCTCGGTGTGCGCCACATGCAGGGCGCGCACCAGCAGGCGGCGGTCATCGTTGAGCAGGATGAAGCCCTGGCCGATCCATTCGGGCAGCCGCCAGCGTTCGGCGAGCGCCCGGCACAGTGGCAACAGACGCATGCCCAGCAGCTCCTGTTCGACGTCGGAGCTGCTGCGTCCGAGTCCGCAGACCTGGCGCTGCCAGGTTTCCAGCAGGTCCGGCCGCGCGGTGGCCAGTGCCCACAGCGGCGCCAGGGCGAACAGGCTGCCCCAGTGGATTTCCTGCCAGAGTCGCGCCAGGCGGTTGGCGAACAGACCGCTGGCCTGCTGCATGGCATGGCGGCTGATCAGCAGGAGCTGGCTGAGGGCGCGGGGCATCTGCGCCTCGGGCTGGCTCGGCAGGTGTTCGAGCAACTGGGTGACCCGCGCCAGGCCCAGGCGGTTGAGGGCGACTTCCAGGCTTTCCGCCGGATTGTCGCGGGCGCTCTCGGCGCGGTTGGCCTCGCGCAGGATGGCCAGGGCCAGGGTCGGGCAGTCCTGCAACAGGTCGGCGATGTCGCGGATCGAGCGGTGGCTGTCATCCAGCGCCCGGCGAATGGCGTCGCGCTGCTCCTGGGGGACGGGCAAAGGCAGCTCTTCCAGCAGGGAGAGCCAGGCCGCGAGACGCTCTGGGTTGGGCACGGTGGTGGGCATGCGTGAGGCGCCGAACTGGTTTTTAGTGTTTTCGGCCTATAGTCTTGCCCGAATTCTCCGATAACAACAGGGAGGCAGGAAAAGTGCCTCCCTTTCTGTTCACAGTTTCAGTCCGGTCCCCATGTCAAAAATCATCGGCATCATCGTCATCCTGGGCAGTGTGCTCGGCGGATACATGCTCTCTGGCGGCAAGATCGCGGCCATCATCCAGCCGTTCGAACTGCTGATCATCGGTGGTGCGGCGCTGGGCGCCTTCCTGCAGGCGAACCCCGGCAACACCTTCATGACGGTGCTCAAGAAGGCGCCGAAGATGTTCAGCAACCGCTTCACCCACACCTTCTACCTGGAAGTGCTGGGCATGCTCTACGAGGTACTCAACAAGAGCCGCCGCGAGGGCATGATGGCGATCGAGGCGGACGTCGAGGATCCGGATGCCAGCCCGATCTTCAGCAAGTACCCGGCGGTGCTCAAGGATGAACGCATGACCGCGTACATCTGCGATTACCTGCGCATCATGTCCTCCGGCAACATGGCGCCCCACGAGCTGGAAGGCCTGTTCGACATGGAGCTGGGCAGCCTCAAGGAAGACCTCGACCACCCCGCCCACGCGGTGACCCGCGTGGCCGATGCCCTGCCGGGATTCGGTATCGTCGCCGCGGTGCTCGGCATCGTGATCACGATGGCGCTGCTCGGGCAGGGCAGCCAGGCGGAGATCGGTCACCACGTGGCCGCCGCGCTGGTGGGCACCTTCCTCGGTATTCTCGCCGCCTACGGTTTCGTCGGCCCGCTGTCCAACGCCCTGGAGCACGACGCCAAGGAAGAGCTGAACCTCTACGAAGCCATCAAGGCCTGCCTGGTCGCCTCGGCCTCGGGCATGCCGCCGTCGCTGGCCGTGGAGTTCGGCCGCAAGGTCCTGCTGCCGGCGCACCGCCCGAGCTTCACCGAGCTTGAACAGGCCGTTCGCGGTCGCTGACAGGTCGCCTGACGCATGGATAACAACCAGCCGATCATCGTCAAGCGGGTCAAGCGCTACGCCGCGGGTCATCACGGGGGCTCGTGGAAGATCGCCTTCGCCGACTTCGCCACCGCCATGATGGCGTTCTTCCTGGTGCTCTGGCTGTTGTCGTCGGCCACGCCGGAGCAGAAGAAGGCCATCTCCGGCTACTTCCAGGACCCCATCGGTTTCACCGAAAGCGCCAGCCCCTACGTCATCGACCTGGGTGGCACGCCGACGCCCGCGCCGGACAAGACCCTGAACCCGCAGATCCAGGCGCAGCCCGAGGCGGACGAAACCCGCGTCAGCCCGCAGGACGGGACCACGGTCAACGCCGAGCAGGCGGAAAATCTTGCCGAGAAGATCGAGCGCGAGCGCCTGGAACTGTTGCTGCAGGAGCTGCAGAACAAGGTCGACGAGAACCCCACGCTCAAGCGCTTCAAGGACCAGATCCTGTTCGAGATCACCCAGGACGGCCTGCGCATCCAGATCGTCGATTCCGACAACCGACCGATGTTCGACCTGGGCAGCGCGCGGCTGCAGCCGTACTTCGAGGACATCCTGCTGGCGCTGGCGGAGACCATCAAGCAGGTACCGAACAAGATCAGCATCAGCGGCCATACCGATGCCAAGCCCTATGCGGGCAATGGCGAGTTCGGCAACTGGGAGCTCTCCGCCAACCGCGCCAACGCCGCGCGGCGCGCGCTGGAGGCCGGCGGTTATCCGGAGGACCAGATCGCCCGCGTGGTGGGCTATGCCTCCTCGGCGCTGTTCGATCGCGACCAGCCGCTCAACCCGGTGAATCGCCGCATCGACATCATCGTCCTGACCAAGAAGGCCCAGCGGGCCATCGAAGGCCAGGACGGCGGGGCCGAGAAGCCGGCCGATGGCGCGTCGCCGGTGGCTCCAGGCTCGGCTGCACCCAATGCCGCTCCGGCCCAGCCGGCGGCCGGGCAGGGCGACCCGCTACCGCCGGACCAGCTCGAGCAGAAGCTCAACCTTTTCGACGACGGTGGCACGCTGAAGCTCGATGAGCTGAACAAGCAGTAGTGAGAAACGCGAAGGCCAGCTGAAAAGCTGGCCTTCTTCTTTGTGACTGAATCATGGGACTCTTCGTAGGAGCGAGCTTGCTCGCGAACCGCATCGCAAGGGACTGTTCGCGAGCGAGCTCGCTCCTACAGGTACGGGCAGCGTCGGCGCTTTGGGCAAGGCCCGCCGATCAATATTCGTCTTCCGGCAGGCTGGCGAGGATGTGTCGGTAGCTGGACATCCGTTGCGGCGAGACACGCCCCTCTTCCAGCGCCTTGAGCAGCGCGCAGCCCGGCTCGCGGTCGTGCTTGCAGTCGCGGAAGCGGCAGTGGCCGAGCAGGTCGTGGAACTCGATGAAGCCGGCTTCCACGTCGTCACGGCTCACATGGCCCAGGCCGAACTCGCGGATGCCGGGCGAATCGATCAGGTCGCCGCCGGCGGGGAAGTGGAACAGCCGTGCGGTGGTGGTGGTGTGGGTGCCCTTGCCGGTGACTTCCGAGAGGTCGCCGACGCGGGTGTCGACGCCTGGCAGCAGCGCGTTCACCAGCGATGACTTGCCAACGCCCGACTGGCCGACGAACACGCTGACGTGCTCGTTCAGCGCGGCGCGCAGGGCGTCCAGGGCCAGGCCGTTGAAGGCCGAGACCTCCAGCAGCGGGTAGCCGAGTTCGCGGTAGGTGCCCAGCAGCGAGTCGAGGAACGGAGCGTTCTCCTCATCGATCAGGTCGGCCTTGTTCAGCAGCAGCAGCGGCTTGATGCCGGCGTGCTCGGCGGCCACCAGGTAGCGGTCGATCAGGTTGGCGTGGGGTTCCGGGCGTGGGGCGAAGACGATCACGATGCGGTCGACGTTGGCCGCCACCGGCTTGAGCACGCCGCGCATGTCCGGGCGGCGCAGCTCGGAGGTGCGCGGCAACTGCGCGACGATCACGCCGATGCCCTGGTTGCCGGGGCGCCAGACCACCTGGTCGCCGGTCACCAGTGGCGGCAGGTTGGCGCGCAGGTGGCAGCGGAACACTTCGCCGGCGTGGTCGCCTTCCTGCGCCTCGACTTCCACCTGCACCCCGAAGTGGGCGATTACCTGGCCGGTCTGCTCCGGGCCGAGGTCGCCGCCTTCCAGCTCTTCCAGGGCGCGCGATTCGCGCTTCGCCGCGCGGGCAGCACGCTCTTCCTGGACTTTTTCGATCCGCCAGCTCTGCCGGCGGGTGAGGTGACGCTTGGCCATAGGGTATCCACAGGGAAAATCGCCGCGGAGTTTAGCATGCGTATGCCCGCTTCCCGCTAAACTAGAGGGCTGAGCTGAGGAGCCCCATCATGCAGAACCCACAGAACCTGATCTGGATCGACCTGGAAATGACCGGTCTGGACCCGGACAAGGACGTCATCATCGAGATGGCGACCATCGTCACCGACAGCGACCTCAATATCCTCGAGGAAGGCCCGGTGATCGCGGTGCACCAGAGCGAAGAACTGCTCGCCGGCATGGACGAGTGGAACACCCGCCAGCACGGCCAGTCCGGCCTGACCCAGCGGGTGCGCGAAAGCACCATTTCCGCCGCCGAGGCCGAAGCCATGACCATCGCCTTCCTGGAAAAGTGGGTGCCCAAGCGCAGCTCGCCGATCTGCGGCAACAGCATCTGCCAGGACCGCCGCTTCCTCTATCGGCACATGCCGAAGCTGGAAGGCTACTTCCACTACCGCAACCTGGATGTCTCCACCCTCAAGGAACTGGTCGCGCGCTGGGCCCCGCAGTTGCGTGACGGCTTCAAGAAAGGCAACACCCACCTGGCCCTGGACGACATCCGCGAGTCCATCGCCGAGCTGCGCTACTACCGTGAGCATTTCATCAAGGTGTAAGCCGGCAGCTCTTCGTAGGAGCGAGCTTGCTCGCGAACAAACCCCTGCTGCGAAGCTGTTCGCGAGCAAGCTCGCTCCTACAAATACCTTTCAGGCCTGATGCCGGCCCAGTGCCCACTCCACATGCTCGCGCACCAGTTCCGACGGGAACGCCCGGCGCGCCTTCAGCGCCTCGATCACCGGGATGGTGGACGGCGCATTGCCCAGGCCCACGGCCAGGTTCCTCAGCCAGCGCTCATAACCGGCGCGCCGCAGCGGCGAGCCTTCGGTGCGGCTGAGAAACTCCTCCTCCGTCCACAGGAACAGTTCCGCCAGCGCCGCGTTGTCCAGGCTGTGCCGGGGCTGGAAGTCGCCCTGGTCGGTGGCGCGGGCGAAGCGGTTCCACGGGCAGACCATCTGGCAATCGTCGCAGCCGAACACGCGGTTGCCGATCAGCGGGCGCAGGTCCTCGGGAATCGGGCCTTTCAGCTCGATGGTCAGGTAGGAAATGCAACGCCGCGCGTCCAGCACGTAGGGGGCGACGAAGGCGGCGGTGGGGCAGATGTCCAGGCAGGCCGAGCAGCGCCCGCAGTGCTCCGTGCCGTGGGACTCGTCCACCGGCAGCGGCAGGTCGGTGAACAGCTCGCCGAGGAAGAAGTAGCTGCCGGCCTTGCGGTTGAGCACCAGGGTGTTCTTGCCGATCCAGCCGAGGCCCGACTGCTCGGCGATGGCCTTCTCCAGTACCGGCGCGCTGTCGACGAAGGCGCGGAAGCCGAACGGCCCGACCTGCTGCTGGATGCGCTCGGCCAGTTGCTGCAGGCGCTTGCGGATCAGCTTGTGATAGTCGCGGCCCAGGGCGTAGCGCGAGACGTAGGCTTTCTCCGGGTTGCCCAGCACCTGTGCCATGCGGGTGTCGCCGGGCAGGTAGTCCATGCGCAGCGAGACCACCCGCAGCGTGCCGGGCACCAGTTCGTCCGGCCGCCAGCGCTTGCTGCCGTGGGCGCCCATGTAGTCCATCTCGCCGTGGTAGCCCGCTTCCAGCCAGCGTTGCAGGTGCTCGCCGTGCTGCTCCAGGTCGAGCCCGGCGATGCCGACCTGCTGGAAGCCGAGTTCGCGCCCCCACTCCTTGATGGAACGGGCGAGGTCGGTGTAGTCGAGTGTCGAATCGTGCATGGAAGGCGAGAAACGGAAGTCCGGGTGGGTATAATTCTGCCAGACCTTGCCGGCGTCGGCCCGTCCGTACGCCAAGGCGACACAATCTGCCGCCCGGAACAGCGATGACTGCCCACGACGATCTGCCCCTTAACCTCTACAGCGCCCAGCAGGTACGCGACCTCGACGCGCGCCTGATCGCCGCCGGCACGCCCGGCTTCGAACTGATGCGTCGTGCGGCCCACGCCGCCTGGCGTGCCCTGCGCCGGCACTGGCCGGACGCGGGCGAGATCAGCGTGCTCGCCGGCCACGGTAACAACGCCGGCGACGGCTACCTGATCGCCGCCCTGGCCCTGCGTGCCGGCTGGCGCGCGCGGGTGCTGGCGGTGGGGGATGCCGCGCGGTTGTCCGGCGACGCGGCGTCCGCCCACGGCGAGGCGCGGGCGGCGGGTGTGGATATCGAAGCCTGGAGTGACCGCGCGGAGCTGCGTGGGGTGCTGGTCGATGCGTTGCTCGGCACCGGTCTGGGCGGTGCGGTGCGCGAGCCTTATGCCTCGGCCATCGCCGCGATCAACGCCAGCGGCCTGCCGGTGCTGAGCGTGGACATCCCCTCCGGCCTGAGCGCGGACACCGGCCAGGTGCTGGGTTGCGCCGTTCGTGCGGACCTGACCGTGACCTTCATCGGCCTCAAGCTGGGGCTGTTCACCGCGAACGGGCCGGACCAGTGCGGCGAGCGGGTGTTCGACGCTCTGGATGCCGATCCGGCGCTGATTCCCGACGACTGCGTTGCCCGTCGTCTCGCTCCCGCATCCTTGGCTCGCCTGGCCGCGCGCCCGAAGGCCGCGCACAAGGGCCTGTTCGGCCACGCGCTGGTGATCGGCGGCGATACCGGCATGGGTGGCGCGGTGCTGCTGGCCGCCGAAAGCGCGCTGCGTTGCGGCGCCGGACTGGTATCGCTGGCGACCCGCGCGCCGCACGTCGTCGGTGCCCTGGCCCGCTGCCCGGAGCTGATGGCGCGTGGCGTTTCCTCGTCCGCCGAACTGTTGCGCGTGGCCGAGCGGGCCAGCGTGCTGGTGGTGGGGCCGGGTGTGGGGCGTGAGGCCTGGGGGCGTGTACTGGTCAGCGCGGCGGCCAGCCTGGAGCGTACCCAGGTTTGGGACGCCGATGCGCTCAACCTGTTGGCGGAGGGCCTGGTTTCGCGCCCGTCCGGCGACTGGGTGATGACCCCGCATCCCGCCGAAGCGGCACGATTGCTGGGCGTCTCCACGGCCGACGTTCAGGCCGACCGGCCGAGCGCGGCCCACGCGCTGGCGCAACGGTACCAGGCGGTTGTGGTGCTCAAGGGTGTCGGCAGCCTGATCGCCGCTCCGGATGGACGGCTGGCGCTGTGCAGTCACGGCCATCCGATCATGGCCGGCGCCGGGCTGGGCGACGTGCTCTGCGGCATACTCGGCGCGTTGCTGGCGCAGGGGATGCCCTGTTTCGATGCGGCCTGCCTGGCCGTCTGGCTCCACGCCCGCGCCGGCGAGTCGCTCGGTCCGCAGGGCAGGGGGCTGGCCGCCACCGATCTGATCCCTGCCGTTCGTCAGTTGCTCGAGGAGCACAGTCCATGCCTGAACTGAATCTGTTCGCCGAGGGCGAAGAGGCCATGTACGACCTCGGACGGAAGATTGCCTCGGCGACCGGCGGACGCGGCATCATCTATCTGCACGGCGACCTGGGCGCCGGCAAGACCACGCTGTCGCGCGGCATCCTGCGAGGATTGGGGCATGGCGGGGCGGTGAAGAGTCCGACCTTCACCCTGGTCGAGCCCTACGAGATCGGACCGGTCCGCGCCTTCCACTTCGACCTCTACCGCCTGGCCGACCCGGAGGAGCTGGAGTTCCTCGGCATCCGCGACTACTTCGAGGGTGATGCCCTGTGCCTGATCGAATGGGCTGAACGGGGCACAGGCATTTTGCCAAAGGCCGACATGGACATTACCATTACCCCGCATGCGGGCGGTCGCATGCTGCGCCTGACGCCGCAGGGTGCGCGGGGCGAAGCCTGGTGTGCCGCCCTGGCCACGGGAGCATGAGAAAAAAGATGGGTTGGGGGTTGCGCCTGCGGGCGCTATTGACGGGGATGACTGTTTTGCTGGCAATGATTGCCGGCGAGGCTTTTGCCGCCACGCAAATCAAGAGTGTCCGTATCTGGCGGGCGCCGGACAACACCCGCCTGGTGTTCGATCTGTCCGGTCCTGTGCAGCACAGCCTGTTCACGCTCAGCGCGCCTAACCGCATCGTCGTCGATATCAACGGCGCGCAGATGTCCACCGCGCTGGACAAGCTCAAGCTCGGCAACACACCCATTAGCGCGGTGCGCTCGGCCCAGCGTTCGCCCACCGACTTGCGCCTGGTGCTGGACCTGAAGAACCCGGTCACGCCCAAGAGTTTCGTGCTGGCGCCGAACCAGCAGTACGGCAACCGCCTGGTCGTCGACCTGTACGACCAGGGGGCCGACATCGCGCCGGACGTTCCGGCCACGCCGACTCCCGGCGTGCCCGCCGTACCTGTCAGTCCCGCACAGTCGGTGACCAGGATTCCCGCGCCCAGCACGGGCGGCAAGCGTGACATCGTCGTCGCCATCGACGCCGGCCACGGCGGCGAAGACCCGGGCGCCCTCGGTCCGAACGGCCTGCATGAAAAGAACATCACCCTGGCCATCGCCCGCGAGCTGCAGCGCCAGATCAACCAGATGAAAGGCTTCCGCGCGGAACTGACCCGTACCGGCGACTACTTCATCCCGCTGCGCGGGCGTACCGCCATTGCCCGCAAGAAGGGCGCGGACCTGTTCGTCTCCATCCACGCCGATGCCGCGCCCAGCCGCAGCGCCTTCGGTGCCTCGGTGTTCGCCCTGTCCGACCGTGGCGCTACCTCCGAAACCGCGCGCTGGCTGGCCGACAGCGAAAACCGTTCTGACCTGATCGGCGGCGATGGCGGCGTGAACCTCGACGACAAGGACAAGATGCTCGCCGGCGTGCTGCTCGACCTGTCGATGACCGCCACCATGTCCTCCAGCCTGGATGTCGGCCACAAGGTGCTGACCAACGTCGGCCGGATCACGTCGCTGCACAAGCGGCGCGTGGAGCAGGCTGGCTTCATGGTGCTGAAGTCCCCGGACATTCCGTCGATCCTGGTGGAAACCGGCTTCATCTCCAACCCGAGCGAATCGCAGAAACTCGCCAGCCGCTCGCACCAGCAAGCGCTGGCGCGCTCCATTGCCGGTGGCGTTCGCCAGTACTTCGTGCAGACGCCGCCGCCGGGCACCTATATCGCCTCGCTGCGCGACGGCGGCCAGCTCTCCAGCGGTCCGCGCGAGCACGTGGTGCGTCCCGGCGAGAGCCTGGGCATGATCGCCAGCCGCTATGACGTGAGCACCGCTTCCATCCGCAGCGCCAACAACCTCAAGAGCGACAGCCTGAAGGTTGGCCAGGTGCTGAAGATTCCGGGCACCGCCCTGGCGTCGCAGCAATGAGTGACGTTCGCCGTATCCAGCTGCTGACGCCGCGGCTGGCCAACCAGATCGCTGCCGGCGAAGTGGTCGAACGCCCTGCGTCGGTCATCAAGGAACTGCTGGAAAACTGCCTGGACGCCGGCGCCAAGCGCATCGATATCGAAGTCGAGCAGGGCGGCGTCAAGCTGCTGCGCGTGCGCGACGATGGCAGCGGCATTCCCGCCGAGGACCTGCCGCTGGCCCTGGCGCGCCACGCCACCAGCAAGATCCGCGAACTGGAAGACCTCGAACGGGTAATGAGCCTGGGCTTCCGTGGCGAAGCGCTGGCCTCGATCAGTTCCGTCTCGCGCCTGACCCTGACTTCGCGCACCGCCGACGCCGAGCAGGCCTGGCAGGTCGAGGTCGAGGGCCGCGACATGGAATCCACTGTGAAGCCGGCGGCCCACCCGGTGGGCACCAGCATCGAAGTGCGCGACCTGTTCTTCAATACCCCGGCGCGGCGCAAGTTCCTGCGCGCCGAGAAGACCGAGTTCGATCATCTGCAGGAAGTCATCAAGCGCCTCGCCTTGGCGCGCTTCGACGTGGCTTTCCACCTGCGTCACAACGGCAAGACCATCCTCTCGCTGCATGAAGCGAAGGACGAAGCCTCCCGCGCCCGCCGCGTCGGTGCCGTGTGCAGCTCCGGCTTCCTCGAGCAGGCCATGCCCATCGAGGTGGAGCGCAACGGTCTGCACCTGTGGGGCTGGGTCGGCCTGCCGACTTTCTCCCGCAGTCAGCCGGACCTGCAGTACTTCTATGTGAACGGCCGCATGGTGCGCGACAAACTGGTCGCCCACGCCGTGCGCCAGGCCTATCGCGATGTGCTGTACAACGGCCGCCATCCGACCTTCGTGTTGTTCTTCGAGGTCGATCCGGCGGTGGTGGATGTCAACGTCCACCCGACCAAGCACGAAGTGCGCTTCCGCGACAGTCGCATGGTCCACGACTTCCTCTACGGCACCCTGCACCGGGCGCTGGCGGAAGTGCGTCCGGACGACCAGCTGGCGCCGCCAGGGGCGACCACCCTGACCGTGCCGCGCCCGACCGGTGCGGAAGCCGGCGAGTTCGGCCCGCAGGGCGAAATGCGCCTGTCCGAGACCGTGCTGGAGGCTCCGGCCGCCGCGCGCGCCTGGCAGCCCGGCCCGGTTTCCGGCAGTTCTGGCTCCGGCGGTGGTGGCGGCTACGGTTATCAGCCGAACCGCCCGGAAATGCCGCCTATCCAGGAGGCGCAGGGCGCCTACAAGGCCTATTTCGCACCGCTGCCCGAGCAGGCGCCGCAAGCGCTGCCGGAAAGCAGCCAGGACGTGCCGCCGCTGGGCTACGCCCTGGCGCAGCTCAAGGGTATCTATATCCTCGCCGAGAACGCCCACGGCCTGGTGCTGGTGGACATGCACGCGGCGCACGAGCGCATCACCTACGAGCGCCTGAAGACGGCGATGGCCAGTGAGGGGCTGCGTGGCCAGCCGCTACTGGTGCCGGAGTCCGTCGCCGTCAGCGAGCGTGAGGCGGACTGCGCCGAGGAGCATGGGGAGTGGTTTTCCAGGCTCGGCTTCGAACTGCAACGGCTCGGCCCGGAAACCCTGGCGATCCGCCAGATTCCCGCGCTGCTCAAGCAGGCCGAGGCCACCCAACTGGTGCGTGATGTGCTCGCCGACCTGCTGGAGTACGGCACCAGCGACCGCATCCAGGCGCACCTCAACGAGCTGCTCGGCACTATGGCCTGCCACGGCGCCGTGCGCGCCAACCGCCGGTTGACCGTGCCGGAAATGAACGGCCTGCTGCGCGACATGGAAGTGACCGAGCGCAGCGGCCAGTGCAACCACGGCCGACCGACCTGGACGCAACTGGGCCTCGACGAGCTGGACAAACTGTTCCTGCGCGGACGCTGATCATTCCCGTAAGGTGGCGTTCAGCTTTCTGCAGTACACTGCGCGCCAAACGATTCAGCAGCGCGCAATAACCAGCAGTACGTAATAACGAGCTCTCGATGTCCTCCCTGCCTCCCGCGATTTTCCTCATGGGCCCCACCGCCGCCGGCAAGACCGACCTGGCGCTGGAGCTGGCGCGCCTGTTGCCGGTGGAGCTGATCAGCGTGGATTCGGCGCTGATCTACCGGGGCATGGACATCGGTACCGCCAAGCCGCCCCGCGAGGTGCTGGCAGAGTTTCCGCATCGCCTGATCGACATCCGCGACCCCGGCGAAGCCTATTCGGCGGCGGAGTTTCGCGCCGACGCCCTGGCGGCGATGGACGAGATCACCGCCGCCGGCCGCATTCCGCTGCTGGTCGGCGGCACCATGTTGTATTTCAAGGCATTGCTGGAAGGCCTGGCCGACATGCCCGGCGCCGACCCCGCGGTGCGCGTCGAACTGGAGGCCTGGGCCGAGGCCGACGGCTGGGGCGCCCTGCACGCGGAGCTGGCGCGCGTGGACCCGGAGTCGGCCGCGCGCATTCATCCGAACGATCCGCAGCGGCTCGTCCGGGCGCTGGAGGTCTATCGCGTAAGCGGTATGTCCATGACTGCACACCGCCATCGCCAGGCGAGTGAAAGTGCGGGTTTCGGCGGACAATTGCCGTATACTGTCGCCCATCTGGCGATTGCGCCTCTGCAGCGCCAGGTGCTGCACGCGCGTATCGCGCAACGTTTTGACCAGATGCTGGAACAGGGCTTCATCGCCGAGGTCGAACGCCTTCGCGCAAGAGGTGATTTGCATGCGGGGCTGCCGTCCATACGAGCGGTGGGTTACCGTCAGGTATGGGATTACCTTGAAGGCAAACTGTCCTACGCTGAGATGGTGGAGCGCGGCGTCATCGCCACGCGACAGCTGGCCAAGCGCCAGTTTACCTGGCTGCGCAGCTGGAGCCATCTACACTGGTTGGACAGCCAGGCAAGCGACAATTTGCCGCGTGCCTTGAAATACCTTGAGGCGGTCTCCATATAGGCTCGAGACCTTAATTCCGGCCGTCTATCCTTGGGGTTCAGGACGGCGTTAAGCCAAATTCGACTACTTACTAAATCAGCTTTTTACCCTTACAAGGAGTGCGGCATATGTCAAAAGGGCATTCGCTACAAGACCCTTACCTCAATACCCTGCGCAAAGAGCGCGTCCCGGTTTCCATCTATCTGGTCAACGGCATCAAGTTGCAGGGGCAGATCGAATCCTTCGACCAGTTCGTTATTCTGCTGAAGAACACTGTCAGCCAGATGGTCTACAAGCACGCTATCTCCACCGTTGTTCCCAGCCGTCCGGTGCGTCTGCCCAGCGGTGATCAGCCGGCCGAGCCGGGCAACGTTTGACGGGAGTCCGCCTTGTTCTTTGAGCGCCCGGGTGGTGGGGAACGGGCCATTCTGGTCCATCTGGAAGGTCAGGACCCCGAGGCGCGCGAAGACCCGCAGGAGTTCCAGGAGCTGGCACGTTCGGCGGGCGCGGAATCCGTAGCGTTCATCAGCATTTCGCGCCACCAGCCTTCAGCCAAGTACCTGATCGGCAGCGGCAAGGTCGATGAGTTGCACGACCTCGTCCATGCCGAGAAGGTCGAGCTGATCATCTTCAATCACACCCTTACTCCGAGTCAGGAGCGCAACCTCGAGCGTGCGCTCGAATGCCGTGTGCTCGACCGGACGGGGTTGATCCTCGATATCTTCGCTCAACGTGCGCGTACCCATGAGGGTAAGTTGCAGGTGGAGCTCGCCCAGTTGGAACACATGAGCACGCGCCTGGTGCGCGGCTGGACTCACCTCGAACGCCAGAAGGGCGGTATCGGCCTGCGTGGTCCGGGTGAAACCCAGCTGGAAACCGACCGTCGCCTGCTGCGCGGACGTATCCGCCAGATCAAGTCGCGCCTGGAGAAGGTCCGCAGCCAGCGTGAGCAGGCTCGTCGCGGCCGTCGTCGCGCGGAGATTCCTTCGGTATCCCTGGTCGGCTATACCAACGCCGGCAAGTCCACGCTGTTCAACGCGCTGACCACCTCCGAGGTCTATGCCGCCAACCAGCTGTTCGCCACCCTGGACCCGACCCTGCGCCGCCTGGAGCTGGATGACGTCGGACCGATCGTGCTGGCGGACACCGTAGGCTTCATTCGTCATCTGCCGCACAAGCTGGTCGAGGCGTTTCGAGCTACCTTGGAAGAGTCGAGCAATGCCGACCTGCTGCTGCACGTTATCGACTCCCACGAGCCGGAACGTGATGCGCAGATCGAGCAGGTACTGGCGGTACTGCAGGAAATCGGTGCCAATGAGCTGCCGATACTCGAGGTGTACAACAAGATCGACCTGCTGCCGGACATGCGGCCGATGATTCAGCGCGACGAACTCGGCAAGCCCGTCCGAGTCTGGGTGTCGGCGCGCGAATCCCGTGGGCTGGAGTTGGTGGAGCAGGCGGTCGCCGAGTTGCTGGGGGAGGACATGTTCGTGGGAACGCTCTGCCTGCCGCAACGCCTGGGACGACTTCGTGCTCAGTTCTTCGAGCTGGGTGCGGTACAGTCCGAGGGGCATGACGAGCAAGGATGCGCCGTGTTGCAGGTTCGCCTGCCGCGTGTCGAGTTGAACCGGTTGGTCAGTCGTGAGGGCTGGCAGCCGGCGGAGTTCATTGCGCAACACACTTTGCAATAAAGCCCGGAACACTGCTTTTGGCAGTGGCGGGGGCATTCGGTAGCATGGGTGGGCGCGCCGTGGGCGCGTTTTCGCGTTATCAGATGGAGAGCGCTATGGCTTGGAATGAGCCGGGTGACAACTCGAACAAGAACGATCAGGACCCTTGGGGTGGACGCCGTGGTGGCGGTCGCCAGGGTCCGCCTGATCTGGATGAAGCCTTCCGCAAGCTGCAAGACAGCCTGAACGGAATTTTCGGCAAGCCCAAGCGTGGCAGCGGTACTGGTGGTGGCGGCAGGGGCGGCAGCCTGGGGCTGTTCGGCATCGGCCTGGCGATCCTCGCCGTGCTGTGGCTGTACAACGCCGTCTACGTGGTGGATGAACAGGAGCAGGCGGTGATCCTGCGCTTCGGCAAGTACTACGAGACCGTAGGGCCCGGCCTGAACATCTACTTCCCGCCGATCGACAAGAAGTTCCAGGAGAACGTCACCCGCGAGCGTGCTTACAGCAAGCAGGGGCAGATGCTCACCGAGGACGAGAACATCGTCGAGGTTCCGCTGACCGTGCAGTACAAGGTCAGCAACCTGCAGGACTTCGTGCTCAACGTCGAGCAGCCCGAGGTGAGCCTGCAGCAGGCTACCGAGAGCGCGCTGCGCCACGTGGCGGGTTCGACGACTATGGATCAGATCCTCACCGAGGGCCGCGAGCAGATGGCCACCGAGGTGCGCGAGCGTCTTCAGCGTTTCATGGACACCTACAAGACCGGCATCGCCGTGACCCAGGTGAACATCCAGAGCGCCGCCGCGCCGCGTGAGGTGCAGGAAGCGTTCGACGACGTGATCCGTGCCCGCGAGGACGAGCAGCGCGAGAAGAACCAGGCCGAGGCCTACGCCAATGGCGTGGTGCCGGAAGCCCGTGGTCAGGCGCAGCGCGTCATCGAGGAGGCCAATGGTTACCGCGATGCAGTGGTGTCCCGCGCCCAGGGTGAGGCAGACCGCTTCACCAAGCTGGCCGCCGAATACCACAAGGCGCCGGAGGTCACTCGCCAGCGTCTGTACCTGGATACCATGCAGGATGTCCTGAGCCAGACCAGCAAGGTTCTGGTCACCGGCCAGCAGGGTCAGAACAACCTGATCTACCTGCCGCTGGACAAGATGATGGACGGCCGCGGTTCGGCAACCCCGAGCAGCACGCCGAGCACGACCAGCACTGCGCAAGACATCGGTTCGCGGGTGGCCAACGACCTGCAGCAGCGTGACATGCGTACCAGGGAGAGCCGCTGATGAGTAACAAGTCTCTGATTGCCCTGATCGCTGCTGTCGTTGCCGCGGTTGCGCTGTGGAGCACCGTCTATGTCGTCCAGCAGACCGAGCGCGCCGTGCTGCTGCGCTTCGGTCGCGTGGTCGACGCGGACGTGAAGCCGGGTCTGCACTTCAAGATTCCGTACGTCAACCAGGTACGCAAGTTCGACGGCCGCCTGCTGACCCTGGATTCGCCGACCCAGCGCTTCCTGACGCTGGAGAAGAAAGCGGTGATGGTCGACGCCTACGCCAAGTGGCGCGTCTCCGATGCCGAGCGCTTCTACACCGCGACCTCCGGCATGAAGCAGATCGCCGACGAACGTCTGTCCCGGCGCCTGGAAGCCGGTCTGCGTGACCAGTTCGGCAAGCGCACCCTGCACGAAGTGGTGTCCGGTGAGCGCGATGCGCTGATGGGTGACATCACCGCATCGCTGAACCGCATGGCGCAGAAGGAGCTGGGGATCGAAGTCATCGACGTTCGCGTCAAGGCCATCGACCTGCCCAAGGAAGTGAACCGCAGCGTGTTCGAGCGCATGAGCACCGAGCGTGAGCGGGAAGCCCGCGAGCACCGCGCCAAGGGTCGCGAACTGGCCGAAGGTATCCGTGCGGATGCCGACCGTCAGCGTCGTGTGCTGCTGGCCGAGGCCTATCGCGAGTCGGAAGAGACCCGCGGTGACGGCGATGCCAAGGCGGCGGCGATCTATGCCAAGGCCTACACCGCCGATCCGGAGTTCTACGCCTTCACCCGCAGCCTCAAGGCTTACCGCGAGAGCTTTGCCGACAAGAAGGACGTGCTGGTGCTCGATCCGAGCAACGAGTTCTTCCGTTATCTGGAAAAAGCTAAACCTTAAGGGTCCGTCGACGCTTCGTCGTGACCGCGCCGAACCCCGTGTTGCGAGTTGTCCCGATGCTGAATTGAGGTCCGGGCGCCGCGCAACACGGGGTTCGTCCCTTCGGGTTGCGCGTCAAATCACGCCATGCGTCGTTGCGGGACTAGGCAAGGGGCGGCCATTACCGTCGCCCCGCGTCTAGCCTGGCGTGATTTGCCGCGGCAACGCGATTCACGCCGAAACATCAACGGACCCTTGCAAGTCTCCGGCGGGCGGCAGCGCCCGTCGGAGAAATCGTGTTATCATGGGTCAGCCGGGAAATCCCGGCTTTTTTGCGTCCGCGAGAATGATGTACGAGAGCCATGTGGCAGGAATTCGGCAAGGCGTTCTGTCTGTTGCTGGTGCTGGAAGGCATCCTTCCATTCCTGTATCCGCGTGGTTGGCGCGACGCCGTGAGCGGGCTCGGGCGCCTTGGCGACCGCAGTCTGAGACTCATCGGGCTGGGCAGCATGCTGCTCGGCACCGTCTTTCTTTACTGCATTCATTGAAGTGCCGCCCGGCTGAAAGGGGAGAGGCGACATGGCAACGGTAGACCGCTGGCTACTGCCGGATGGGATCGAAGAAGTGCTGCCACCGGAGGCGGCGCGCGTTGAAGCAGCCCGCCGTCAGGTGCTGGACCTGTTCCAGCGCTGGGGTTACGAGTTCGTCGTCACCCCGCATATCGAATATCTGGAATCCCTGCTGACCGGTGCCGGCCAGGATCTGGACCTGCGTACCTTCAAGGTCACCGACCCGGCGTCCGGCCGCCTGATGGGCTTCCGCGCGGATATCACCCCGCAGGTCGCCCGCATGGACGCCCACAGCCTGCGTCGTGAAGGCCCGAACCGCCTGTGCTACGCCGGCAGCGTGCTGCACGCCCGTCCGCGTGCGCTGGCGACTTCGCGCAGCCCGATCCAGCTGGGTGCCGAGCTTTATGGCAATACCGGTTCGGCTGGCGACGTCGAAGTCATCAGCCTGATGCTCGACATGCTGGAAATGGCCCAGGTGCCGGACGTGCACATGGACCTCGGGCATGTCGGCATCTACCGTGGCCTGGCCCAGGCCGCCGGGTTGTCCGGCGAAGTCGAGCAGCTGCTGTTCGACGCCCTGCAGCGCAAGGCGGTGGACGAGGTCGCGGCGCTGACCGAAGGCCTGCCCGCCGAGCTTGCCGGCATGCTCCGTGCGCTCGCCGAGCTGTGCGGCAGCCGCGAAGTGCTGGACCAGGCGCGCGAAGTGCTCGCCGGCGCTCCGGCTGCGGTACAGGTCGCGCTGGCCGACATCACGGCCATCGCCGACTCGCTGGCCGCGCGCTTCCCGCAGTTGCCGTTGTACTTCGATCTCGGCGAACTGCGTGGCTATCACTATCACACGGGCGTGGTGTTCGCTGCGTTCGTGCCTGGGGTTGGCGAGTCCATTGCCCAGGGCGGCCGTTACGACGACATTGGCGCGGACTTCGGTCGCGCACGTCCGGCCACCGGTTTTTCTACCGACCTGAAGACCCTGGTCACTCTCGGCCGCGCCCAGCTCGACGAGCCGCGCACCGGAGTCTGGGCGCCGGCCGACGGGGCTGGCTTGTGGCGGGCGGTGCAGCAGTTGCGCCGTCAGGGTGTGCGCGTGGTGCAGGCGCTGCCCGGGCAGGATGCGGCTTCGGCTACCGAAGCGGGCTGCGACCAGCAATTGCTGGTTCGCGATGGCAATTGGCAGGTGGCTGCGCTCTGAGGCGTGCCACTTCGAGTTTCCGCCGGCCGCGGCCGGCACCGAACATCCACGATGGGGACAAGTGTTATGGGTAAGAATGTCGTAGTCCTGGGCACCCAGTGGGGTGATGAGGGCAAAGGCAAGATCGTCGACCTGCTGACCGACCAGGCTGCTGCCGTGGTGCGTTACCAGGGCGGCCACAACGCCGGTCACACCCTGGTGGTCGGCGGCGAGAAGACCGTTCTGCACCTGATTCCGTCGGGCATCCTGCGCGAAGGCGTGCAGTGCCTGATCGGCAACGGCGTGGTGCTGGCGCCCGATGCGCTGATGCGCGAGATCGCCAAGCTGGAAGAGAAGGGCGTACCGGTGCGCGAGCGCCTGCGCATCAGCCCGTCCTGCCCGCTGATCCTGTCCTTCCACGTGGCCCTGGACCAGGCCCGCGAGAAGGCTCGTGGCGACGCGAAGATCGGCACCACCGGCCGCGGCATCGGCCCGGCCTACGAAGACAAGGTGGCTCGTCGTGGCCTGCGCGTGGGCGACCTGTTCCATCGCGAGCGCTTCGCCGCCAAGCTGGGCGAGGTTCTGGACTACCACAACTTCGTCCTGCAGCACTACTACAAGGAGCCGGCCGTCGACTTCCAGAAGACCCTGGATGAGTGCATGGCCTACGCCGAAGAGCTGAAGCCGCTGATGACCGACGTGACCTCGACCCTGCACGACCTGCGTCGCAGCGGCGGCAACATCATGTTCGAAGGCGCCCAGGGCTCGCTGCTGGACATCGACCACGGCACCTACCCGTTCGTCACCAGCTCCAACACCACTGCGGGCGGCACCGCCACGGGTTCGGGCTTCGGTCCGCTGTACCTGGACTACATCCTGGGCATTACCAAGGCCTACACCACCCGCGTGGGCTCCGGTCCGTTCCCGACCGAGCTGTTCGATGACATCGGCGCACGCCTGGCCAAGGTAGGTCACGAGTTCGGCGCCACCACTGGTCGTGCTCGTCGTTGCGGCTGGTTCGATGCCGTCATCCTGCGTCGCGCCATCGAGATCAACAGCCTGTCCGGCCTGTGCCTGACCAAGCTGGACGTCCTCGACGGCCTGGAAACCGTACGCATCTGCACCGGTTACAAGAATGCCGCCGGCGAACTGCTGACCGATGCGCCGACCGACGCCGACAGCTACATCGGCCTGCAGCCGATCTACGAAGACCTGCCGGGCTGGAGCGAATCCACCGTCGGTGTCCAGTCGCTGGAAGGCCTGCCGGCCAATGCGCGCGCTTACATCAAGCGCATCGAGGAGCTGGTCGGTGCGCCCATCGACATCATCTCCACCGGCCCGGACCGCGCCGAGACCATCGTCCTGCGCCATCCGTTCGGCTGATTCGCGTTGTGGATCGCAGCGGGCCGCTTATGCGGCCCGTTGTCGTTTCTGGGGGTGCGAGCGAATCGGAGGGGCATGCTGCTGGTTGGGTTGAGGCTGATTCGCCGCGTGCCTGTCCGTACGCTGGGGTGGCGAGTGGGGGCGGAGAGGGGCTGAATTGCAGAAAGCCGAAAACGAAAAAGCCGAGCAGTGCTCGGCTTTTTCGTTTGAAGATGGTGCCCAGGAGAAGACTCGAACTTCCACGGTGTTGCCACCGCTAGGACCTGAACCTAGTGCGTCTACCAATTCCGCCACCTGGGCATGCTTTTCAGCATGGGGTGCGATGATCGCTCATCGTCTTGCGGTGATGCAACCCTTGGCTGCATCGGGCGGTCTATCGTTCGGTTATCAGGGTTCCGAACCCGCCGGGATGAAGTCTGTCATCGACTGACTTTATCCTTGAATAAGTGGTGCCCAGGAGAAGACTCGAACTTCCACGGTGTTGCCACCGCTAGGACCTGAACCTAGTGCGTCTACCAATTCCGCCACCTGGGCACGGGATGTGATGATCGCTCATCGCTTCCGTGTTACAACGTCTGTGTGACGCTGTGGGCGCGAACTATACGGAGCCAGGTTTCGCTTGTAAACCCCTGATGCGATAAAAAATTTATTCGTGCCCAAAGCTGACCGACGAGCGGATTTCGCGCTTCAATAAGCAGATGGCGAACCATCCCTATATAGATAAGGTGACCTCACTTTAATGGCCGATTGGCAAAACCTCGATCCCGAGGCCGCCCGCGAGGCGGAAAAATACGAAAACCCCATCCCCAGCCGCGAACTCATCCTGGCGCATCTCGCCGAACGCGGCGCGCCTGCCACGCGGGCCCAATTGCTCGATGAATTCGGTCTCTCCGGCGAAGAGTCGGAAGAGGCGCTGCGCCGGCGCTTGCGCGCGATGGAGCGCGACGGCCAGCTCATCTATACCCGCCGTGGCGCCTACGCGCCGGTGGACAAGCTCGACCTGATCCTCGGCCGCATCGCCGGCCACCGCGACGGCTTCGGCTTCCTGATCCCCGATGACGGCAGCGACGACCTGTTCCTCAGCCCGACGCAGATGCGCCTGGTGTTCGACGGCGACCGTGCCCTGGCGCGCGTGTCCGGCTTCGATCGCCGTGGCCGCCGCGAAGGTGCCATTGTGGAAGTGGTCGAACGCGCCCACGAGACCATCGTCGGCCGCTACTTCGACGAGAGTGGCATCGGTACGGTGGTGGCCGACAACCCGAAGATCCAGCAGGAAGTGCTGATCCCGCCGGGCAAGGCCGGCAAGGCCAAGCACAACCAGTTCGTCCAGGTGCGTATCGATGTCTGGCCGAGCGTGCATCGCCAGGCCCAGGGTGAGGTGCTGGAAGTGCTCGGCGACTACATGGCGCCGGGCATGGAGATCGAAGTCGCCCTGCGCAGCTACGACATTCCCCACACCTGGCCCGAGGCCGTGGAGAAGGAAGCGGCCAAGCTCAAGCCCGAAGTGGCGGAAAAGGACAAGGAGAAGCGCGTCGACCTGCGCGCCCTGCCTTTCGTGACCATCGATGGTGAGGACGCCCGCGACTTCGACGACGCGGTCTACGCCGAGAAGCGCAAGGGTGGCGGCTGGAAGCTGTTCGTCGCCATCGCCGACGTCTCTCATTATGTGAAGGTCGGCTCGGCCCTGGATGAGGAGGCGGCCAAGCGCGGCAACTCGGTGTACTTCCCCGGGCGCGTGATCCCGATGCTGCCGGAGATCCTCTCCAACGGCCTGTGCTCCCTGAATCCGCTGGTCGATCGCCTGGCCATGGTCTGCGAGATGAATCTCTCCAAGGCCGGCAAGATGACCGACTACCAGTTCTACGAGGCGGTCATCCATTCCCATGCGCGCCTGACCTACACCAAGGTCAGCCAGTACCTGGAAACCCCGGACAGCTCCGAAGGCCAGCGCCTGAAGGAGCAGTTGCCGGCGGTGGTGCCGCACCTGAACACGCTTTATGACCTGTACAAGGTGCTGGTCGGCGCGCGCCACGTGCGCGGGGCGATCGACTTCGAGACCCAGGAAACCCGCATCGTCTTCGGTGCGGATCGCAAGATCTCGGAGATCCGCCCGACCCAGCGCAACGACGCGCACAAGCTGATCGAGGAATGCATGCTGGCGGCCAACGTCGCCACCGCCAAGTTCCTCGAGAAGCACGCTATCCCGGCGCTGTACCGCGTCCACGACGGTCCGCCGCAGGAGAAGCTGAACAACCTGCGGCAGTTCCTCGGCGAACTGGGCCTGACCCTGTATCGCGGCAAGGGCGAGCCGACCCCGGCGGATTACCAGAAGCTGTTGGAGTCGATCCAGGGTCGCCCGGACCTGCAACTGATCCAGACCGTGATGCTGCGCTCCCTGAGCCAGGCGGTGTACAGCCCGGAGAACGCCGGCCACTTCGGCCTGAACTACGAGGCCTACACCCACTTCACCTCGCCGATCCGGCGCTACCCGGACCTGCTGACCCATCGCGCCATCCGCGGCCTGATCCGCTCCAAGGCGGCCTCCGAGCACGTACAGCGTGTCGGCGCCGCCAGCATGCCCAAGGCGCGCATCTATCCGTACGACGAAGTCCGCCTGGCGCAACTGGGCGAGCAGTGCTCGATGACCGAGCGCCGAGCCGACGAGGCGACCCGCGACGTCACCAACTGGCTGAAGTGCGAGTTCATGCGCGAGCGCGTGGGCGAGACCTTCCCCGGCGTGATCACCGCGGTGACCGGCTTCGGCATCTTCGTCGAACTGACGGACATCTATGTCGAGGGCCTGGTCCACGTTACCGCACTGCCGGGCGACTACTACCATTTCGATGCCGTCCACCATCGCCTCTCCGGCGAGCGTACCGGCCGTAGCTTCCGCCTTGGCGACACCGTGGAAGTGGTGGTGGCGCGCGTCGACCTGGACGAGCGCAAGATCGACTTCGAGCTCTCCGATAACGTGCTCAGCGCGCCCATCGGCCGCAAGAAGCGTGGCGAGAAGGCTGAGCCGGCCAAGGGCAAGGTTGCGAAGGGCAAGGCGCCCAAAGGTGCTGCAGCCAAAGAGAAGCCGGCCAAGGCCCGTCGTCAGGTAGCGGACGATCCGTTCTTCGCGCCCGACGTGGCCGTGGTGCCGTCGCACCAGCCGCGCAAGCGCAAGGTTGGCGTGGTCCAGGCGCTGCCTTCGGTGGCCCCGGAAATGCTGGCCAAGGCCGAGGAAATGCTTGGCAATACCGATGTGCGCAAGAGCCGCGAAGTGAAGAAAGCGCTGCTCGATGAAGCCAAGGTCGGCAGCAAGAAACCGGCCAACGGCAAAGGCAAGGGCGCGCCCGCTGCGGGCAAGCCGCGCAATCCTTCGAAACAGAAAGCCCGGTCCGCCAAGCCGACCAAGCATCGCAAGGGCTCGTCCGCGCCCAAGGCGGGTGCGGCGGGCGGCGCGCCGGCCAGCAAGCGTAAGGCGAAGAAATGAGTCAGTGGGAAAAGGTCTACGGGGTCCATGCCGTAGAGGCGTTGCTGCGCCATCATCCGAAACGGGTCAAGCAGCTGTGGTTGGCCGAGGGCCGGCATGATCCGCGCGTCCAGGCGCTGGTCGAGCTGGCCGGCCAGGTGCGCGTGCCGGTGGGCACGCGCGACCGCAAGGAGTTGGACGAGTGGGCCGAGGGCGTGCACCAGGGCGTGGTCGCCGAGGTCAGCCCGAGCCAGGTGTGGGGCGAGAACATGCTCGAGGAACTGCTGGAGCGCACGCCCGGTCCGGCGCTGCTGCTGGCCCTGGACGGAGTGACCGATCCGCACAATCTCGGTGCCTGCCTGCGCACCGCCGATGCGGCGGGCGCGCTGGCGGTCATCGTGCCGAAGGACAAGTCCGCCACCCTCAATGCCACCGTGCGCAAGGTTGCCTGCGGTGCCGCCGAAGTCATCCCGCTGGTGGCGGTGACCAACCTCGCGCGCACCCTGGAGAAACTCCAGCAGCGTGGTCTGTGGATCGTCGGCACCGCTGGCGAGGCGACCCAGATGCTCTACGAACTCGACCTCACCGGGCCGACTGTGCTGGTGATGGGCGCCGAGGGCAAGGGTATGCGCCGCCTGACCCGCGAGCATTGCGATTACCTGGCCAAGCTGCCGATGCAGGGCAGCGTCAGCAGCCTGAACGTCTCGGTGGCCACCGGCGTCTGCCTGTTCGAGATTGTCCGGCAGCGCCAGCCCAAGGCCGGCGCCTGACGTTGCTTTTGTAGGAGCGAGCTTGCTCGCGAACGGTGCCGGCTCCGTGCTTGCCCGGTTCGCGAGCAAGCTCGCTCCTACGAAAAGCCCGTTGTACAAATAATCGTCAATTGCCTTGCGCCACCTTCCCCCCTTCTCTAGAATGTCGGCCCTTGTCGTCCGGGCAGGCGTTCGCACGTCCTTCCCAGTGGCAAGGTAAAAATCATTCACTCCTTGCCTGACCGCTTCGTCGGCAGGCTGCAATCCGTAAGGAGCATTTATGCGTCATTACGAAATCGTGTTCCTGGTTCACCCGGACCAGAGCGAACAAGTCGGTGGCATGGTCGAGCGTTACACCAAGGCCATCGAAGAAGACGGCGGCAAAGTCCACCGTCTGGAAGACTGGGGCCGTCGTCAGCTGGCTTACGCCATCAACAACGTGCACAAGGCCCACTACGTTCTGATGAACGTCGAGTGCACTGCCAAGGCCCTGGCAGAAATGGAAGACAACTTCCGTTACAACGACGCCGTGATCCGTAACATGGTCATCCGTCGCGACGAAGCCGTTACCGGCCAGTCCGAAATGCTGAAGGCCGAAGAGAGCCGCAACGAGCGCCGCGAGCGCCGTGAGCGTCCCGAATCGAACGAGGGCGAGTCCGCTGACGGCGAAGATAGCCGCGACAGCGCTGACGAGTAATCCCGGACCAGTATTGAGGAGCCACACACATGGCACGTTTCTTCCGTCGTCGTAAGTTCTGCCGTTTCACCGCTGAAGGCGTGAAAGAGATCGATTACAAGGATCTCAACACCCTGAAGGCCTATGTTTCCGAAACCGGCAAGATCGTTCCGAGCCGCATCACCGGCACCAAGGCCAAGTACCAGCGTCAGCTGGCCACCGCTATCAAGCGCGCCCGCTACCTGGCCCTGCTTCCCTACACCGACAGCCACGGCCGTTGATCGGGCAGTCGACTGGAATTGATGGATAGATCGCATGCGCGCATTGGCTGAATTCGTCATGCGAGGCCGCATGCAGGCGACCCTGGTGGTCGTCGCAGCCGCGGTACTGCAGCCGTTGTTCTGGCTTGGTGCCGCAGCAGGCAGTCTGGTGCTGTTGCGTCGTGGTCCGCGTGATGCCTTTGGCATCCTGGCCTGGGCGCTGCTTCCGGCACTGGCCTGGTGGTACCTGGGTGACCCCAGCGTGAGTCTGGTTCTGGTGGGTAGTGCCGTGCTGGCGCAGGTTCTGCGCAGCAGGGTGTCCTGGAACCAGGTGATGCTGGCGAGCGTTGTGCTCGGTGCGGTGTTCGTGCTGCTGCTCAGCACGGTGTCGGCCGGGTTGGTCGCTGCTCTTGCCGATGCGTTCGGCAAGGCACTGCCGCAGGTTCTGGCCGAAGCCAAGCTTTCGCCGGAACAGATGGCCGCCCTGCAGGCGGAGATGGTTCCGACCATCACCGGCCTGATGGCAGCCTCGCTGCAGACGATCAGCCTGATGTGCCTGATGCTGGCGCGTTATTGGCAGGCAGTGCTGTTCAACCCGGAAGGGTTTGGCCGCGAGTTCCGCGCACTGCGCCTGTCGCCGGGCACGGCTATCGCGCTGCTGGTCGGTGTCGTGGCGCTGCCCTTCGCAGGTCCCGCGGCCACCATGCTGGCGCCGCTGTGCATGATCCCGCTGCTGTTCGCCGGGATCGCACTGGGCCACGGGCTGGTCGCGCTGAAGAAGCTTCCGGGCTTCTGGCTGGCACCGCTGTACCTGCTGGTATTCGTACTGGGCAATGTGATCTGTCTTGTCGCCGTAGTCGACAGTCTGTTTGATTTTCGCGGTCGTCTGGCGAAGCGCCAGGGTGCCGCGAACGGTGAAGGTTAAAAGTTAAGAGGTAAGACTCAAATGGAAGTCATCCTGCTGGAAAAGATCGCCAAACTGGGCAACCTGGGCGACAAGCTGAACGTAAAGGGCGGTTACGCCCGTAACTACCTGCTGCCGCAGGGCAAAGCCACCGCTGCCACCGCTGCCAACGTCGCTGCTTTCGAAGAGCGCCGCGCAGAGCTGGAAAAAGCCGCTGCCGAGAAGAAAGCCGCTGCTGAAGCCCGTGCTGCCCAACTGGCCGAACTGATCGTGACCATCGGCGCCCACGCTGGCGACGAAGGCAAGCTGTTCGGTTCGATCGGCACCCGCGACATCGCCGACGCCGTTTCGGCTGCCGGCTACCCGCTGGAAAAGAGCGAAGTTCGCCTGCCCGACGGCGCCCTGCGCGCTGTAGGCGAATACAACATCGAAGTGCAACTGCACATGGATGTTGATGCAACCCTGCACGTGGTTGTAGTCGCCGAGTAAGCGATCCGTCGCTAGGACGATTCACGCGGCTTGCCTGGGTGAATCAGTCCAATAACAATGGGCACGGTACCGATCCTCGGTCCGTGCCCTTTGTTTTTCCGCCGTTTCACACAACACGAAGAGCCCATGAACGACATCACCGTCCCCGAGCAATACGACCTGCAGACCGCTTCCCTCAAGGTGCCGCCGCACTCGATCGAAGCCGAACAGGCGGTGCTGGGTGGCCTGATGCTCGACAACAATGCGTGGGAGCGGGTGTCGGACGCGGTGTCCGATGGCGACTTCTACCGTCATGACCATCGGCTGATCTACCGCGCGGTTTACAAGCTCGCCGAAAGCAACCAGCCGATCGACGTGGTGACCCTCTCCGAGATGCTCGAACGCGAGGGCCAACTGTCCCAGGTGGGCGGTCTTGCCTACCTTGCCGAGCTGGCGAAGAACACGCCCTCGGTAGCCAACATCAAGGCCTACGCGAACATCATTCGCGAGCGCGCCACGCTGCGGCAGCTGATCGGCATCAGCAGCGATATCGCCGACAGCGCCTTCAATCCGGAAGGGCGCAGCGCCAACGAAGTGCTCGACGAAGCCGAGCGCAAGATCTTCGAGATCGCCGAAGCGCGCCCGAAGACCGGCGGTCCGGTGGGGATCAGCGATATCCTGGTGAAGACCATCGACCGCATCGACCATCTGTTCAACACCACCGATGCGCTGACCGGGATTTCCACCGGCTTCACCGATCTCGATGAAAAGACCAGCGGCCTGCAGCAGGCTGACCTGGTCATCGTTGCCGGCCGTCCGTCGATGGGCAAGACCACCTTCGCCATGAACCTGGTGGAGAACGCCCTGATGCGCAGCGACAAGGCGATCCTGGTGTACTCCCTGGAAATGCCCTCCGACTCCATCGTCATGCGTATGCTTGCCTCGCTCGGCCGCATCGACCAGACCAAGGTGCGTTCGGGCAAGCTGGACGACGAGGATTGGCCGCGCCTGACCTCGGCGGTGAACCTGCTCAATGACCGCAAGCTGTTCATCGACGACACCGCCGGCATCTCGCCCTCGGAAATGCGTGCGCGTACCCGCCGCCTGGCCCGTGAGCACGGCGAGATCGGCCTGATCATGGTCGACTACCTGCAGCTGATGCAGATTCCCGGTTCCGCCGGCGACAACCGGACCAACGAGATTTCCGAGATCTCCCGCTCGCTCAAGGCGCTAGCGAAGGAGTTCAACTGTCCGGTGGTGGCGCTCTCCCAGCTCAACCGCTCGCTGGAACAGCGTCCCAACAAGCGCCCGGTGAACTCCGACCTGCGTGAATCCGGAGCAATCGAGCAGGACGCCGACGTGATCATGTTCGTCTATCGCGACGAGGTGTATCACCCGGAAACCGAGTTCAAGGGTGTCGCCGAAATCATCATCGGCAAGCAGCGTAACGGTCCCATCGGCACGGTGCGCGTGGCCTTCCTCGGCCGCTACAGCCGCTTCGAGAACCTCGCCCCCGGCATGTACAACTTCGAAGACGAGTGACGCGGCCACATATCGCGTGATCGACGGGCGCCTTAATATGGGCGCCCGTTTCGTTTCAGGACCCGCAGCCATGCGTCCGCTCGTCGCCACCGTCGATCTTTCCGCCATCCGCCACAACTATGCCGTGGCCAAGCGCTGCGCGCCGGGCCGCCAGGCGTTCGCGGTGGTCAAGGCGAATGCCTATGGGCATGGCGCGCGAGAGGTGGTCAGCAGCCTGCACGATGAGGCCGACGGCTTTGCCGTGGCCTGCCTGGAGGAGGCGGCGGAAGTGCGCGCGCTGCATGCCGATGCACGCATCCTGCTGCTGGAAGGTTGCTTCGAGCCGGGCGAGTACCTGATCGCCGCGCAACTGCGCCTGGACGTGGCCGTGCAGGGGCCGGAGCAGGCCCAGGCGCTGCTCGCCACGCAACTGCCGAGCACGCTGAACGTATGGATGAAGCTGGATTCGGGCATGCATCGTCTGGGTTTCTCGCCCCAGGCGCTGCGCGACTGGCACCCGCGCCTGCGGCAAGCGGCGCAGGTGGCCGAGCTGAACCTGATGAGCCACTTCGCCAATGCCGACCTGCGCGGCGATGAGCTGACCGAAGACCAGGTAGCCTGTTTCCTCAGCGTGCTCGACCTGGATTTCGACCAGCGCTCACTGGCCAACTCCGCTGCCGTGCTGACCATTCCCGCCGCCCACATGGACTGGACTCGCCCCGGCATCATGCTCTATGGCGCTACGCCCTTCGCCGATATCGGCGCGGCCGAGCTGGGCCTGCGCCCGGCGATGAGCCTGGAGGCGCAGTTGATCGCGGTGCGCGAGGTACCGGTCGGGGAGTGTGTCGGCTATGGCGCGACCTGGGTGGCGCAGCGTCCGTCGCGCATCGGCACGGTCAGTTGCGGCTACGCCGATGGTTATCCGCGCCATGCGCCGAGCGGCACGCCGGTGCTGGTGGGCGGACGGCGGGTGCCGTTGGCGGGCCGGGTATCGATGGACATGCTGGCCGTCGATCTCACTGATCTGCCCCATGCGGTCGTCGGCGAGCCGGTGGAACTGTGGGGTGCGAGTCTCCCGGTGGACGAGGTGGCAAGCCACGCCGGGACCATCGGTTACGAGCTGCTGACCAAGGTTACTGCCCGCGTGCCGCGCCGCTATCGCAGCTGATCAGGCGCGGCCTTCCGTGGCCTTGTTGCCGTCTTGCCAGAGGTCGCTGGCGTCGTTGCCGCCCTCGTTGGCGATGGCGAAGCTGGCCCGGCCGTTGCCCTTCACGTCGTACAGCGCCTGATCGGCGGCCTTGTAGAGCTTGCTGAACTGCATCGCATGGCTGGGGTAGATGGCGACGCCGATGCTGGGCGTGACGCGCAGTTCGAGGGCGTCGAACTGCACCGGGCGCGACAGCTCGTTGAGCAGGCGTCTGGCGATCTCGCGGGCATGGCCTTCGGCGTCCGGGCCGGCGATCAGCGCGGCGAACTCGTCGCCACCCAGTCGCGCTACGCAGTCGCTGGCGCGCACGCATTGGCGCAGGCGGTGGCCGACGTTCTGCAGCATGAAGTCGCCGGCGTCGTGTCCGTGGCTGTCGTTGATCGGTTTGAAGTGGTCGAGGTCGATCAGCATCAGGGCCAGGGTTTCGCCGTTCTGCTGGGCGCGTTCCAGTGCATGCTCGGCGTGTTCGACCAGGAAGCGGCGGTTGGGCAGGCCGGTCAGCGGATCGTAGTGTGCTGCGTGCTGCAACTGGGCTTCGCGCTCGCGCAGCAGCTGGTTGCTCTGGGTCAGCTCGGCGGTGCGTTCGGCCACCGCCTTGGCCAGGTCGTGCTGCGCGCTCTGCATCAGCGTCAGGCGTGCGTTCTTTTCCCGGTCGGCCTGCTCCACGGCCTGCGCGCGCTCCCGCTTGAGGCTGCGGATGCGCGAGGTGAGGGCGAAGGAGAAGAGTATCGATTCCATAGCGACGACGATCGGGAAGATGTAGGTGGTGATCGGCGTGGGTTGCACGACCGCCAGGGCGCGCATCACCGAGATGCTGACGCTGCCCAGTACCAGGCCGAAGCCGAGCAGGTAGAGGAAGGCGGGGAAGCAGCCCTGACGCCAGCGCGTCAGCGCCGCTCCCATCGCCGCCGGCACGCCGATGAAGGTGATCGCCACCAGCATCCAACTGGCAATGCCGCGCAGTTGCAGAGCGCCGAGGGCAACGGTGAGCAGGTACAGCGCACAGTTCAGGTTCAGCAGGCGGTGTGCCCACGGCACGTACTTGCGGGTCTGCAGCAGGGTGATGGTGAAACGGTGCACGCACAGCCCCCACAGCGAGGGCAGGGTGATGCGGTCCAACCACCAGGGTACCGCGTGTTCCGGCCAGAGGTACTTGAAGCCGTGGCCGCTCATGCCGAGGCTGAACAGCAGCGCCGCGGCGGTGGTCAGCACGTACCAGAGGTAGGCGCGGTCGCGCAGGGTCAGCAGGATGAACAGGTTGTACAGCAGCAGGGCGGCGATCAGGCCGTAGATCACGCCGAGGAAGAGGTTGGTGTCGGCGCGATGGTCCTGCAGGTCGTCCAGTGTCCAGATGCGCAGGGGGAAGGAGTTGCCGGCGGGGTCATAGGTACGCAGGTAGAGTTGCAGCGGCCCGGTGCCGTCGGGCAGGTGGAAAACCGGACGCCGGTAACCACGGTCGCGGCCGGCGGAGAAGGGCACCGCTTCGCCTGAGAGCCGCTCGTCGTAGCGGCCCTGCTCATCGGGCAGGTACAGGCGCAGGTCCTTGAGGTTGACCGCGTCCACCTCCAGCCACCAGCCGCCGGGCGGTACCTGCCGGCGCTCGAGATCCAGGCGCAGCCACCAGGCGCTGGGGCTCTGGCCGACGCTGGTGCGACCGTTGGCCGGAATGAAATCACGACTACGCTGAACTTCGTCGAACGGCATCCCGCCGCTACGGTCCTCGAGGAGTTCCAGGCGACCATTGAGCCAGGTGCCGCTGGCGCCTGAATCCAGCTCGACTGCGGCGACCGGGCCGCTCAGCAGCGCGAGCAGTAGCACGAAAAGATGACGCACGACACGCACTCCCTGTGCCTTGTGGGTATCCCGGCACCTACTGCGGATAGTGGCTGAAGTATAGCTAGATGATGGCACTGGCAATCCGTCGCGCACCGGTTAAATCTGAGTTCATCGGTCGGATTTGTACACTTTTTGTGCTATATTCCGCGCCCGCGTTTTTTCGCGATACCTACTTCGAGATACCCCGGTGCCCGTGATGCAAGCCGCCAAACCGCTGTTCGACTATCCCAAGTTCTGGGCCGAGTGTTTCGGCCCGGCGCCGTTCCTGCCCATGAGCCGGGAAGAGATGGATCAGCTGGGCTGGGATTCCTGCGACATCATCATCGTCACCGGGGATGCCTACGTTGACCATCCGTCGTTCGGCATGGCCATCATCGGCCGCCTGCTGGAGGCCCAGGGCTTCCGCGTCGGCATCATTTCCCAGCCCGCCTGGCAGTCGAAAGACGACTTCATGAAGCTGGGCAAGCCGAACCTGTTCTTCGGCATCGCCGCCGGCAACATGGACTCGATGATCAACCGCTACACCGCCGACCGGAAGATCCGCTCCGACGACGCCTACACACCCGGCGGCGAAGCCGGCAAGCGCCCGGACCGCGCCAGCATGGTCTACAGCCAGCGCTGCCGAGAGGCGTACAAGGGCGTGCCGATCATTCTCGGCGGCATCGAGGCCTCGCTGCGCCGCATCGCGCACTACGACTACTGGCAGGACAAGGTCCGCCACTCGATCCTGATGGACGCCAAGGCCGACATCCTGCTGTTCGGCAACGCCGAGCGCGCCGTGGTGGAAGTGGCCCAGCGCCTGTCCGCCGGCGAATCCATCGACTCGATCACCGACGTGCGCGGCACCGCCTTCGTCCGTCGCGACACTCCCGAGGGCTGGTTCGAGCTGGACTCCACCCGCATCGACCGTCCGGGCAAGATCGACAAGATCATCAACCCGTACGTGAATACCCAGGACACCGCCGCCTGCGCCATCGAGCAGGAGAAGGGCGAGCAGGACGACCCGAACCAGGCCAAGGTCGTCGAGCTGCTACCGCACCCGCGCCTGGAGCGCGAGCGCACGGTGATCCGCCTGCCGTCCTTCGAGAAGGTCAAGAGCGACCCGGTGCTCTATGCCCACGCCAACCGCGTGCTGCACCTGGAAACCAACCCCGGCAACGCCCGCGCGATGGTCCAGCGCCACGGCGAAACCGACGTGTGGTTCAACCCGCCGCCCATCCCGCTGACCACCGAGGAGATGGATTACGTCTTCGGCCTGCAGTACGCCCGCGTGCCGCACCCGACCTACGGCGGCGCGAAGATCCCGGCGTACGAGATGATCCGCTTCTCGGTGAACATCATGCGTGGCTGCTTCGGCGGCTGCACCTTCTGCTCGATCACCGAGCACGAAGGCCGCATCATCCAGAGCCGCTCGGAAGACTCGATCATCCGCGAGATCGAGGAAATCCGTGACAAGGTCCCCGGCTTCACTGGCGTCATCTCCGACCTCGGCGGGCCGACCGCGAACATGTACCGCATCGCCTGCAAGGACCCGGAGATCGAGAAGCACTGCCGCAAGCCGTCCTGCGTCTGGCCGGGCATCTGCGACAACCTCAATACCGACCATTCCTCGCTGATCCAGCTGTACCGCCGCGCCCGCGACCTGCAGGGGGTGAAGAAGATCCTCATCGCCTCGGGCCTGCGCTACGACCTGGCGGTCCAGTCCCCGGAATACGTCAAGGAGCTGGTGACGCACCACGTCGGCGGTTACTTGAAGATCGCCCCGGAACACACCGAGGAAGGCCCGCTGTCGAAGATGATGAAGCCGGGCATCGGCACCTATGACGTGTTCAAGCGGATGTTCGAGAAGTTCTCCAAGGAAGCGGGCAAGGAACAGTACCTGATCCCGTACTTCATCGCCGCGCACCCGGGCACCAGCGACGAGGACATGATGAACCTCGCCCTGTGGCTCAAGCGTAACGGCTTCCGCGCCGACCAGGTGCAGGCCTTCTACCCCTCGCCTATGGCCACCGCCACGGCCATGTACCACTCGGGCAAGAACCCGCTGCGCAAGGTCACCTACAAGAGCGATGGCGTGGAGATCGTCAAGGGCGAACGCCGTCGCCGGCTGCACAAGGCCTTCCTGCGCTACCACGATCCGAACAACTGGCCGATGCTGCGCGAAGCCCTGAAGGAAATGGGTCGCGCCGACCTGATCGGCAACGGCAAGCACCAGCTCATCCCGACGCACCAGCCGACCGCTGATGGCGGCTACCAGAGCGCGCGCCGCAAGAACTCCACCCCGGTGGGCAGCAAGAAGACCGGCAAGCCGCTGCTGACCCAGCATACCGGCCTGCCGCCGCGCGCCAGCGATGGCTCCAAGCCGTGGAACAAGGCTGCGGAGGACAAGGCCAGCGGCTACGCCAAGGGCAAGAAACGCAGCACCAAGCGCCAGCCGAACATTCCGCGCTGAGCCTTCGTCGCCCTCGCCGCAATACCCCAGGCCCCGCACATGCGGGGCCTGTCTATTTCGGGGGATGGCTGGCCGGCCGCATGGCTGAAGAGCCCGGGCGGCGCGGCTTTCATGCACCTGGGGCTATCCATAGGAGTTACTTGGTACTATAGTTCCATAATCATAAGAACAAGACCGGAGTGCCCTGCCATGCGTCTCGCTTGCTTGTCCCTGATTGCCGTCTCCGTTGCCCTGGCCGCTTGCGGCGAAGGGGAGAAAACCGCCGCTGTCAGCAGCGACTTCCAGAAGGACCTGCAGGCCCGCCTGATCAAGGCCAAGGCTGGCGATGTCATCGACATTCCCGCGGGCACCTACCACCTCGATCGCAGCCTGAGCCTGAAAGTGGACGGCGTGACCATTCGTGGCGCCGGCATGGACAAGACCATCCTGAGCTTCAAGAACCAGAAGGCCGGCGCCGAAGGGTTGTTCGTCGACGCCTCCGACTTCACCCTGGAAAACCTCGCCATCGAGGACACCAAGGGCGACGGCCTGAAGGTCATCGGCGGCAAGAACATCGTCATCCGCAACATCCGCACCGAGTGGACCAACGGCCCGTCCACCGAGAATGGCGGCTACGGCATCTACCCGGTGCAGACCGAGAACACCCTGCTCGAGGGCAACGTCGCCATCGGCGCCTCGGACTCGGGCATCTACGTCGGCCAGTCGCGCAACGTGGTGGTGCGCAACAACCGCGCCGAGCGTAACGTCGCCGGTATCGAGATCGAGAACACCATCGGCGCCGACGTCTACAACAACGTCGCCACCGACAACACCGGCGGCATCCTCGTCTTCAACATGCCCAACCTGCAGCAGCCAGGGCGCGGCACCCGGGTCTTCGACAACGACGTGCAGGGCAACAACCACGACAACTTCGGCCACAAGGGCACCCCGGTGGCCAGCGTGCCGGCGGGCTCGGGCGTGGTGGTGAACTCCAACGACGACGTGGAGATCTTCAACAACAAGATCGGCAACCACAAGACCGCCAACGTCATCATCAGCAGCTACTTCAGCACCAACTACTCGGACAAGGCGACCCAGCCGAACTTCGACCCCTATCCCGAAGGCATCTACATCCACGGCAACACCTTCGGCCCCGGCGGCGACAGCCCCGACCACCTGGAGCTGAAGGCGCTGAAGGTCGCCAAGTTCGGTCTCACCGGCCGCCTGCCGGACATCCTCTGGGACGGCTACTTCAACCAGAAGAAACTGGTCGACGGCAAGCTGCCCGAGGCGCTGTCGATCTGCATCGACAATGGCGAAGCCGGTATCGTCAACGTCGACGGCCCCAACGGCTACAAGAACATCAGCACCGACATGAGCGTGCATCAGTGCAAGCTCAAGCCGTTGCCGAAGATCGAGCAGGCTGGCCTGGGCGAGAAGGGCGGCAAGGCATGATCAGACACGCTTCGTTCCTGTTGTCGCTCGCCCTGGCCGTGGGATTGGCCGGGTGCGGGCAGGAGAGCAAGCCACGTTATCAGCCCGAGGGCGACGACTACCCGGAAAAGCTCAGCGGTTGGGGCATGCTGCACCTGGCGGACGGCCACTTGACGCCGGCGGCCGAGGTGCTGCCCTATGACCTGAACACCTCGCTGTTCACCGACTACGCGCACAAGCTGCGCACCGTATGGATGCCCGAAGGACAGTCGGCGCAATACGCCGAGGAGCGCTTCGACTACCCCGTCGGCAGCGTGCTGACCAAGACCTTCTATTACCCCAGGGACGCCCAGGGCAACCTGTTGCAGAACAGCCAGGACGACCGCGATCCCAAGGCTGGGTTGGACATGGCCAGGGTTCATCTGGTGGAAACCCGCGTGCTGGTGCGCCAGAAGGATGGCTGGGCGGCGCTGCCCTATGTCTGGGACAAGGACCAGCGCGAGGCGCACCTGGAATTGGCCGGCGACAGCCCGGTGCTGGAACTGAGCGCCGAGGACGGCAGGAAGACCGCCTTCACCTACATGGTCCCCGACGCCAACCAGTGCTCCGAATGCCACGCCGAACAGAAGGGCGGCGGCATCGCCCCGCTGGGGCCCAAGGCGCGGCATCTGAACAAGGACTTCGCCTACGCCGAAGGCAACGAAAACCAGCTGCAGCACTGGCAGGCGCGCGGCTTCCTCAAGGGCCTGCCGGCGCTGGCGCAGGTGCCGCAGAACGCGCTGTGGGGCCATCCGCGAGCCGGAGAGGACCTGGAGAAACAGGCGCGCAGCTATCTCGACGCCAACTGCTCGCACTGCCACAACCCGAAGGGGGCCGCCCGCACCTCCGGCCTCTATCTTGACCCGCACACGCCGGTGTCCATCGCCTACGGCCTGTGCAAACCGCCGGTGGCGGCGGGTGGCGGCACCGGCGGGCGGCTGGAGGACATCCATCCCGGCCGCCCGGACAAGTCAGTACTCAGCTACCGCGTCGGCAGCGACAGGCCGGGCGACATGATGCCCGAGCTGGGGCGCACCCTGGTGCACCGCGAGGGGCTGGAACTGCTCAACCGCTGGATCAGCGGACTGCCCGGCGGCTGCTGACCGGGAATGGCCCGGAGCCCGCCAGGGCTCTGGGCTGCGCGCTGCGACGAGCAAATGGCTGGGGCCGTGCTAGTTTTCATCAAGTCCCTTTCTCTCGCAGGTGCGCTTCAATGGAAGATACGAACATCATCAATGTGGGTACGGAGAAGATCAACGCGCTATGGGCAACGGTTTCGCAGTACGCCTTCGCCTTCGGCATGAAGATTCTCGCGGCCATCGCCTTCTGGGTTATCGGTCGCTGGCTGATCGGCCTGGCCGTGAGGATGGTGGAGAAGGCGCTCTCCAGGCAGAGCGTTGACCCCACGGTACTGCGCTACGTCGGTTCCTTCATCACGGTCACCCTGAACATCCTTCTGGTGATCGGCATCCTCGGCTATTTCGGCGTGCAGACCACCAGCATCGCCGCGCTCATCGCCGCCGCGGGCGTCGCCATCGGCATGGCCTGGTCCGGGTTGCTGGCGAACCTCGCGGCAGGCGGCTTCATCATCGTGCTGCGGCCGTTCAAGGTGGGCGACTTCATCACCGCTGGCGGCGTCACCGGCACGGTCAAGGAGATCGGCCTGTTCGTCACCGCCATCAATACCCCGGACAACGTGCTGAGCCTGGTGGGCAACAACAAGATCTTCGGTGACACCATCCAGAACTACAGCCAGAACGACTTCCGCCGCGTGGACCTCAAGGCCCAGTTGTCCGGCGCGGCGGACTACCAGGCGGCAACCGCGGTGCTCAAGCAGCGCATCGCGGCCATCCCCAACGTGCTGAGCGACCCGCCGGTGGATGTGGAAATCCTCGAGTTCAACCTGGTCGGCCCGGTGCTGGCGGTGCGCCCGTACTGCCATAACGACAATTACTGGCAGGTCTACTTCGACACCAATCGCACCATCAAGGACGCCCTGGGCACCGATTTCCCGGCGCCGATGCCGGCACAAACGGTGATCGTGCAGCAGACGCAGTAAGCGTTCGACCCAATCCCTTGCGCCGCCCTCATGGGGCGGTTTTTTTATGTCCGGTCCTTTCCCCTCCGTCTTGCTCAACGACATGGCTAATACGGACGCGGTATTCCCATACCGATCCTTCCGTTCGCTGAGATTTGCTTTTCACACCGGGCGGACAAATCACCCTCGAACACCATCCCTGTCTGACTGACCCGGGCAGCTTCGCGGTCGCAGGCTATGCACACCCGGTGATTGGCAATTTCGCCGATTCACCTCTCCCGTGTGAGGCACAGCCATGTTCCTTCTCTGGCATCGCGCAGCTTCCAGCGCTGGTTCGCATGCCGCGCGAGCGGGAGCCGGGAAGCACTCCTTCGGCTTCAGCCTGATCGAGGTGCTGGTGGCGGTGCTGCTGACTTGCGTCGGGCTGTTGGGGATGGTGGCCTTGCAGGGCCGGACGCTGCAATACGTCCAGGACTCGGCGCAGCGCAACACGGCGGCGGCGCTGGCGAACGACCTGGTGGAGATGATCCGCCTGCGCAGCGGCGGCAAGCCGGTTCCGGCGGGTTACCTCAAGGCGCCCGGTGCGGGTTTTCCGAGTGCGCCCGCCAACTGTGCGGATACGCCCGGCGCTGCCGATCGGCAACTGGCGTGCTGGTCCAGGCGGGCGAGCGCGTTGCTGCCGGGCGCCAGGGAGTTGCTGGTCGACGAGTTTCATATCTGCCGGTCGAGTGGGGAAAACCACTGCGCCGCAGAGGGGAGTGTTCTGGAGATCCAGGTGGCCTGGAAGGTCAGGCCGGGCGAGTGCCTGGACCCGCATGCCGCTGAAGCGGCGGAGACGGTCTGCCGTTACCGATTGCGTACCCAAATCTAGGAGTCGAGGCATGGATGGCCCGCACCATCAGGGTGGATTGTCCCTGGTTGAGTTGATGATCGCGCTCGTGTTGAGCAGCTTTCTGGTTCTGGGGATCACCCAGGTCTATCTGGACAATCGGCACAGCTATCTCTTTCAGCAGGGGCAGTTGCAGAACCAGGAGAACCGGCGCTTCGTCTCGATGTTCCTGCAACAGGAACTCGGCAAGGCCGGTTACAGGCGAAGCCCGGCGATACAGGATATGGACGCGGCATTCAGCGAGACGTCCGGCGGTATCGTCAAAGGCTGCAGTTTTCCCCCGGGGCGGGCCGTGCAATACGTGGACAGGTCGGCGATCTGCATTCGCTATCAGCCACGGGACAAGTGGGATCGCGACTGTCTGGGCAATCGGGCGCCCAATCTTGCGGAGCTTGCCGAACCCTATACCGGCACCCGCTTCGTCTTCGTCGAAAAGCTCTACCTGGGCAGCGCCGGTGACTTGCGCTGCGCCAGCGCCCAGGGGGATGAGGCGCTGGTGGACGGGCTGGTCGATCTGGTTTTCCAGGTGGCGGTCGCCAGTGCCGCGCAACCCAGGCAAGTGTCGAGCTATATCAGTAGCGCCCTCGAGGATGGGCAATCCGTGGTCGGGGTGGGTTACAGGGTTTTGCTGCGCAGTAGCGGCAAGGGCCTTCGGGATGCTGTCAGCAAGACAACGGCTGTCGCCGACTGGAAGTTGCTGACCGGGGTGGAGGCCACCGGAGTACCTGGCGATTCCGGCCAGTTGTACCTGGTCGGCCAGGGGACCGTCATGCTGAGGAACCTCATGCCATGAGGCGCGCGCGCTATCGGACTTCCCAGCGTGGAGCCTCGCTGTTCGTCGCGCTGATCCTCCTGCTGATCATGACGATGCTTGCCTTGTCCGGCGCCAGGAACGCCGTGATCGAGTCGCGTATCGCCGGCCGCTCCGTCGAGCAGCAGCGGTTGTTCAATGACGCCGAGGCCGGCCTTCGCATGGCCGAGGCACGGGTGGGCTTCTATTCCGCCGCGGCGCTCGCTGCGCTGGCCATGAGTTGCAGCCCGCAACTGTGCATGCCCTACCGCGATGCCGTACGCAGTGGCGGCTATATCGCTCCACGTTTCGGGCAGGGTGATGAGGTCGCCACGTACACGGCCCTTTCCAGCGGCTCGGGCTCTTCCGAGGGACGGCCGGTCAGATGGTACGTGGCGTTGATCGGAGGCGGGGGCGACTGCGTCAGTACGGATTGCACGGCTGGCGGCAAGGGCGGGACCTTCCTGTATGAGGTCAACAGCTGTGCCGGCAATTGCTCTGGCAATGGTAGCCAGAAGCTGCGTTCGGTTTACGCCAAACACCACGATGATTGAGCAGGGAGGCTGCCGATGGATCTTCATCGTAATGGGCTCATGCTGCTGGCCGGACTGCTGGGCCAGGGCGTCGCGGCGGCGTCCCCGACCGTGGAGACGATACCCGCCACGGGGACTGCGCCGGCCCAGACACCGCTGTTCGTGAGCCCGTCCATGCCGCCCCTGAACCTTCTGGTGGTCGGTCTGGATCAGTCGTTGTTTCTTCCGGCCTATCCCGATGCCGTCGATATCCAGGGCAATGGCGTCCCGGCGTTTCACTACGACCCGACAACCGCCCATGACGGCTATTTCGACTCCGGAAAGTGCTATCGATATGCGGCTGCTGAGCAGTTGTTCATGCCGGTCGCGTTCACTGGCGACAAGACGTGCAGGACCAGCTCCGGGCGCTGGAGCGGAGACTTCCTCAATTATCTGACCGCCTCGCGGATCGACACTCTGCGCGCGATTCTCTATGGCGGTTATCGCTCGACGGACACCGAAGAAGAAACGGTGCTGGAGCGTGCGTCGATTCCCCGGAACGCTCTTGCCTGGGGACGGGAATATGCCGGTACGGCGGATGCCGGATTCGATCTGGCGGACTACACCCCCTTCTCTGCGCCCGCTGGGATGAACCGCACGCTGTTCGCCAATACCCCTGCCCACCTGAGCGTTCTGCCCGACGTCGCCAACCTGCATGTCTGGGATTGGCTGAGGCCGAGTGACGGAGACGAGCGGGTAGAGGGCGTGACGCCGGTCGACGTTGTCGTGAGGGTTCGGGTGTGTGTGCCGGGATTGCTCGAAAGCAACTGCAAGCAATATCCGAACAAGCGCTACAAACCGACGGGGTTGTTGCAGGCGTATGGCGAAGATAACCAGATGTATTTTGGTCTGATGGCGGGCTCGGGTACCCGCGACCTGCGCGGCGGCGTGTTGCGCAAGGCCATCGGTTCGTTCGCGGATGAGGTTGACGCGGACACCGGGATCTTCGCCACGAAAGGGACGGATAGGCCGGCCATCATTGCCAGCCTGGACGGCTTGCCTGCCCAGCTATCGGCGCTTTGCGGCGCCACGAACGGCCTGGCCTGCAGGACCGGGGCAAATCCCCTGGGAGCCGTCATGTTCGATGCGCTGCGTTACTTCAGCGGCGCCGGGAGTCCCGCTTCCGTCGATCGTCCCGCGATGGAAGGCGAGGTTTCCAACTGGCGTGATCCCTACGCATCGGACTTCGCCTACCGTTGTTCGAAGCCCCTGCTCACTGTCGTCAGTGAGGCGAGCCCCAGTTACGACTCACAGTTGCCAGGCAGCCCTTTCGGCCCGTCCGGGCAGGCCAGTGGCACCTTGGCAAAGCTGGACGTTTCCGCGTTGGGCACAACCCTCTGGGATCACGAGCTGGGCAGCGGTGCAAAGCGGATCTCCATCGGGGAAGTCAGTGGCGGCGCCACGGATGCCGCGCCGACCGCCAAGCTGGCCAGCAGCTTCGGCAGCATTCGCGGGCTGCCTGAAGAGCCGGCGCGGGAAGGAACCTACAACGCCGCCGCCGTCGCCTATTACGGGAACCTGCAACCCATCACCACGACCGGCCTGTCGGTCAGGACATTCGCCGTTGCCCTCTCAACGCCCTCATCCAGCATTCGGATTCCCGTGGGCGACGGCACGGCAACCCTGATTCCCTTCGCCAGGGTCGTATCCCCGGACAAGCCCCCGGCGCCCGCGCAAATGAGCGCATTCTTCGTGCAGTCGATGCACAACATGCCGGGGCAGAAGGTGGCCGCGGAAGTAAATGGCGGGCGTCCGGAGATCGTGCTCCGTGTGGCGTTCGAGGGTGACGACGGCGATGCCAGCCTTCTGTACAGCGCCCGGGTGAATGCGGACAACACGCTGAGCGTCACGCTGAAGACCCTGCGCGCCGACAGGGGCACGGTATTGCACCTGGGGTACGCGATGGCCGGGACTACGCGGGATGGCCTCTATCTCGAGGTCACCAACGAAAGTGCCGGCACTCTGAGCGATCCGTTCGACACGCCGTCCGGGCGATGGGCGGGCGAGTGCCGGATGTCCGGCAGCACCTGCCCGCCGCTGGAGCCCACTAGTTCCGTCCGCACCTTCATCCCGACTGGGAACAACCCCGTCACCCCGTTGCATGACCCGCTCTGGTACGCCGCCAAGTGGGGTGGATTCGATGCGCAGCGGTCGCCGCTTCCGGTCGATGGCGACTGGGATTCGCACAAGCCAGGCACCCCGGACAGCTACTTCCAGGTGACCGATGCGGCTCATCTGAGGACTCAACTGTCCAGGGGGTTCAGCCCAATCCTGCAACGCCAGATGTCCATCGCCGCTCCCATCGCCCTGCAACAGGCGCTCGGAGGGGACGGTTTCGAGCTGTACACCACGCAGTTGGAAGTGGCGACCTGGGGCGGTGACCTGCTCAAGCGCGTGGCGCCCAGGGCTGGCAGCTCCGCCGCTGCACTGCTCGCATGGAAAGCCAGCGACCGACTGCCACGCTGGAGTGAGCGCCGTATCCTGATGGCCAATGCCAGTGGAACCGGTTTGCAGGATTTCACCTTCGAGAACCTGGCGGGACGCAGTTTCGCCGGGGTGGGGCTGCAGGACCATCTGGACGCCCCCCGCGTGAACTTCCTCAAGGGTGATACCCGTCATGAGGACCGCTATCGCAAGCGCACGACGCTGATTGGCGACATCGTCAACTCGGCCCCTGTGCTGGGGAGCAAGGCGCGCCTGCTGGCGGGCGTTGCCGAGGGCCTGGATGGCGGCAACGGAGAGTATCGGGCATTCGCTGCGGCGCAGGCGCGGCAGGACGACCAGGTCTACGTCGGGGCCAACGACGGCATGCTGCATGCTTTCAACGCCAGGTCCGGGGAGGAAACCTTTGCCTACATTCCTACGCCGGTCATCCCGCATCTCCACCTGCTGGCCGACCGCCGATACGCCAGCGAACCGGAGCGTCACCGCTATTACGTGGACGGCTCGCCGGCCGTCGCCGATGTGTATTTCAGCGGCGCATGGCACAGGGTGCTGATCGGTACGCTGGGGGCGGGAGGGCGTGGTGTCTTTGCGCTGGATATCAGCGATCCCGACGCCGCCTCGTTGCTGTGGGAGTTCACTGCGCAGGACGATCCCGAACTGGGCCATGTGCTTTCGGCCCCGGTAATCGCCCGTCTGCACAGCGGCCAATGGGCTGTCCTGCTGGGCAACGGCTATGGCGGGGACGACGGGAAGGCCAGCCTGTTCCTGCTCGATGTGGCCAATGGACGGCTGTTGACCAAGCTCACGACGGCGGAAGGTGGGGCCAATGGCCTTTCGGCGGTCAACGCCGCGGACGTGAATGGCGATGGCATCGCCGACTATGCCTATGCGGGCGACCTGCTGGGCAATCTGTGGCGCTTCGACCTGCTCGATTCGGCGGCCGTTGACGGGCCGACGGCGGCGGTGAGCACTTCCCGTTTCGTCGTCGCCTTCGGCAACCAGCCGCTCTATCACGCAACCGTCAGCGCATCGGACCCGACTGCCCAGGCGATCAGCGCCGCCCCGGCCTTCATGAGGCATCCGTCTGGGCAGGGGCTGATGGTCTACTTCGGCACCGGCCGCTATTTCACCGTCAGCGACAAGGCCTCCCGTACGCTGCAATCGATCTACGGCATCTGGGACCCGCAGGCCGCTGGCAAGACTGCCGAGATGACGCGACATCTCACCCGCGCCGATCTGCGCGTGCAGGCATTCGAGAGCGAGAGCCCGACGGGAACCCGCCAGGTGAGCCAGGGGACCATCGACTGGACGCGCGACTCCGGCTGGGTGCTGGACCTCGAGGTTGGCGACCGCCTGAGGGGCGAGCGGGTCATCGCGGCGCCCAGGGTGCGCGGGAACCTGCTTCAGGTCGTGACCGTGACGCCCAATGCCGATCCCTGTTCACCCGGCCTGGAGGGGCATGTCCTGGCGCTGGGCGCGAATGCGGGAGGGGCGACGCCGTTCCCGGTGTTCGACCTGAATGGCGATGGTGAGGTGGACGACCAGGACCGGGTGGACGGTACGGTTCCCAGCAGCGTTCCGCTTGCCGCGGGTGGTGTGACTTTCAGTGGCGATTCGCTGTTCGACGCCAGTGGCGCGCAGCACAGGCTCGCATTCGGCGAACTGAACGGTCGGCAGACCTGGACTGTGATGCCGGAGACCGGGCAATGAAAGGACCACGGGAGGCCGGCGTTACCCTCATCGAACTCATGATCGTGGTGGCTATCGCCGCCATTCTGGCGGCGGTCACCTACCCCGGTTATCGACAGTACATCCTGCGCGCCAATCGCACCGAGGGGCAGGCGCTGCTGCTCGACGCGGCGGCGCGGCAGGAGCGCTACTTCGCCCAGAACAGCCGCTACGTCGTGGCTACCGGCGAACTCGCCAGCTTGGGGTTGCCCCGCGCGGGCGCAAAGGGGGCGGCTTCTCCTGGCGGCTGGTACCTGCTTACCGTCGAGCCGGGGACGGAGGCGGACGGCGGCTATCGGCTCACCGCCACCCCGCAAGGCGCCCAGGCACAGGACCTGCATTGCGCTGCGCTGAGCCTGAATACCCTGGGAGAGCAACGCTCGACGGCGGGGGAAACCGCCGATTGCTGGCGCTGAAGCGGGCTCAGGTGGGGTTTCGGTCCACCCATTTGGGCGCCGCCGAGGGCGTCCAGGCTTGCAGGGCGTCGACCAGTTCGGCCGGCGTGCTGGCGCGCTGGAGCATCTCGCGGTGCTGCGGGCGTACGAAGCGCTCCTGCACCAGGTGATCGAGGAAGGTCAGCAGCGGCTCGTAGAAACCGTTCACCTCCAGCAGCCCCAGCGGTTTGCCGTGGTAGCCCAGTTGACCCCAGGTCCAGACCTCGAACAGCTCTTCCAGCGTGCCCAGGCCGCCGGGCAGGGCGATGAAGGCGTCGCTCAGTTCGGCCATGCGTGCCTTGCGCGCGTGCATGCCGTCCACCACTTCCAGGCGCGTCAGGCCCTTGTGGCCGATTTCCGCTTCTTTCAGGCTCTGCGGAATGATGCCGATGACCTCTCCGCCCGCCGCCAGCGCGGCGTCGGCCACCATGCCCATCAGGCCGACCGCGCCGCCGCCATAGACCAGGCGGATGCCACGTTCGGCCAGATGGCGGCCAAGGGCCTCGGCGGCTTCCTGATAGATCGGAGTGGCGCCGGGGCTGGCGCCGCAGAATACGCAGATGGAACGCAAGGCCATGAAAAACTCCCACACTTGTGAAGGTCGTCAGGGTAGCGGCAGATGCGAGAGCGACCAAGACTTGCGCGACGGAATTCAGCCGTGCTGACCGCCACCACCGGAGGCGGCCAGTGCGTAGCTGACGAGCAGGCTTTGTAACAGGGCGTGAAGTTTCACGGTGCGGATTCCTGTGATGCCGGGGTGTGGCGTCTATGCTAGGCGGGGTGCGCTGATCTGCCTCGTTGATGATATGGATGAGCCTGATAGATATTTAGAGGCTTGCGCCGAGGTCGACGACCTGTATGTCGTTGACCTGAATCAGGGGAACTCGACCGTTCATCGCTCGGTCTCCCCTTCAGGTTTCTCCGCCCAACCTGCCTAGGAGGCTTGTATGTTCCGTAAACTCGCTGCTGTATCCCTGCTCGGCCTGTTCAGTGCTCCGCTGCTGGCTGCCGAATGCTCCGTGGACATCCAGGGCAACGACCAGATGCAGTTCAGCACCAACGCCATCACTGTCGACAAGAGCTGCAAGACCTTCACCGTCAACCTGTCCCACCCCGGCAGCCTGCCGAAGAACGTGATGGGCCATAACTGGGTGCTGACCACCGCCGCCGACATGCAGGGCGTGGTGACCGACGGCATGGCCGCCGGCCTGGACAAGAACTACGTCAAGGATGGCGACACCCGCGTGATCGCCCACACCAAGATCATCGGCTCCGGCGAGAAGGACTCGGTGACCTTCGATGTGTCCAAACTCAAGGCCGGCGATGCGTACGCCTTCTTCTGCTCCTTCCCGGGGCACTCGGCCATGATGAAGGGCACCCTGACCCTCAAGTGATCCCTGCCTGGCTTTAGTACGAAGAGCCGACGATACGAAAAGCCCGACACATGGTCGGGCTTTTTATTTCATGCAACCGGGATAGGGTGTCTCTGGTCGAATCCGCAGCGGGAGACTCCATGTACCACGGTGAACGCTTCAACGCCTGGACCCACCTGATCGGCGCCGTGCTGGCGCTGGTGGGCGGTATCTGGCTGCTGGTTGCCACCAGCCTGCTCGGCGAGCCGCTGCGCATCGTCAGCGTGGCGGTGTATGGCACCACGCTGACCATGCTCTACAGCATCTCCACGCTTTACCACAGCGTGCGTGGGCGGGCGAAGGTGATCCTGCGCAAGCTCGACCACCTGTCCATCTACCTGCTGATCGCCGGCAGCTATACGCCGTTCTGCCTGGTGACGCTCAAGGGCGCCTGGGGCTGGACCCTCTTCGGCATCGTCTGGAGCATGGCGGTGATCGGCATGCTGCAGGAGATCAAGCCGCGCTCCGAGGCGCGGGTGCTGTCGATCATCATCTACGCGGTGATGGGTTGGATCGTGCTGATCGCCGTGGGCCCGTTGTACCGGGCGCTGGGCGGTGCCGGGTTTGCATGGCTGGTCGGCGGCGGCGCCTTCTACACCATCGGCATCATCTTCTTCGCCTATGACAGCCGCTTCCGCCACTGGCATGGCATCTGGCACCTGTTCGTGATCGCCGGCAGCCTGCTGCACTTCATCGCCATCTGGCGCTACGTCATTCCCCAGCATTGAGCCACAACGACGCGGGATTGCTCCCGCGTCGGCGCTTGCTTACGGCGCGGTCGGCAACGCGCGCTTGTGGCGGGTCTTCTCGAAGGTGCGGACGATGATGTCGAACGCCTCCTGGCTGACCTCCTGGCCGTGCAGGAAGGCGTCGATTTCCTGGTAGGTCACGCCGTGGGAGTGCTCGTCCGGCTTGCCGGGGGCGAGGTCCTCGAGGTCGGCGGTGGGCACTTTTTCCACCAGGCCTTCCGGCGCACCGAGGGTGCGGGCGATGCTGCGTACCTGGTTCTTCACCAGGCCGGTGAGCGGGGCGAGGTCGCAGGCGCCGTCGCCGAACTTGGTGAAGAAGCCCATCACCGCCTCGGCGGCATGGTCGGTGCCGACCACCAGGCCCTGGCGGGCGTTGGCGATGGTGTACTGGGCGACCATGCGGATGCGCGCCTTGGTGTTGCCCAGGGCGAAGTCGCGGGTGGCTGGGGCCAGGCCTTCCAGCGCCTGGGTTTCGGCAGCCAGCGCCTGCACCGACGGGCCGATGTTCACGGTGTGGCGCTCGTCCGGGGCGATGACGTCCACCGAGTCCTGGGCGTCCTGTTCGTCGCCCTGCACGTTGTAGGGCAGGCGCACGGCGAGGAAGCGGTAGTCCTGGTTGCCGGTCTCGGCGCGCAGGCCTTCCACCGCGCGCTGGCAGAGCATGCCGGCGGTGAGCGAGTCGACGCCGCCGCTGATGCCCAGCACCAGGGTCTTCATCCCCGAGCTCTTCAGGCAGTCCTGGATGAAGCGCACGCGGCGCTGGATTTCCGCCTGGACGTCGTCCGGGCCCTGGAACGGCGGCTGGACATTCAACTCGGTCGCGATGGCTTGCTGGGTGGCTTTCATGGATGTACCTCGATCCGGACAGTGACAGGCCAGCGCCTGTCGGAATGCAGGAAAAATACCAGTGACTGCGGCGCTGGGTCGATGGTCAATTGCGCCAATCAGGGCGCCTGCAGGCGGGCCTGGATCCATTCCACGAAGGCGCGCACCTTGGGGACCGCCGCCGCATGCTCGGGGTAAGCCAGATAATACCCGCTGCGGCTTTCCAGCCCGTGCTCCCAGGCAACCACCAGCTTGCCTTCGGCCAGCTCCTCTTCCACCAGGAAACGCGGCAGCAACGCCACGCCACAGCCGGCCTGGGCGGCGCGGATGCACATGTAGAAGGTGTCGAAGCGCGGGCCGTGGTAGCTGTGCTCGCTGCGCTTGCCCAGGCTCTGGAACCACTCGTGCCAGGCTTCCGGGCGGGTGGCGTTCTGCAGCAGAACCCGTTCGGCCAACTGGGTCGGATCGGCCAGCGGCTGCTCCGGGAGGAGGTCCGGCGAGCACACCGGCAGCATTTCCTCGCCGAACAGATGCAGGCATTCGGCGCCGGGCAGGGTGCCGGCGCCGAAGAAGAACGCGATGTCGCAGCGCGATTGCAGCAGGTCGCTCGGCTCCAGCTCCTGGCGCAGGTCCAGGTGGATGTTCGGGTGCAGATGGCGCCAGCCATTGAGCCGCGGGATCAGCCAGCGCGCGCCGAAGGTGGGCGGCGTGGCCACGCGCAGGACTTCGGTTTCCCCGCCGTAGGAGAGCAGGTAGTGAGTGGAAATCTCCACCTGGGTAAGGATCTTGCGCACCTCCAGCAGGTACAGCTCGCCCGCCGGGGTCAGTTGCAGGCGACGCCGCACGCGGCGGAACAGCAGGTGCTGCAGCATTTCCTCCAGCTGCGCCACCTGTTTGCTGACCGCGCTCTGGGTCAGATTCAGCTCTTCCGAGGCGCGGGTGAAGCTCAGGTGCCGGGCTACCGCTTCGAAGCATTGCAGGGCGGTCATGGAGGGCAGATGGCGTTTGCTCAGCATGTTGGTAGTTCATGAATTTACGGAATGATGTGCATAGGAAACGTCGTTTGTTGTGCCTCGGCAAGCCGTTTATTACTGCTGGCATTCCAGATGGTTCTGAACCCCACAGGAGTCCGCATGATTTCCGCACTGCTCGAATCCCTCGGCGTCGACGCCCGCCTGGCTACCGCTGGCGACCAGGTCATCCACTCTCCCATCGACGGCAGCCGCCTGGGCGCGGTGCGCCTGGAAAGTGCCGCCGAGGTGGAGCAGAAGATTGGCCGCGCCGCCCATGCTTTCGACGCCTGGCGCAAGGTGCCGGCGCCGCGTCGCGGCGAGCTGGTGCGGCTGTTCGGCGAGGAGCTGCGGGCGAGCAAGGCGGCCCTTGGCGAACTGGTGTCCTGGGAGGCCGGCAAGATCACCCAGGAAGGCCTGGGCGAGGTGCAGGAGATGATCGACATCTGCGACTTCGCCGTCGGCCTGTCGCGCCAGCTCTATGGCCTGACCATCGCCTCCGAGCGCCCCGGCCACCACATGCGCGAAACCTGGCACCCGCTGGGCGTGGTCGGGGTGATCAGCGCCTTCAACTTCCCGGTCGCGGTGTGGTCGTGGAACACCGCGCTGGCGCTGGTCTGCGGCAACTCGGTGGTGTGGAAACCCTCGGAGAAAACCCCGCTCACCGCGCTGGCCTGCCAGGCGCTGTTCGAGCGTGCGCTGAGCAAGTTCGGCGACGCACCGGCGCATCTCAGCCAGGTGGTGATCGGCGATCGCAGCGCCGGCGAGGCGCTGGTGGACGACGCGCGCGTCGCCCTGGTCAGCGCCACCGGCAGCACCCGCATGGGCCGCGAAGTCGGCCCGCGCGTGGCGGCGCGCTTCGGCCGCAGCATCCTCGAGCTGGGCGGCAACAACGCGATGATCCTGGCGCCCAGCGCCGATCTGGACATGGCCGTGCGCGCCATCCTGTTCAGCGCCGTCGGCACCGCCGGGCAGCGCTGCACCACCCTGCGCCGGCTGATCGCCCACAGGTCGGTGAAGGACGAGATCGTCAGCCGGCTGAAGGCCGCCTACGCCAGGGTGCGCATCGGTCATCCGCTGGAAGGCAACCTGGTCGGCCCATTGATCGACGAGCGCAGCTTCCTGGCCATGCAGGGCGCGCTGGAGCAGGCGCGCGGCGAGGGCGGCGTGGTGTTCGGCGGCGCGCGGCAACTGGCCGACAAATTCCCCGAGGCCTATTACGTGTCGCCGGCCATCGCCGAGATGCCGGAGCAGAGCGACGTGGTGCGCCACGAGACTTTCGCGCCGATCCTCTACGTGGTGCCCTACGAGACGTTCGACGAGGCGGTGGCGCTGAACAACGCCGTGCCCCAGGGCCTGTCGTCCTGCATCTTCACCACCGACCTGCGCGAGGCCGAGGCCTTCCTCTCGGCGGTGGGCAGTGATTGCGGCATCGCCAACGTCAACATCGGTCCGAGCGGCGCGGAGATCGGCGGCGCCTTCGGGGGTGAGAAGGAAACCGGCGGCGGCCGCGAGTCCGGCTCCGATGCCTGGAAGGGCTACATGCGCCGGCAGACCAACACCGTGAACTACTCGCGGGAACTGCCGCTGGCCCAGGGCATAGTCTTCGACTGAGGTTGCTCTTCGTAGGAGCGAGCTTGCTCGCGAACGGAGTCCGGTGGGGCTTCAGCGTTATGCGGTTCGCGAGCAGGCTCGCTCCTACAGGAAGCCCCCGGCTCGCAATGGGGGCTTGCAGTACAGAGTCATTCACAAAGGTTCGCGTAGAAGGATCGCTGGATGTCGCTTCGCCAAGAGTGCCTGTGGGAATACCTGACCCCCGAACGCCCGGAAGCTCCGATGTTGCGCGGGGATCGCAAGGTCGACGTGTGTGTCGTCGGCGCGGGCTTCACCGGCCTGTCCGCTGCGTTGCATCTGCTGGAGCGGGACCAGAAGGTCTGCGTGCTGGAGGCCCATACCACCGGGTACGGTGGCTCCGGGCGCAACGTCGGGCTGGTCAACGCCGGCCTGTGGATTCCCCCGGACGAGATCGAGGCAGGCATGGGTGTGGAGATCGGGCAGCGGGTCAACCGCATGCTCGGCAATGCCCCTTCGCTGGTGTTCTCGCTGATCGACAAGTATGCCATCGATTGCCAGGCGCGCCGCGAAGGCACGTTGCACATGGCGCACAACGCCCGTGGCCTGGCCGACCTGCGCAGCCGCTGCGAGCAATGGGGCCGTCGCGGCGCCCCCGTCGAACTGCTGACCGGCGCCGAGTGCGAGCAGGCCTGCGGCACCGACAAGATCGCCGGTGCGCTGCTCGACCGCCGCGCCGGTACCCTCAACCCGATGGCCTACGTCAGCGGCCTGGCCCGCGCGGTGGTCGGCCTGGGCGGCGAGCTGTACCACCACTCCCCGGTGGTCGGGCTGGTACGCGTCGGTAACGCCTGGAACGTGATCACCCAGGGTGGCGTGGTGACCGCCGGGCAGGTGGTGATCGCCTCCAGCGCCTACACCGAAGGCGAGTGGACTCAGCTGCGGCGCACCTTTTTCCCCGGTTACTACTACCAGGTCGCCTCACGCCCGCTGGAGGGCGCCGAGGCTGCGCGCATCCTGCCGGGTGGGCAGGGCTCCTGGGACACCCGCCAGGTGCTCAGCAGCATCCGCCGCGATGCCGACGGTCGCCTGTTGCTCGGCAGCCTCGGCAAGGGCACCGGCAAGCCGGCGTGGTTCCTCAAGAGCTGGGCGGACCGCATCCAGCAGCACTACTTCCCGAAGCTGGGCAAGGTGGACTGGGAGTTCACCTGGACCGGCTGCATCGACTTCACCCCCGACCACCTCATGCGCCTGTTCGAGCCGGCGCCGGGGCTGGTCGCCATGAGCGGCTACAACGGTCGTGGCGTCACCACCGGCACGGTGGTGGGCAAGGCCTTCGCCGACTTCCTGCTGGGCGGCGACGCCAGCGTGCTGCCGATGCCGCTGCGGCCGATGGAGGAGATTTCGGCCGCTGGCCTGCGTAGTTGCCTGTACGAAACGGGGTTCTCGCTCTACCACGCCGGGCAGTGCCTGCGGGTGGTGATCTGAGCCAGGCGAGGCGTGGGCGGGGCCCTCCCGCCGCGTCTGCCCCGACGCTCGCTGCACTTTGGTCTAGCCTCTTATGGTGCGTTACCCCTGCGGGTCTGCACCGTGGATGTGCAGTTCGGTGACAGCGATGGTTACGGATGGGGTTGCGCCTGTGGTGGCTGGTTGTGTCAGCTCACGGGAAGGAGGGTTGCGCCTTTTCGATTTCACGGTTGCACCTTCTGTTTTCGATGGGTTGCACATGTCTAGCGCTGATGCCTGCCAGCTCTGGCTGTTTTTGCTGTAGGACTTGGTTAATAACAAAAACGAATGGCACGCGGCTTGCTGTCGATAAATCGCTGAATCAAGAAAATCGCCAACACTCGTTCGTACGCCATTACAAAAACCCTCAGGAGCAAAACTCCATGTCGCAGAAGATTTTCAGAAAAGGCTTTCTGGCCCTGGCGGTAACTACCGCGCTGGGCGTGTCTTCCTTTGTCGAGGCTGATGTCGTTATCGGGGTCGCGGGACCGCATACCGGGGCGAACGCCTCGTTCGGCGAACAGTACTGGCGGGGGGCCAATGCGGCCGCCGACGTGATCAACGCCGCCGGCGGCGTGAACGGGGAGAAGATCAAGCTGGTGAAGGCGGACGATGCCTGCGAGCCCAAGCAGGCCGTGTCGGTCGCCAACCGCCTGGTCGACCAGGACAAGGCCATCGCCGTGGTCGGCCACTTCTGTTCGTCCAACACTATCCCCGCCTCCGAGGTGTACGACGAGGCCGGCATCATCTCCATCACCCCCGGCTCGACCAACCCGAAAGTCACCGAGCGCGGCATGACCGGCATCTTCCGCATGTGCGGTCGTGACGACCAGCAGGGCGTCGTCGCCGGCAACTACATCGTCAACGTGCTGAAGGCCAAGAAGGTCGCGGTGATCCACGACAAGGACACCTACGGCCAGGGCCTGGCCGATGCGACCAAGGCGCAACTGAACAAGCTGGGCGTCAAGGAAGTCCTCTACGAGGGCCTGACCCGTGGCGAGAAGGACTTCAACGCCCTGGTCACCAAGATCCGTGCCTCGGGCGCGGAAGTGGTGTTCTTCGGCGGCCTGCACCCCGAAGCCGGTCCACTGGTACGGCAGATGCGCGAGCAGGGCCTGAACACCGTGTTCTTCTCCGACGACGGCATCGTCACCGACGAACTGGTCACCACCGCCGGCGGCCCGCAGTACACCAAGGACGTGCTGATGACCTTCGGCGCCGACCCGCGCCTGATCCCGGACGGCAAGGCCGTGGTGGACAAGTTCCGCGCCGACGGCTTCGAGCCCGAAGGCTACACCCTGTACGCCTATGCCTCGCTGCAGGCGCTCGCCGCGGCCTTCAACGGCGCCGGCAAGAACGATCCGCAGGCCGCCGCCAAGTGGCTGCACAGCAACCCCGTGCAGACCGTGATGGGCAAGAAGGAGTTCGACGAGAAGGGCGACCTGAAGGTCTCCGACTATGTCGTCTACCAGTGGGACGACAAGGGCAAGTACCACCAGTTGGAAAAACAGCAGTAAGCGTTCGCGATCTGTGACCGGTCCCGTCGCGCGCCGCCCGCTTCATCCGGCCTGGGCGGCGGGGCTGGCGCAGGTTGCGTGCTCCGCGCCCGACCTGCCGGCAGCGCCACGAGCGCTGCCGGCATCCCCGCAGGTCGGCGCTTGCCCGGCGACGGTCACGAGCCGTTCAGCCCGCTTGCCGCCCGCCTTTCCTGCCCTGTCTGTGTGAGTACTCAATCGTGGACGGTATCTTTCTCCAGCAAATGATCAACGGGCTGACCCTGGGGTCGGTCTACGGCCTGATCGCCATCGGCTATACGATGGTCTACGGCATCATCGGCATGATCAACTTCGCCCACGGCGAGGTGTACATGATCTCCGCCTACCTCTCGGCGGTCGCCCTGGCGCTGCTGGCCTTCTTCGGCCTGCAGTCCTTCCCGCTGCTGATCCTCGGCACCCTGGTCTTCACCATCTTCGTCACCGGTGTCTACGGCTGGGTGATCGAGCGCATCGCCTACAAGCCGCTGCGCAACTCCACGCGCCTGGCGCCGCTGATCTCCGCCATCGGCATGTCGCTGATCCTGCAGAACTACGTGCAACTGGCCCAGGGCCCGCGCCAGCAAGGCGTGCCGACCCTGCTCGACGGTGCCTTCAAGTTCCACATCGGCGAAGGCTTCGTGCAACTGACCTACACCAAGGTGTTCATCCTCATCGCTGCCTTCATCGGCATGGCGGCACTCACCTACGTGATCCAGTACACCAAGCTCGGGCGCATGTGCCGCGCCACCCAGCAGGACCGCAAGATGGCCTCGATCCTGGGGATCAACACCGACCGGGTGATCTCCTACGTGTTCGTCATCGGCGCCGCGATGGCCGCGCTGGCCGGCGTGCTGATCACCATGAACTACGGCACCTTCGACTTCTATGCCGGCTTCATCATCGGCATCAAGGCGTTCACCGCCGCAGTGCTCGGCGGCATCGGTTCGCTGCCCGGCGCGATGCTCGGCGGGCTGATCCTCGGGGTCGCCGAGGCGCAGTTCTCCGGGATGATCAACACCGACTTCAAGGATGTGTTCGCCTTCGGCCTGCTGGTGACCATCCTGATCTTCCGACCGCAAGGGCTCCTGGGGCGTCCCCAGGTATCGAAGGTGTGAGCATGATGGCCGTTTCCCAGACCACCGCCGCGCCGAAGACCGCGCGCATCGATATCAAGAAGAGCGTCGTCGATACCGTGCTCGCCGGCCTGATCGCCCTGGTGGTGTTCGGCCCCATCGTCGGCGTGGTGCTCGATGGCTACAGCTTCAACCTCGAACCGGTTCGCCTGGCCTGGATGGTCGGCGCGGTAATGCTCGGCCGGCTGCTGCTCAGCCTGTTCATGCAGACGCCGGCCGGCCTGCGCATCATGGATCGCTTCGAATCCTCCGATTCGGGCATCACGGTGCTGCAGCCGGGCTACAAGACGCGCCTGCGCTGGATCGTCCCGTTGCTGATCGTCGCGGCGGTGATCTTTCCGTTCTTCGCCAGCAAGTACCTGCTCACGGTGATCATCCTCGGGCTGATCTACGTGCTGCTGGGCCTGGGCCTGAACATCGTGGTCGGCCTCGCCGGCCTGCTCGACCTCGGCTACGTGGCCTTCTACGCCATCGGCGCCTATGGCCTGGCGCTGGGCTACCAGTACCTGGGCCTGGGTTTCTGGACTGTGCTGCCGCTGGCGGCCGTCACCGCCGCGCTGGCGGGAGCGCTCCTGGGCTTCCCGGTGCTGAGGATGCACGGCGACTACCTGGCCATCGTGACGCTCGGTTTCGGCGAGATCATCCGCCTCGTCCTCAACAACTGGCTGTCCTTCACGGGCGGCCCGAACGGCATGTCGGTGCCGTCGCCGACCTTCTTCGGCCTGGAGTTCGGTCGCCGGGCGAAGGAGGGCGGCACGCCGATCCATGAGTTCCTCGGCATCGATTACAACCAGAACCTCAAGTTCATCTTCATCTACGCGGTGCTGTTCCTGGTGGTGCTGCTGGTGTTGTACATCAAGCACCGGCTGACCCGCATGCCGGTGGGCCGCGCCTGGGAAGCGCTGCGCGAGGATGAGATCGCCTGCCGCGCGATGGGCCTGAACCACGTGCTGGTGAAACTCTCGGCGTTCATGCTCGGCGCCTCCACCGCGGGCCTCGCCGGGGTGTTCTTCGCCAGCTACCAGGGCTTCGTCAACCCGTCGTCCTTCACCTTCTTCGAGTCGGCGCTGATCCTCGCCATCGTGGTGCTCGGTGGCATGGGCTCCACCGTGGGCGTGGTGATCGCCGCCTTCGTCCTCACCGTGGCGCCGGAACTGCTGCGCAGCTTCGCCGACTACCGGGTGCTGCTGTTCGGCATCCTCATGGTGCTGATGATGATCTGGCGCCCGCGCGGGCTGATCCGCATCAGCCGCACCGGTTTTGCCGTCCGCAAGGGGGTGGCGCCATGAGCGGTGACAAGATCCTCAGCGTCGAGCACCTGATGATGCATTTTGGCGGCATCAAGGCGCTCAACGACGTCAACCTCGACGTGGAGCGTGGCTCCATCACCGCGCTGATCGGCCCCAACGGCGCCGGCAAGACCACGGTGTTCAACTGCCTCACCGGTTTCTACAAGGCCACCGGCGGCAACATCCTGCTCAACACCCAGGGCGGCACCACCGACGTCATCAAGGTGCTCGGCCAGCCGTTCCAGGGCAGTGATTTCGTCAACCCGGCGCGGCTCGGCAACCGCGTCTTCTACAAGATGTTCGGCGGCACGCACCTGGTAAACCGCGCCGGTTTGGCGCGGACCTTCCAGAACATACGGCTGTTCCGCGAGATGTCGGTGGTGGAGAACCTGCTGGTGGCCCAGCACATGTTCGTCAACCGCAACCTCATCGCCGGCGTGCTCAACACCCCCGGCTACCGTCGTGCGGAAAGCGAAGCGCTGGACCACGCCTTCTACTGGCTGGAAGTGGTGGACCTGGTGGACTGCGCCAACCGCCTGGCCGGCGAGATGTCCTACGGGCAGCAGCGTCGCCTGGAGATCGCCCGCGCCATGTGCACCCGGCCCGAGCTGATCTGCCTGGACGAACCCGCCGCCGGCCTCAACCCCGCCGAGACCCAGGCGCTGGCGCGCATCGTCCGTTACCTGCGCGACCACCACGGCATCACCGTCCTGCTGATCGAACACGACATGGGCATGGTGATGAACATCTCCGACCACATCATCGTGCTCGACCACGGCGTGGTCATCGCCCGTGGCGCGCCGGACGAGATCCGCCACAACGAGAAAGTGATCGCCGCCTATCTCGGCGCAGACGAAGAGGAGTTGGCATGACGGCGCCGATGTTGGAATTCCGTGAGGTCGATGTGTTCTACGGGCCGATCCAGGCGCTGAAGAAAGTCTCGCTGACCGTCAACGAAGGGGAAACCGTGGCGCTGATCGGCGCCAACGGCGCGGGCAAGTCGACGCTGCTGATGTCGATCTTCGGCCAGCCGCGCGCGGCGTCCGGCTCGATCTTCTACAAGGGCCAGGACATCCGCCAGAAATCCGCGCACTACGTGGCCTCCAACGGCATCGCGCAGTCGCCGGAAGGGCGCCGGGTGTTCCCCGACATGACCGTGGAGGAGAACCTGCTGATGGGCACCATCCCCATCGGCATGGAGCACGCCCAGGAAGACATGCAGCGCATGTTCGACCTCTTCCCGCGCCTGAAGGAGCGGCGCAACCAGCGTGCCATGACCATGTCCGGCGGCGAGCAGCAGATGCTCGCCATCGCCCGCGCGCTGATGAGCCGGCCCAAGCTGCTGCTGCTCGACGAACCCTCGCTGGGCCTGGCGCCCATCGTGGTCAAGCAGATCTTCCAGACCCTGCGCGAGCTGGCGAAGAGCGGAATGACGCTGTTCCTCGTGGAGCAGAACGCCAACCATGCGCTGAAGCTGTCCGACCGTGGCTACGTGATGGTCAACGGCGAGATCCGCCTGAGCGGCACCGGCGCCGAGCTGCTGGGTAACCAGGAGGTTCGCAACGCGTATCTGGGGGGGCACTGAAGTCCATTGCTCTTCGTAGGAGCGAGCTTGCTCGCGAACGGCTCCGCAGCAGGGCTGGTTCGCGAGCAAGCTCGCTCCTACAGGGGCGTTCACCGCAATCCCCTGGAGGGGCCTTCATGCAAGACCTCCGCTTCCTCACCAACGCCGACGTCGCCGAACGCCTGGGTTATCCGCCGCTGATCGAGGCCCTGCGCATCGGCCTCGCCGGAGCCTGCGAAGCCCCGGTGCGCGGCTGCCATGCGCTACCCGACAACGCCTCGCTGCTGACCATGCCGGTCTGGCGGCCGGGACAGGACATCGGCGTCAAGCTGGTCACCGTGTTCCCCGGCAACGGCGCGAAGAACCTGCCGGCGGTGGCCGCGCTGTTCTGCCTGTTCGACGGCGCGACGGGCCTTCCGCTGGCGATGCTCGAAGCTTCCGAACTGACCGCCCGGCGCACCGCCTGCACGTCGGCGCTGGCCGCCGACTACCTGGTGCGCCGCGATGCGCGGCGGCTGCTGGTGGTCGGCAGCGGCACCCTGGCGCCGCACATGGTCCGCGCCCATTGCTCGGTGCGCGAGTACGAAGACATCGCCATCTGGGGCCGCCACGAGGACAGGGCTCACGCACTGGTGAAACGCCTGCAGGACGAAGGCTACCCGGCGCATGCCTGTGCCGACCTGCGCGGCGCCGTGGCGGCGGCGGATTGCATCAGCTGCGTGACCACTTCCCGCGAGCCCATCGTGCACGGCGAATGGCTACGCTCGGGCTGCCATCTCGATCTGGTCGGCGCCTTCCTGCCGAGCATGCGCGAGACGGACAACGAGGTCGTGCGTCGGGCGCGCATCGTGGTCGATACCCGCGAAGGGGCATTGGAGGAGGCAGGCGACCTGCTGATCCCGATGGGCGAGGGAGTGATCGACGAGAGCGCCATCCACAGCCAGCTCGCGGACCTGTTGCAAGGTCGCGGTACGCGCAAGGACGACAGCGAGATCACCCTGTTCAAGTCGGTGGGTCATGCGCTGGAAGACCTGATCGCGGCGCGCCTTCTCGTGCCGTGAGGTTGTCCAGAAAATCTGTGGACCGGCCTGTGGATAAGGTTTGGACGAGTCCGTGCAAGCCCCGTGGTCAGGGGCTTTGTCGAGGGCGACTGATTTCTGTTCGATTGCCCTGGAGCCCTGTATGGATGGACAGTTACAGCATTCCGGAAAAGTTCCCGGAGGCGCCCGGTTGTCCACGCCAGTCGTTGAAAGAGCTGTGGATAACCTTGGGAAGAGCTTCCCTGGCGCAGGACTGGCGCGGCTTGCGGCTAGGCGTTCGAAATTCGTCCAGCGAAAATGCGCCGCCGCGCTTGCCCACAAAATCCGTGGAGCAGCCTGTGGACAAGGTGGGTGCAACTGCGAACGGCCCCGCAGCGACGGGGCTTTCGGCCAGCTGTGCGGGTTTTATCCAGCGCCGCTGTAGCGCAACGGGTTGCGGTCAGGCTGTTATCCTGCGGAAACCGATAAGAACGCGCCCGCCATGACACGTCGACATCGACCGGCGGAACGAGGGCCAACCAAGAGGATCACGCGATGACTTCCACCCTGTTCATTACCGGCGCCACCTCCGGCTTTGGCGAGGCCTGCGCGCGCCGTTTCGCCCGCGATGGCTGGTCGCTGGTGATCACCGGCCGTCGCGAGGAGCGCCTGAAGGCGCTGGCGCAGGAGCTGTCGGCGCAGACCGACGTGCTGCCGCTGGTGCTCGACGTGCGCGACCGTGCGGCGATGACCGCGGCGGTGGACAGTCTGCCGGAGAAATTCGCCACGCTGCGCGGCCTGATCAACAACGCCGGCCTCGCGCTGGGCGCCGACCCCGCGCAGGACTGCGACCTGGACGACTGGGACACGATGGTGGACACCAACATCAAGGGCCTGATGTACGCCACCCGCCTGCTGCTGCCACGCCTGATCGCCTACGGGCCGGGCGCGAGCATCCTCAACCTCGGCTCGGTGGCGGGCCGCTGGCCCTATCCGGGCGGTCACGTGTACGGCGCCACCAAGGCGTTCGTCGAGCAGTTCTCGCTGAACCTGCGCTGTGACCTGCAGGGCACCGGCGTCCGCGTCACCAACCTCGAGCCCGGCATGTGCGAGAGCGAGTTCTCCCTGGTGCGCTTCGGCGGCGACCAGGCGAAGTACGACAAGACCTACGCCGGCGCCGAACCCATCCAGTCCGTCGACATCGCCGAGACCATCCACTGGATCCTGAACCAGCCGCCGCACATCAACATCAACACCCTGGAACTCATGCCGGTGAGCCAGGCCTGGGCGGGGTTCGCGGTGCACCGCAAGGGCTGAGGCGCAGCCGGCGCGCAGGGCGGAAAAGCGTTCCTGGTTTTCCGCCTGAACGTCCCCGTGCGCGTTATCATGCGCCGCCTCCTCCCGCCACAAGAGCCTTCCGATGAGTAAACCGGGCCAACGCGTGCTGGCTGAACTGCGCAAGATGATCGCCTCTGGCGAGCTGGCCGCCGGCGAAAGAATCGTCGAGATTCCCACCGCCGAACGCCTGCAGGTTTCGCGCATGCCGGTGCGCATGGCATTACGCACGCTGGAACAGGAAGGCTTGCTGATCAAGGCCGGCAGCCGTGGCTACACGGTGCGCGAGGTCACCGAGCAAGACATCTCCGGCGCGGTGGAAGTGCGTGGCGTGCTGGAAGGGCTGGCAGCCCGCCAGGCCGCCGAACAGGGTGTTTCGGAGGAAACCCGGGCGCTGTTGCAGGCCTGCCTGGACGAAGGGGATCGCATCTTCGACAAGGGCCATGTGTTGCCCGAGGACCTGGAGGCGTACCACAGCCTCAACATGCGCTTTCACCAGGCGATCATCGAAGCCAGCGGCAACCGCGCCATCGCCGAGGCGCTGGCGCGCAACGACCACCTGCCGTTCGCCTCGGTCAGTTCGCTGGCGGTGGATCGCGACAATCTCAAGCGCGAGTACCAGCGCTTCAACTTCGCCCACCAGCAGCACCACGCCGCCTTCGATGCCCTGATCAACGGCCAGGGCGCGCGGGCGGAGGCGATCATGCGCGAACACGCCAACGCCACCCTGCGCTACGCCGAATACTTCAATCCGCGGCGCGAGGGCGTGGCGGTGCTGAAGAAGTCCGCGACGACGGAAAACGACAGATCATAGCAACTGCCGTTCTGGCGGCACCGATAGGCTATCTGCACCCGCAGGAGCGACCGTCCCGGCATATTCGCAGGATGGGTATCGCAAGCTCTGCCGGTGGCTGATTTCGATTCCAGCAGGCGATGCCTTCGTCACTATGCGTAGGGCGGATAACCGCTCGCGGTAATCCGCCGCTGGCACCTACAGGTCGAGCACCAGGCGCGGGCTGCGCGAACGCGAGCAGCAGGGCGTGAACTGGTCGTTGGCGGCTTGCTCGTCCTCTGTCAGGTACTGGTCCCGGTGCTCCGGCACGCCGTCCAGCACACGGGTCAGGCAGGTGCCGCAGATGCCCTGTTCGCAGGCTACCTGCACCTCCACGCCGACGCCGCGCAGCGCTTCCACCACGCTCTGCCCGTCCTCCACGCGCACCACCTGGCCGCTGCTCGCCAACTGCACCTCGAAGGCTTCGCCGCCGACATCCGCTTCGGCGCCGAAATGTTCGTGGTGCAGGCGCGATTCTTCCCAGCCCAGGGCGCGGGCGCTGTCCAGCACGTGCGCCATGAAGCCGGCCGGGCCGCAGGTGTAGAGCTGCGCGTCGCTTGCCTGGGGCGCCAGCAGCGCCGCCATGTCCAGGCGTCGCGCCGGGTCGCCATCGTCGAAATGACATTGCACTCGGGTGGCGAACTCGCACTGCGCCAGGTGCGCGACGAAGGCCGCCTGAGCAGCCGAGCGGGCGCAGTAGTGCAGTTCGAATTCGGCGCCCTGGCGGGCCAGGTGTTCGGCCATGCTCAGCAGCGGCGTGATGCCGATGCCGCCGGCCAGCAGCAGGCGCCGGCCGGTGCCCTCGGCGAGAGGGAACAGATTGCGCGGCGGGCCGATTCGCAATGCCTGGCCGGCGGCCAGTTCGTGCACCGCGAGCGAACCGCCGCGCGAGTCGGCGCAGCGCAGCACGGCGATGCGGTAGCGGTGGGTTTCCTCCGGTGCATTGAACAGCGAGTACTGGCGCACCAGCCCGTTGGGCAGGTGCAGGTCGATGTGCGAACCGGCGCTGAAGGTGGGCAGGGGGCCGGCATCGGCGCGGGCCAGTTCGAGGCTGAGGATGTCCGGGGTTTCCCGCGTGAGGCGGGTGATGACGACGTCTAGCACGGCGATGTTCTCGTGGCTGGCCGGCCTCGCGGGCCGGCGCTGGAAGAGGGAGTCAGGCGCTGGCGATGAGCGCACTGGCGGGCTGCTGCTCGGCTTCGCAGAGCCGTTCGAGGATGCGCCGCGACTGCACGCCGCCGGCATCGATGTTCAGCTTCAGCAGTTGCCGCTGCGGGTGCAGCAGCAGGTTCTGCTGCTGCCGTTCGAGCATCTCCAGGTCTTCGCCGAAGATCCTTCCCTGTCCCTCGCGAATGGTCGCGGTGAGTGCGGCGTCCTGCGGCTGGAAGTTGCGTGCCATGCCCCAGAAGTACCAGATCGAGGTCTCGGTCTCGGGGGTGATGAAGTCGACCACGATGCTCGACGCCTTGTGCTGCGCCGGCGCGTGGTAGCCGCCGTGGCCGGCGTGGGCCACGCCCACTTCGATCAGCACGTGGCTGGGCGGGGTGAAGCGGCAGATCTGCCAGCGGTCCACCGGCACCTCGTCGGCCAGGCCGTTGCCGCGCAGGGCCATGCGCCAGAACGGCGGGGCCATGACGTTCTCCATGTGCCGCTCGGTGATCACCTCGTCACCTTCCACGCGGGTCTTGGGCGCCGCCTCATCGATCTCCTTCTGGCCAATGCTGCTGGCGTGCACGTAGGTCTCATGGGTGAGGTCCATGAGGTTGTCGATCATCAGCCGGTAGTCGCACTGGATGTGGTACAGGCCGCCGCCGTAGGCCCAGTCCGGGTTGTCGGCCCATTCCAGGTGGTGGATCAGCGCCGGATCGGCCTCGGCGGCGTCGCCCGGCCAGACCCAGATGAAGCCGTAGCGTTCTTCCACGGCGAACTTGCGGATCGCCGGGAAACCGCGCACGCGCTGGCCGGGCATGGACTCCGTGTGGCCCGAGCAGCCCATCGCCAGGCCGTGGTAGCCGCAGATCAGCTTGCCGTCCTCGACGAAGCCCAGCGACAGCGGCGCGCCACGGTGCGGACAGAAGTCTTCCAGCGCCGCCACGCGACCCTCGGCGCCACGGTAGAAGACCATCTTCTCGCCGCACACCTGCCGCCCCAGGGGCTTCTCGGTGATCTCGTCGGGCGTGCAGGCAACGTACCAGGCGTTCTTCGGAAACATGGGGGCGATCCTCATCTTTTGGTTTTTATTGGATCCAATGGTTTGCTTTGAGGCGAAGACCTGTCAACCCGAAGAGGGGCGAGTGCTCGAAAAATAATCAGTTCGATGATCGCACGAATTCGCCTGGAGGCCTGTAGGTGCCGGTGTAGGCGGTGCGCGGCTCCGATACGGTCTGGCGCAGGGTGCAGGCATGCACGTGTTATGGGTTGCTTGGGATCCAATCTGGCTTGTTTTCGGGGTCCACTGCTGCCAGGGTGTGCGCCACCAAGCCTCCACAACAAGAAAAAGAGGAATCTGCCATGCCGGCCCTGCCTTGCCTGCGCTGTGCCTTCCACCGTGTCTCCCTCGCGGAGGTGCGCCCATGAATCGCGATCTGCGCGGGGCCCTGGAACAGGGGGCGATGAACCGCTTCCAGTGGACTGCCATCGGCGTCTGCATCGTGCTCAACATGATCGATGGCTTCGACGTGCTGGTGATGGCCTTCACCGCTGCATCGGTCTCCGCCGAGTGGGGCCTGAACGGTGCACAGGTCGGCCTGCTGCTCAGCGCCGGGCTGTTCGGCATGGCGGCCGGATCGCTGTTCATCGCCCCGCGCGCCGACCAGTTCGGCCGTCGCCCGCTGATCCTCTTCTGTCTGCTGCTGTGCGGTGTCGGCATGCTGCTCTCGGCCCTGAGCCAGACGCCGACGCAGCTTGCGCTACTGCGCGGCCTCACCGGCCTGGGCATCGGCGGCATCCTCGCCAGCAGCAACGTGATCGCCGCCGAGTACGCCAACAAGCGCTGGCGGCCCCTGGCGGTGAGCCTGCAATCCACCGGCTACGCCCTGGGCGCTACCTTTGGCGGGTTGCTGGCGGTGTGGCTGATCGACCATTGGGGCTGGCGTTCGGTGTTCCTCGCCGGCGGCCTGATTTCCCTGGCGGCCATCCCGCTGGTGCTGGCGGGCCTGCCGGAATCCCTCGACTTCCTGCTGGCGCGCCGTCCGGCCAATGCCCTGGCGCGGGTCAACGCCCTGGCCAGGCGACTGGGCCTGGCGAGCCTGGACGCGCTGCCCGAAGCCCGTGCCCGCGAGCAGGGCGGGGTGGCGATGCTGCAGTTGCTGGCGCCCGAGCTGCGCCGTCCGACCCTGCTGATCTGGCTGCTGTTCTTCCTCGCCATGTTCGGCTTCTACTTCATCATGAGCTGGACGCCGAAGCTGCTGGTGGCTGCCGGCCTGACCGCGCAGCAAGGCATCACCGGCGGCGTGCTGCTGAGCATCGGCGGGATATTCGGCGCGGCGCTGGTCGGCGCGCTGTCGGCACGGCTGCCGCTGGCGCGGGTGCTGCAGGGCTTCATGCTGGTCACCGCCGCGCTGCTGGTGCTGTTCCTGGCCTCGGCCACTTCGCTGGCGGCCGCGCTCGGCCTGGGGCTGCTCATCGGTCTGTTCGCCAACGGCTGCATTGCCGGGCTCTACGCGTTGTCGCCGCTGGTCTATCCGACCGGCGTGCGGGCCACAGGTGTGGGCTGGGCGATCGGTGTCGGCCGCCTGGGCGCGATTCTCTCGCCGACCGTCGCGGGTGTGCTGCTCGACGATGGCTGGCAGCCGCTGCACCTGTACGGGCTGTTCGCCGTGGTCTTCGTGCTGGCCGCCGGGGTTCTGCTGGGGCTGCGCCCCGCGGCCCGGTCCGCCGAGCCGCTGGCCGCGCACTGAGGGCGCGTCAATGCTGACCGTCGATGATCGCCTCGGCGATGGTGTTGCGGAACCAGTCCAGCGCCGCCGAATGCTCGCTGCTCGCGCGCCAGTGCAGGGAGACCTCGAACGCTGGCACGGCAAAGGGCAGTTCGAGCATCTTCAGCCCGCCCTCGGTGACGAACATGCGGGCGATCTGCGCCGGCAGGATGGTCAGCAGGTCGGTGCCGGGAATGATCTTCGGCAGCACCGAGAAGTGCGGTACGCGCAGGGCGATGCGGCGCTCCAGCTTCATTGCCTGGAGCACGTCCTCGGCGATCCCGTGGCCGGAGGTGCGGGTCACCACCACGTGGCGCTCGCCGAGATAACTGGCGAGGTCCAGGCGGTCGGCGATGCGCGGGTGATCGGCGCTCAGCAGGCAGACGTAGCGTTCCTCGATCAGCACCTGGCTGCGGCTGCCGGGTACCGCCTGGCGGCAGATGGCGGTGTCGACCTTGCCGCTGGCCAGCCAGTCGCCGACCTGATCCACCTGCAACGCCAGCACCTCCACCTCGGCCAGCGGCGCCTCACGGTTCAGCCGCGCCAGGATCAGCGGCAGGAAGCCCAGCTCGCCAAGGTCGGAGAGGGCGATGCGGAAGCGTCGTTCGGTGCTCGCCGGGTCGAACTGGCGGGTGCTCTGCACGGCGCCCTCGATGCGCGTCAGCGCCTCGCGCAGGGTGCCGTACAACTGCTCGGCGACGAAGGTCGGCTGGATGCCGTCGCGACTGCGGCTGAACAGCGGATCGTCGAACAATTCGCGCAAGCGGGCCAGGGCATAGCTCACCGAGGGCTGGGTGACGAACAGGCGTTCGGCGGCGACGGTCACGCTGCCGGCCTCGTAGAGGGTGACGAAGGTGCGGATCAGGTTGAGGTCGGTCTGGGCCATGACATCCACATAGATGGTTTTTATTTTCGATAGAAAGACTATCGATTTGATCGATTATCAGGCCGCTGCGAGAGTAGCGCAAACCCTAAGAACGAGCCTGAAGGGCCAGTATGAAAACCGTCCATAACGCCTCCTACGACATTCTTCGCCGCCACGGCCTGACCACGATCTTCGGCAACCCCGGTTCCAACGAGCTGCCGTTCCTCAAGGATTTCCCCGAGGATTTCCGCTACATCCTCGGCCTGCACGAGGGCGCGGTGGTCGGCATGGCCGACGGCTTCGCCCTGGCCAGCGGCAAGCCCGCCTTCGTCAACCTGCATGCCGCGGCCGGCACCGGCAACGGCATGGGCGCGCTGACCAACGCCTGGTACAGCCATAGCCCGCTGGTGATCAGCGCCGGCCAGCAGGTGCGCTCGATGATCGGCGTCGAGGCCATGCTGGCCAACGTCGATGCGGCGCAACTGCCCAAGCCGCTGGTGAAGTGGAGCGCCGAGCCGGCCTGTGCCCAGGACGTGCCGCGCGCGCTGAGCCAGGCGATCCACATGGCCAGCCTGGCACCCAAGGCTCCGGTGTATCTGTCGATTCCCTACGACGATTGGGCGCAACCGGCGCCGGTCGGTGTCGAGCACCTGGCCGCGCGCAGCGTTGCCAACGCCGGGTTGCCCTCGGCGGCGCAGTTGGGCGAGCTGGTCGAGCGCCTGTCGCGGGCGAACAACCCGGTGCTGGTGCTCGGCCCGGATGTCGATGGCGCCAACGCCAACGAGCTGGCCGTGCAACTGGCGGAGAAGCTGCGGATGCCGGCCTGGGTCGCGCCGTCGGCCTCGCGCTGCCCGTTCCCGACGCGCCATCGCTGCTTCCGTGGCGTGCTGCCGGCGGCGATCTCCGGCATCTCCAGGCTGCTCGACGGGCACGACCTGATCCTGGTGGTGGGCGCCCCGGTGTTCCGCTATCACCAGTTCGCTCCGGGCGACTACCTGCCCGCCGGCGCCGCGCTGGTGCACCTGACCTGCGACCCCGGCGAGGCCGCGCGCGCGCCGATGGGCGATGCCCTGGTCGGTGACATCTATCTCACCCTTGAAGCCCTGCTGGAGTCGGTGCGAACCAGCCAGCGCCCGCTGCCCGAGGCGCTGCCGCGCCCGGCGCCGCGTGCCGCCGAGGAAGGCACACTGCACCCGGAAACGGTGTTCGACGTGATCGACGAGCTGGCGCCGGAGGATGCCATCTTCGTCAAGGAGTCCACTTCCACGGTCAGCACCTTCTGGCAGCGTGTGGAGATGCGCCAGCCGGGCAGCTACTTCTTCCCGGCGGCCGGCGGCCTGGGCTTCGGCCTGCCGGCGGCGGTCGGCGTGCAACTGGCGCAGCCGCAGCGGCGGGTCATCGGGATCATCGGCGATGGCTCGGCGAACTACGGCATCACCGCCCTCTGGACTGCCGCGCAATATCGCGTGCCGGCGGTGTTCATCATCCTCAAGAACGGCACCTACGGCGCGCTGCGCTGGTTCGCCGGGGTGCTCGACGTACCCGACGCTCCGGGCCTGGACGTGCCGGGCCTGGACTTCTGCCAGATCGGCCGTGGCTACGGCGTGCGCTCGGTGCAGGCGGCCGACGCCGCGACCCTGCGCGAGGAACTGGCCCGTGCCCTGGCCGGCGACGAGCCGGTGCTGATCGAGGTTCCCACCCTGACCATCGAACCCTGAGGCGTGCGCGCCCTGCCTGGGGCGCTCTCCATGACCGACAAAAATAACAAGAGGTGGCTATGCACAAGACGACCGTTGCGGCGGTGATCGACTCCGCCCGATTCAACCGCACCCACTGGCTGATCCTCGCCTGGGGCTGCTTCATCATGCTGTTCGACGGCTACGACATGGTGGTGTACGGCTCGGTGGTGCCACGGCTGATGCACGAGTGGCAACTCAGCCCGGTAGAGGCTGGCACGCTGGGCAGTTGCGCGTTGTTCGGCATGCTCTTCGGCGGGACGCTGCTGGCGCCGCTGGCCGACCGTTTCGGCCGGCGCCGTCTGGTGATCCTCATGACCCTGCTGGCGAGCCTCGCCGCGTTCCTCACCGGCCATGCGCGCACACCGCTGGAACTGGGCGCCTGCCGTTTCGTCACCGGCCTGGCGCTGGGCGCACTGGTGCCCAGCGCGGTCAACCTGATCAGCGAGTTCGCCCCGGCCGGGCGCCGCGCCACGCTGATCACGGTGATGTCCAGCTTCTACTCGGTGGGCGCCGTGCTGTCGGCGCTGGTCGGTATCGCGTTGATCCCGCAGTGGGGCTGGCAGTCGGTGTTCTATGTGGCTGTGCTGCCGGTGCTGGCCGTGCCGCTGATGCTGCGCTATCTGCCGGAGTCGGCGGCCTTCCTCGAACTCAAGGGACGTCGCGCCGAGCTCGATGCGCTGCTGGTGAAGGTCGACCCGGCCTACCGTCCCGGCACCGAGCTGGTGCTCGCAAGCCTGGATGCCGATGCCGAAAAGGCGCGCCTGCCGCAACTGTTCGGCGCCGGTCAGGCGCTGGGCACCTTGCTGCTGTGGGTCGGCTTCGCCATGTGCATGCTGATGAGCTACGGCCTCAATACCTGGCTGCCGAAGCTGATGGCCAACGGCGGCTATCCGCTCACCTCCAGCCTGGTGTTCCTGGTCACCCTGAACGTCGGCGCGACCCTCGGCGCGCTGTTCGGTGGCTGGCTCGCCGACCGCCTGGGCACCCAGCGCACGCTGGTGCTGTTCTTCGCCCTGGCCGCGGCCTCGCTGGCGGCGCTGGGCATCAACCCCGGCCCGTGGCTGCTCAACACGCTGCTGGTGATCGCCGGCGCCACCACCATCGGCACCCTGGCGGTGATTCACGCCTACGCCGCGCAGTTCTACCCGACCCACGTGCGCTCCACCGGTGTCGGCTGGGCCGCCGGCATCGGTCGGCTCGGCGCCATCGCCGGCCCCATGCTCGGCGGCAGCCTGCTCGCCCTGGAGCTGCCGTTCCAGGAGAACTTCCTCGCCTTCGCCCTGCCCGGTGTGGTGGGTGCGCTGGCCATCGGTTTCATCCGCGTGCGACCGCGCGAGTCCGCCGGCGCCTTCGTCGCCCGCGAAAAATCCGTTTGAAAGGAGAACGTCCATGACCGCTTCGACCTACACCGATTTCCACCTGCAGCCCCTGGCCGGCGAATGGCGTACCGGCAGCACCGGCAGATCGCTGCGCGACTGCAATCCGTATGACGGCAGCCTGCTGGTGGAGATTCCCCAGGCCAGCCGCGACGATCTCGATGCCGCCTACCGCAAGGCCGCCGAGGTGCAGCCGGCCTGGGCCGCGCTGCCGCCGGCGGAACGCGCCGCGCTGCTGCACCGCGTGGTGGCGGTGTTCGACAAGCGCCGCGAGGAGATCATCGACTGGATCATCCGCGAGTCCGGCAGCACCCGCCTGAAGGCCACGCTGGAGTGGGGTGCGGCGCGCGCCATCACGCTGGAATCCGCCTCCTTCCCCAGCCGCGTGCATGGGCGCATCGTCGACTCCAACGTCCCCGGCAAGGAAAGCCGCGTGTACCGCAGTGCCATCGGGGTGGTGGGTGTCATCAGCCCGTGGAACTTCCCCCTGCACCTGACCCAGCGCTCGCTGGCGCCGGCCCTGGCGCTGGGCAATGCGGTGGTGGTCAAGCCGGCCAGCGACACCCCGGTGTGCGGCGGCCTGCTGCTGGCGAAGGTTTTCGAGGAAGCCGGGCTGCCGGCCGGCGTGCTCAGCGTGGTGGTCGGCGCGGGCAGCGAGATCGGCGATGCGTTCGTCGAGCATCCGCTGCCGGGGCTGGTGACCTTCACCGGGTCGACCCCGGTGGGCCGCAACATCGGGCGTATCGCCAGCGGCGGCGCGCACCTCAAGCATGTGGCGCTGGAGCTGGGCGGCAACAGCCCGTTCGTGGTGCTGGAAGACGCCGACCTCGAACAGGCGGTGAATGCCGCGGTGTTCGGCAAGTTCCTGCACCAGGGCCAGATCTGCATGGCGATCAACCGCATCATCGTCGCCGACGCGCTGTACGACGTCTTCGCCGAACGCTTCGTCGAGCGGGTGAAGCAGGTGAAGGTCGGCGACCCGCAACTGGCGGAGACGGCGGTTGGCCCGATCATCAATGCGCGCCAGCTCGAAGGCTTGCTGGAGAAGGTGGCCCTGGCGCGCCGCGAGGGTGCCAGGCCGCTGTACGAAGGTGGCGTGCAGGGGCAGTTGCTGGCGCCGCATGTGTATGGCGAGGTCGGCCCGGAGATGGAGATCGCCCGCGATGAAATCTTCGGCCCGCTGATCGGCCTGCTGCGCGCCCGCGACGAGGAGCATGCGCTGGAGCTGGCCAACGCCAGCGAGTACGGCCTGGCCAGCGCCGTGTTCACCCGCGACCTCGACCGTGGCGTGCGCTTCGCCCGCCGTATCCACGCGGGCATGACCCATGTGAACGACATCCCGGTCAACGACGAGGCCAACGCGCCATTCGGTGGAGAGAAGAACTCCGGCCTCGGCCGCTTCAACGGCGACTGGGCGATCGACGAGTTCACCCGCGACCACTGGGTGAGCGTGCAGCGGGAGGCGCGTCACTACCCCTTCTGAATGCCTGACCGGTAACACCTCAGATCCAGCCCAGGGCGTGTCCGCGCGGACGCGCCCCGGGTCGCTGCACCCCTGAAAAAACGGAGAACAATAACAATGATCAGCCGTCACACCCGCGTACTGCCGTCCCTCGCCTGCGCGGCCCTGCCGCTCCTGGCCTGCACCCACGCACAGGCCGCCGAGGAGGGTGGCTTCTTCGAGGACGCGCGCACCGACCTGGTGCTGCGCAACTACGCCTTCAACCGTGATTTCCGCGACCACAGCGCCGGCAAGAGCCTGGTCAACGAGTGGGCGCAGGGCTTCATTCTCAAATTCACCTCCGGCTATACCCGTGGCCCGCTGGGCTTCGGCGTCGACGCCCTGGGCCTGTACGGCGTGAAGCTGGACAGCAGCCGCGACCAGAGTGGTTCCGAACTGCTGCCGGTCCATGACGACGGCAAGGCCGCTGACGAATATGGGCGCGTGGCAGTGGCGGCGAAGCTGCGGCTGTCGGCCAGCGAGCTGAAGATCGGCGAGATGCTCCCGGACATCCCGGTGTTGCGCTACGACGATGGCCGCCTGTTGCCGCAGACCTTCCGTGGCGCCGCGCTGGTGTCGCGCGAGTGGGAAGGCGTGAGCCTGTACGGCGGGCGCTACGACCAGGTCAGCCTGCGCAACTCGGCGGACCTGCAGGACCTGTCGTCGTGGTCGGCTCCGACGGCGAAGTCCGATGCCTTCAACTACGCTGGCGCGGAGTACCGCTTCAACGACCAGCGCACCCTGGTCGGCGCGTGGTATGCGCAACTGGAGGACATCTACACCCAGAGCTACTTCAACCTGCTGCACAAGCAGCCGGTGGGCGACTGGGTGCTGGGCGCCAACCTCGGCCTGTTCTTCGACCGCGACGATGGCCGCGCCCTGGCCGGCGACATCGACAGCCACACCGCCTACGCGCTGCTCTCGGCCAATCGCGGCGGGCACACGGTCTACCTCGGCCTGCAGAAGGTCGGCGGCACCGGCATGTGGCAGTCGGTCTACGGCAGCAGCGGGCGGACGATGGGCAACGACATGTTCAACGGCAACTTCACCAACGAGGACGAGCGCTCGTGGCAGGCGCGCTACGACTACGATTTCGCCGCCGTGGGTGTGCCAGGCCTGGTGAGCATGGTGCGCTACGGCAAGGGTGATAACGCCACCACCAAGGCGGGCAGCGGCGGCAAGGAATGGGAGCGCGACGTGGAACTGGGCTACACGGTGCAGAGCGGGGTGCTGAAGAAGCTCAACGTGCGGGTCAACCACGCCAGCAACCGGCGCAGCTTCAACAGCGATTTCGACCAGACCCGGTTGATCTTCAACTACCCGATTTCACTCTGACGGCACGCAGGGGCGTGTGGCTGGCGAGCGGGTTGCCTCGCCAGCCCGATGACGGCGGCTCAGCCCGCCAGCAGCCACGCCCCGGCGCCCGCCGACGCCAACCCGGCGCAGCGCACCAGGGACGAAGCCGCCTGCGGCAGCACGCGCACGATCCCGTACCCCGCCGCATGCAGCGCGGCGGTGGCAGCGACGAAGCCCGCCGCATACAGCCACGGACTGCTCAGCTCCGGCAGTTCCAGCCCGTGGGCCACGCCGTGGGCGAGGGCGAACAGTGCGGTCGCGCCCATCGCCAGGAATAGCGGCGGACGCACCGCCAGCGCCACGCACAGCCCCAGCGCCAGCACCGAAGCGGCAATGCCGGTCTCCATGAATGGCACCTGCAGTCCTTCGAAGCCCACCAGCCCGCCGGCCAGCATGGCCGCGACGAAGGTGCACGGCAGCGCCAGCCGTGCAGCGCCTTGCTGCTGTGCTGCCCAGAGGCCGACGGCGAACATCGCCAGCAAGTGGTCGAGGCCGGTGACGGGGTGGGCGAGGCCGGCGATCAGGCCGTGGTCGCCGTGGCCGGGATGGGCGAAGGCCACCGCCGGGGTGAGGAGCAGCGCGATACTGTAGAGGGCTTTGCGCAGTTGCATGGAAGACTCCCTGGTTCTTCTCGTGGGGCGGCCGGCATCCGCGGCGGCGAAAAAGTCAGGCGGCGCTCAGCAGGCCCTGGCGCTCGATGAAGGCGATGATTTCGGCCAGGCCCTGGCCGGTCTTCTGGTTGCTGAACACGAAGGGCTTGTCACCGCGCATGCGCGTGGCGTCCTGGTCCATCACGTCCAGCGAGGCGCCCACCAGCGGGGCCAGGTCGATCTTGTTGATCACCAGCAGGTCGGACTTGCAGATGCCCGGCCCGCCCTTGCGCGGGATCTTGTCGCCGGCGGACACGTCGATCACGTACAGCGTCAGGTCCGACAGCTCGGGGCTGAAGGTGGCCGACAGGTTGTCGCCGCCGGACTCCACCAGGATCAGGTCCAGTCCGGGGAAGCGGCGGTTGAGCTGGTCCACGGCTTCCAGGTTGATCGAGGCGTCCTCGCGGATTGCGGTGTGCGGGCAGCCGCCGGTTTCCACGCCGATGATCCGCTCCGGCTCCAGGGCCTCGTTGCGTACCAGGAACTGCGCATCCTCCTGGGTGTAGATGTCGTTGGTGACCACGGCGATGTTGTAGCGCTGGCGCAGGGCGCGGCACAGCGCCAGGGTCAGGGCGGTCTTGCCGGAGCCCACCGGGCCGCCGATGCCGACGCGAAGAGGTTGAGAGGTCATGGCAGTTCTCCTAGGAGCGGAACAGACGGCTGTATTGGGTTTCGTGGTTCATGCTGGCCAGCGCCAGGCCGAAGGGCGCGCCGCCCGTCGGCGGGTTGGCGAGTGCGCTGCGGCAGGCCTGGTCAAGGTCGGGGAGCAATTGCGAGGTGAGCTTCTGCGCGGCCAGTTGGCCCAGCGGCAGGGTCTTCATCAGCACCGCCAGCTGGTTTTCCAGCCAGCTCCACAGCCAGGCGCCGAGGGCCTGCTCCGGGGATAGACCCCAGGCGCGGGCGGCCAGCGCCCAGGCGGCGGCGAAGGAGGGTTCGGCTTGCGTGGCGAGCCACTCGCGCGCGGTCTCGTCCAGTTCGGGCAGCGCTTCGAGCAATTGGCCGAGGGAGAAGCCCATCTGCCGGTTCTCCAGGCCCAGCTCGCGGGTCTCGCGGCTGGCGCGGTGACGCTCGGCGGCGTCGCGCAGGGCGTCCCAGTCGGCGGCTTGTGCGGCGCGCAGCAGCTCGGCCAGCAGCGGGCCCTCGAAGCGTGCGAGGTTCAGGTGCAACTGATCGGCGAGCCAGGTACGGGCTTCGTCGGCGTCTTTCACCTGAGCCTGGTCGATGGCGCTTTCCAGGCCCTGGGAGTAGCTGTAGCCGCCGATGGGCAGCTGCGGACTGGCCAGGCGCAGCAGCGACCAGAGTCTTGAAAGCTCAACCATGACGACAGGACTTCACAAGCACAGCGGACAGCTCCCTCTCCCTGAGGGAGAGGGCTGGGGTGAGGGGGATGCGCCGGCGCAAAGTCACTGGCGCACTCCGAACTGGTGCAGCTTCGGCGCGTAATTGAACTGCTCTTCGCCATGGTGCGAGTGGTGATGGCCGCCACCGTAGGCGCCGTGCTCGGGCTGGAAAGGCGCTTCGATGGCCTCCACCGTGGCGCCGAGCTGGTCGAGCATGGCCTTGAGCACGTAGTCGTCGAGCAGGCGCAGCCAGCCCTCGCCGACCTGCAAGGCGACGTGGCGGTTGCCCAGGTGATAGGCCGCGCGGTTCAGCTCGCGGGCGTTGGCGCAGGTAACGTGGAGGAGCTTTTCCGGCGCCGCGCAGACGCGCACCACGCGACCGTCGTTGGCCAGCAGGCACTCGCCGTCCGCCAGCGGCGCCTGGCCGCGTTCGAGGAACAGGCCGACATCTTCGCCAGTACTGGTGAAGCAGCGCAGGCGGCTCTTGCTGCGCGCCTCGAAGTTCAGGCGCAGTTCGGCGTCCCAGTGCTCGCGGGGTTCGGTTCGTTGGTGGATGACCAGCATGGCAGCGTCCGGCAGTAGCAATGGCGGTGCTACAGCAAGGGGCTTGCCAGTGCGGGCCCGCGTCAATGCTGGCGCGGGCTGCAGCGCTTGTCCGAGCGATCAGGAGTGGTGCTTGCGCGCAAGGATGGTGCGCACGAAAACGGTGCGCACCAAGGCGGGGCGGATGTGCTTTTTGTAGGCGCGAGGGGGACGCCCAGTCATTGCTCGCGAACAGAGTCCGCTGCGGGTTGGTTCGCGAGCAAGCTCGCTCCTGCAGGGAAGCCCCTGCGCTCGGGTCAGTGCGTAGGGCGGATAACGCTTGGGGCGTTATGCGCCCCATGGGAATTGGTCAGGGCCGAGAACCTATCCCCGTCCAGTGCTTGGCGCCGATCATGATGAAGCGCAGTTGCTGGGTGACCTTGGCCTCCGGCGACAGGTGCGTGGGCAGCGTGTCGGCCGGCGGGTCGATCAGCTCGGGCAGGGTGGCGAATACCGTCTTCACCACCAGGTCGGCGATCACGTCGAGGTCCTGTGCCTGCAGGTGCGGCAGCTTGTTCAGCAGCACGAGGTCGGCGGCGAGGTCGTCGGTGATGCGCTGGCGCAGCTCGCCCACGGCCTGGCGGATCGACAGCGAGCCGCCATACTGCTCGCGGGCGAGGAAGAGGAACTGGGTGCGGTTGGCGCTGACCGCGTCGAGGAAGATGCGTACCGAGGCTTCGATCACGCCGCCCAGCTCGAACTCGTTGCGTCGCACCACGCGCAGGGTCTGGCGGAAGGTTTCGTCGACGTCGGCTACCAGCGCGAGGCCGAGCTGATCCATGTCCGCGAAGTGCCGGTAGAAGCCCGCCGGCACGATGCCCGCCGTCTTCGCCACTTCCCGCAGGCTCAGGCTGCCGAAGCCGCGCCCGCTGTCCATCAGACTCCGGGCGGCATTCATCAGGGCCAGGCGGGTCTGCTGTTTCTGTTCGGCGCGGGGAGTGGACATACGGCGATGCGTTCCATGGCGAAGGCTGAGGCGAGAGCGCAGGCACTCTAGCAAATGCCGGTTGGCGCAGGGGAAGTTCCTACATAACACAGTGAACATGTGTTGACTGAAATCTCCCATGCATGAGATGTTTAGTGAACATCTGTTTACTATTCGGTGTCGCTCATGTCGATCCTTCCTTTCGCCGGCTTGCGCCTGCTCCGGCCGCTGCTCGTGCCCTTGCGCGCCCTGGTGCGCGGCCAGTGGCTGCGCGAGTCGGATGTCGATGCCGTGCTGCGTACGCTCAATCCCGGCTGGGCGCTGGACAGGGTGTACGCTCGAGTCGAGGCGCGGCAATGGGTGGCGGACGACATGCTCGAACTGCGCTTGCGGCCGAACGCCCATTGGAGCGGGGCGCAGCCCGGCCAGCACGTACAGTTGTACATCGAGCGCGATGGCGTGCGCTGCAGCCGCAGCTACAGTCTGACCCGCATCGCCGCGGACGGTTGCCTGGAATTCGCGGTGAAGCTGCAGCCCGGCGGCCGCGTGTCCTCCTACCTGCTGCACCAACTGGCGGTGGGCGAGGTGCTGGAGCTGGGCCGGCCGGACGGCGACCTGAGCTGGCCGCAGGACGGGCAGGGTGTACTGCTGCTGGCGGCGGGCAGTGGGCTGACGCCCCTGCTCGGCCTGCTGCGCGAGGCGCTGGCGCGTGGCTATAACGGGCCGGTGACGCTGCTGCATTACGTCCGCGAACGTGGCCAGCGTGCGTTCGTCTCCACGCTGGAGACGCTGGCGCGGCAGCATCCCAACCTCGAACTGCGCTGGGCCCTGAGCGGCGATGCGCCGGTGAGCGGCGAGTTGCGCGGGCGTTTTCACCTTGAGCATGTCCAGGCGCTGGGCGAGCGCCATGTACTGGCCTGCGGCCCCGGCGGCTTCGTCGACAGCGTGCGCCAGGCGCTCGGGGCGAGCAGCCGCAGCCTTCAGCTGGAAAGCTTCAGCCCGCCGCGCTGGAACGAGGGTGAGCCCGCCAAATCGGTGAGCCTACGCTTTGCCCGCAACGCGCTGGAAGTCGCCGGCGACAGCCGCCGCAGCCTGCTGGAACAGGCCGAAGCCATCGGCCTGCGTCCGGCCCACGGTTGCCGCCAGGGCGTCTGCGCCAGCTGCACCTGCACCCTGGTCAGCGGCTGCGTGCGCGACCTGCGCAGCGGCGAGCTGTTCAGCGAGCCGGGTCAGCCCATCCGTATTTGCATCAGCGCGCCCCAGGGCGACCTGACCGTCGACCTCTGATCCAGGCCCAGGAAAAAATTCCCCATGCGCGACGACCGCGATCTATCCGCCGCCGAGCTGGCGTCCTTCGGTGCCGAACTGGACGCCCTGCGCCAGCTCACCCTGCACGATCTGGGCGAGACCGACGCCCGCTACATCCGCCGCATCCGCGCGGCGGTGCGCTTCTGCTGCTGGAGCGGCCGTGCGCTGCTGATGGCCGGCTGGTTCCCGCCCACCTGGCTGCTCGGTACCTTCCTGCTCGGGCTGGGCAAGATCCTGGAGAACATGGAGCTGGGCCACAATGTCATGCATGGCCAGTACGACTGGATGAACGATCCGGGGTTCGCCGGCCGCCACTACGAGTGGGATATCGTCGGCCCCTCGGACTTCTGGCGGCATACCCACAATCACATCCACCACACCTACACCAACGTGCTGGGCAAGGACGACGACGTCGGCTACGGCGTGGTGCGCCTGTTCCCCGAGCAGAAGTGGAAACCCTTCTACCGCTGGCAGCCGCTGTGGGTCACGATCCAGGCGTTGCTGTTCCAGTACGCCGTGGCCATCCAGCACCTGCGCCTGGACAAGTACCTGAAGGGTCGCATGAGCCGGGACGAGCTGCGCCCGCTGCTGCGCCAGTTCAACGCCAAGGTGCTGCGCCAGTGGCTCAAGGATTACGCGGTGTTCCCGCTCCTGGGGCTATTCAGCGGGGCGTTCGGCGCGGTACTGCTGGGCAACGTGATCGCCAACCTGATGCGCAACCTGTGGACCTTCACCGTGATCTTCTGCGGCCACTTCACCGAGAAGGCGGCGGTGTTTGCGCCGCAGGTGCTGGAGAACGAGACGCGCGGCCACTGGTACCTGCGCCAACTGCGCGGATCGAGCAACCTGGAGGGCGGGCGGCTGTTCCACATTCTCACCGGCAACCTCAGCCACCAGATCGAACACCACTTGTTCCCCGACCTGCCGGCGCGCCGCTACGCCGAGCTGTCGCGCCAGGTGCGCGAGATCGCCGCGCGCTACGGCCAGACCTACAACAGCGGCCGGCTGTCCGCACAGTTCGCCACGGTCATCCGGCGAATCTGGATCTACCGCCTGCCCAACGCGGCGGCGAATGGGTGAGGCGGATCAGGCGCGCCGGCTCAGCGGCGCGTTGACTTCCTCGCGCAGGGCGCGCAGGTCGGTGGCGTCCTGGTTGAGGTGGTGGATGGCTTTGAGCAACTTCTGCCGCAGCAGGTCGTCCTGGACCTGATCGACGGCTCGCATGATTTCCAGCGCCGTGGCTTCGTTGTTGGCGGCAACGGCGTCGAGGGTTTTTCGCAGGCTGCGAGTAGCGTGGTGCACGGGGATCTCCTTCAAACTGCGTGCACCCTACGACACGAATATTTCCAATAAATTTCAGCACTTAGCTATTGGACGGGCGGTCATTTCGTCGCAGGGCGCGGTGTCACTGGATCAGGTGGAGGGCGATCAGCGGCGCCAGATTCAGCACCAGCACGCCGATCTTGTACACGGCCATGCCGCCATAGTGCAGCGCGTCGAAGTGCTCGGGCGAAATCTTGAACCAGCGCGAATGCAGGCGATAGAGACCGTCGTGGGCGAAGCTGAAGGCGGCGAACCAGATCAGCAGGATGACGTAGTTGATCAGGGTGCAGTAGAGCAGGAACGGCTTGAGATCCTGGAGCAGCATGGCGATTCTCCGGCCACATACTGCGTTGGAGGGGCCGGCTGGCGGAATGGTTTCCCCGATTTGCCGGCGGACGCGCAGCCGATAGCCGGCGCACCGGTCGCCGGCCATAATGCGCTCGGCGTCACGCCATGTGATCTTTGCCGGGCGGCCGCTGTCCGATGTCGGACGGTCATCTCGCCGCCCCATCCCCACTATCTGCCGGACTCGCCATGTTCAGCCCGCTCGTCACCTTTCCCGCGCTTTATACCGCCACCTTGCTGATGCTGGCCGGCTCCGGCCTGTTCACCACCTACATGGGCCTGCGCCTGACCCAGGAAGGCGTCAGCGACCTGTGGGTCGGTGGCCTGATGGCCGCCTACTACTTCGGCCTGGTCTGCGGCGGCAAGTTCGGTCACAAGCTGATCGCCGGTTTCGGCCACATCCGCTCCTACGTGGCCTGTGCGGGGCTGGCGACGGTGATCGTGCTGATCCACGCGCTGGTCTCGCAGCTGGAAGTCTGGGTGGTGCTGCGCTTCGTGATGGGCGCGGTGATGATGAACCAGTACATGGTCATCGAGAGCTGGCTCAACGAGCAGGCCGAAGGACACCAGCGCGGCAAGGTGTTCGCCGGCTACATGGTGGCGGTGGACGCCGGCCTGGTGATTGGCCAGGGGCTGCTGGCGATGAGCCCGGCGCTGGACTACAAGCCGCTGCTGCTGGTCGCCATGTGCTTCTCCTCCTGCCTGATCCCGCTGGCGCTGACCCGCCGGGTGCATCCGGCCAAGCTGGTGGCGGCGCCGCTGGAGATCGGTTTCTTCTGGAAGCGCGTACCGCAATCGCTGGGCACCATCTTCGTCGCCGGCCTGATGGTCGGCGCCTTCTACGGCCTGGCGCCGGTGTATGCGGCGCGCAACGGCCTGGATACCTCGCAGTCGAGCCTGTTCGTTGGCATGTGCATCATCGCCGGCTTCTGTGCGCAGTGGCCGCTGGGCTGGCTGTCGGACCGGATGAACCGCAGTTGGCTGATTCGCGGCAACGCGCTGCTGTTGTGCCTGGCGTCGGTGCCGATGTGGGGGCTGGTTTCACTGCCGTACTGGGCGTTGCTGGCCAATGGTTTCGTGACCGGCATGCTGTTGTTCACCCTCTATCCGCTGGCGGTGGCGCTGGCCAACGACCATGTCGAGCAGCCGCGCCGCGTGGCGTTGTCGGCGATGCTGCTGACCACCTACGGCGTCGGCGCCTGTATCGGCCCGCTGTTCGCCGGCGCGATGATGCGGCACTTCGGGCCGGGCATGTTCTACATGCTGGTGTCGGCCTATGCGCTGGTGCTGATCTTCTGGGTCCAGCCCAAGCGCGTGACCGGCGTGCACCGCGTCGACGAGGCGCCGCTGCACCACGTGGCCATGCCCGATACCGTCAGCCCGATGGCCGCCACCCTCGACCCACGCGTCGACGAGGTGCCGGAGGAACTGGTGGTGGAAGCACCGGCGACCATCGGCCGCTCCGATGGCGAGCCGGATAGCGCCGAAACCAAGGCCTGACGCTACTTCACGGGTTCAGCTCGCGCTGCAGGTAGACGGTGTCCACCCAGCGGCCGAGCTTGAAGCCGACCTTCTCCAGCACACCCACCTCGCGGAATCCGAAACGCCGATGCAGCGCCCGCGAGGCGTGGTTTTCGCTGTCGCCGACCACGGCGATCACCTGCTTCCACGGGCCGCGCCCGCAGCGCGCCAGCAGTGTCCGCAGCAGGGCGCTGCCGACTCCCTGGCCGCTTGCATCGTGGCGCACGTAGACCGAGTTCTCCAGGGTGAAGCGGTAGGCCGGGCGCTGGCGGAACGGCGTGGCGTAGCAGTAGCCCAGCACCTCCCCCTCGCGCTCGGCCACCAGGTAGGGCAGGCCGCTGGCGACGACGCCGGCGTACCGCTGTTCCAGCTCGGCGGTTGTGGGCGGCGTTTCCTCGAAGGTGGCACAGGAGTGCAGCACGTAGTGGCGGTAGATCGCGGCGATGGTGGACAGGTCATCCGGGTGGGCGTCGCGGATGTTCAGGGGGGATGCGTGCATGGGCGGCTCCTTGGGGTGTCGTCGTGACGATGCAAACCCCGGACCGCTTCGGAAATAAGAAAGCCCGGCACAGGCCGGGCTTTTCTGGCGCCTTGCGGCGTACTGCTGGATCAGGCTTTGAGGTGGGCGTCGAAGACGATATCGCCACCGGATTCGGCAACCATGTTGCCGTGCAGGCGATCGACGCTGTGTTCGGAGCCATTCTCGGCGACGCGAACCTGGTTCATTTCCTGGTGCAGACGGTCGATGGTGTGCTCGGAACCGTTGGCGGCGACACGGGCCTCTTCACTCATCTGCTTGTGCAGACGATCGATGGTGCGTTCGGTGCCGTTGTCGGCCACGCGGACTTCTTCGCCCATCTGCTTGTGCAGGCGGTCGATGGTACGGTCGGAACCGTCCTGGGCGATGATTTGCGGCTGGGCGGCGGGAGTCAGGATGGCCGGGGCGGCGAAGACGGCGTTGGCGGTCATCAGGGAGGTGAGTGCAAGGCTGAGGGCGATCTGACGTTTCATTTTGTGCGGCTCCAAAGGGGGAGGAAGTTTCTGGCTACGGGTTCATTTTCCCTTCGGATTAATCGATTTAAAAACGATGCTTCTCAATACAGTGGATCAACGATGTCGATTATTTAGGGGGCTAATTTCAACTATCGCTGGAAATGATGGAGCGACGGAAAGCACTCTGGGGCGGTGCTTCCAGGCGTTCGCGGCGATGCGCTGGGTAGGATGCCGTTACAAAACCGGACTGGCCTTGCATCGAGGGTGCTGTTGCAGCGACCCCGGGCATAAGAAAGCCCGGCGTGGCCGGGCTTTTCTGGCGCCTTGCGGCGTACGGCGTGGATCAGGCTTTGAGGTGGGCGTCGAAGACGGTATCGCCACCGGATTCGGCGACCATGTTGCCGTGCAGGCGGTCGATGGTCTGGCTGGAGCCGTTTTCGGCAACGCTCATGTTCCTGTGCAGACGGTCGACCGACTGGCTCGAACCGTTCTCGGCAACGCCCAGTTGCTTGTGCAGACGGTCGATGGTCTGGCTGGAGCCGTTTTCGGCAACGCTCATGTCCTTGTGCAGGCGGTCGACCGTCTGGCTCGAACCGTTCTCGGCAACGCCCAGTTGCTTGTGCAGGCGGTCGATGGTCTGGCTGGAGCCGTTTTCGGCAACGCTCATGTCCTTGTGCAGGCGGTCGACCGTCTGGCTCGAGCCGTTCTCGGCAACGCCCAGTTGCTTGTGCAGACGATCGATCGATTGGCTGGAGCCGTTTTCGGCAATGCGGGCCTTGGCTGCGTCCAGTTGTTTCTGTTGTTGATCCAGGGTGCGTTCGGCGCCGTCCTGGACCAGCATCTGAACGTGGCTGGCGTTCACGACCGGGGACTCTTGCTGGGCGCCGGCGAAAGCGGCATTGGCAGCAAGTACGGAGAGGGCAAGGCCAAGTACGAGGGTGCGTTTCATGATGCGGCTCCAGAAAGAGTGGGGGAGTTCGTTGGACACGGGCTCAGTATCTGTTCTGGATTGTCGATTGGAAAACGATCTGGGGAGATAGTCTGTATCGATGTCGATGATTATTATATTTATCCTTTTAAAACAATTAGTTGATAATTAAATCTGTCATCTATCAATGGCCTCGATGGAGGCTATCGGTGTAATCGTTAATATTTAATTGATCGATATATTTCCCGAAAAGCTACCCAGGATCGCTCTGGAACGCCACTTTCACTGTTTCAGCGGCGGGCTGTGGAGCGGCGGAGTCTGGCGAGAGGTCCCAGGGGGTTTGCAGGCTTTCCTTCCCTGGCAGGAGGCGTTTCGTACGCCGGCGTCGGTCGTTGTACCGCCTGTTGCGGGAGATTTACCCCGGCAACGGTGGTCCAAACTGACGGACCAAGGGAGAATGCCGACACGGCGGACTCCGGCGACCGTGGTTTCATCGCACCCCATGCACGGGCTCTGGCGCCGGGATGCCAGGCCTTCCACCGACGCGGCAACCAGGGAGTTCATGTATGACGCGCGGCCAGCGAATCTGCCTTTGGACCGTCACCGGCTTCGTCGCGCTCTTCGCGGCCTTGCTGGTCTTCATCGCCACCTTCGATTGGAACCAGGTGAAGCCGATGATCAACGAGAAGGTGTCCGCCGAACTGGGGCGCTCCTTCGCCATCAACGGCGACTTGCAGGTGCTCTGGCGTACCGAGCCGGAAGAGGGCGGCTGGCGGGCCTGGGTGCCCTGGCCGCATTTCAGCGCCGCCGACATCACGCTCGGCAATCCCGATTGGGCCACCCGCCCGGACAGCCAGGATCGGTTCGCCAGCCTGGAAAAGGTCGAGTTCCGCCTGGCGCCATTGCCGTTGCTCTGGCGGACCGTGAAGATCCCGCAGATCATCCTCACACGCCCCAGCGCGGACCTGCTGCGCCTGGCCGACGGCCGCGCCACCTGGACCTTCGAGCTGCCCAGGCGCGAGGCGGAGCCCAGTCCCGAGCCGTCGTCCTGGACGCTGGAGATCGGCGAGATCGGCTTCGACAAGGGACGCATCACCCTCGATGACCGGAGCCTCGGGACCCGTCTGGAGCTACTGGTGGACCCCCTCGGCAAGCCGGTGCCCTTCGGTCAGTTGGCCGGCAAGGCGCTGGCCGGGGCGGGCGCGGCGGATATCCAGGATTATGTGTTCGGCTGGAAGCTCAAGGGCGAGTACAAGGGCCTGCCTTTGAACGGTGCCGGCAAGGTGGGCGGCATGCTGGCGTTGCAGGACGCCGCCAAGCCCTTCCCGGTGCAGGCGGATATCGCCGCCGGCAGCACCCGCGCCAGTGTGGTCGGCCGGCTGACCGATCCGCTGAACCTGGGCGCGCTCGACCTGCGCCTGAAGCTGGCCGGCAGCAGCATGGCCAACCTGTTCCCGCTCACCGGCGTGACCCTGCCCGATACCCCGGCCTACGAGACCGACGGCCGCCTCACGGCGCAACTGAAGGACCCCGACGGCGCGACCTTCCACTATGAGGACTTCAACGGCAAGGTCGGCGGCAGTGATCTCCACGGCAGCCTGTTGTTCGTCAATCGCCAGCCGCGTCCCAAGCTCTCCGGCAAGCTGCGTTCCGAGCAGTTGCGCATGGTCGACCTGGGCCCGCTGATCGGTGCCGATTCGAACAAGGACAAGCAGGCGCGCGGCCAGGCCAGCCGTCAGCCGCCGGACAAGGTGCTGCCGGTGGAAGCCTTCCGCACCGATCGCTGGCGCGCGATGGATGCCGACGTGGAGTTCACCGGCAAGCGCATCGTGCACAGCAACAAGCTGCCGATCAGCGACCTCTATACCCACCTGGTGCTCAACGACGGCCAACTGACCCTGGAGCCGCTGCGTTTCGGCGTGGCGGGTGGCGCGCTGGATGCACACATCCGCCTGGACGGCGGCAAGACGCCGATGCAGAGCCAGGTGGAACTGAAGGCGCGCGGCTTCAAGCTCAAGCAATTGTTCCCCAGCTTCGCGCCAATGCAGACCAGCTTCGGCGAGCTCAACGGCGACGCCGCGCTCAGCGGCACCGGCAACTCGGTGGCGAGCATCCTCGGCGGCGCCAACGGGCAGATGAAACTGCTGATCAACGATGGGCGGATCAGCAAGGGGCTGATGGAGATCGCCGGCCTGAACCTGGGTAACTACGTGGTGGCCAAGCTGTTCGGCGATGACGAGGTGAAGATCAACTGCGCCGCCGCCGATGTCGGCATCACCCGGGGCCTGGCGCAGCCACGGGTGTTCGTGTTCGACACCGAGAACGCCATCATCAACGTGCAGGGCACCGCCAACTTCGCCACCGAGCAGCTGGACCTGGACGTGATTCCCGAGAGCAAGGGTCTGCGCATCTTCTCGCTGCGCTCGCCGCTCTACGTCCAGGGCACCTTCAAGAATCCCCGCGCCGGAGTACACAGCGGGCCGCTGGTACTGCGCGGCGCGGGCATGCTCGCGCTGGGCGTGGCGGTGGCGCCGGCCGCCGCGTTGCTGGCACTGGTGGCACCCAGCCAGAAGGACGACAACCAGTGCGGGCCGCTGCTGCAGCAGATGAAGCAGCCGGCGAAGGCGCCGGCGCCGGGCAAGCGCAAATAGAGGCGGGGCTGGCGGCAGCCTGGGTCAATAGACCGGAATGTACAGGTCGGTTTCCGAGGCCGGATTCTCCGGGCCGAGGAAGCGTTCGGTGTAGCGTTCCAGGTCGATCCCCTTGCGCGGCGTGAGACCGGCGCGGGCGAGCAGACTGGAATAGATGGCCTGGAAGCTGTCGGCGATCCCCTGTACCGGGCCGATGTGGGTGAATACGGCGTATTTCTGCGCCGGCACCTCGAACTTCAGCATGCCGTCGGGCACCGCGGCGTCGGCCTCCACCGGCAGCGCCGCGATGTAGTGGAACTCGCCGCCCGGCAGCTGGGTGCAGACGCCATAGGCGTTCTTGTCCCGGGCGCTGGCGCCGATTTCGTGCTCGCGCGGCAGGAAGCGCTGCCAGAGCTGGCCGATGCTGTCGCCGGGGGCGTTGCCCCGATACTCCAGGCCCACCACGGTGAAGGCGGGCAGTTCGATGATCCGGTGTTTCATGGTGTGGGGCTCCTGGCTGGGTGTTCGCATGATAGACGGCGGCACATCGGAGTGAATATTTCAACGCGGGGCCGGTCCACTCCCGGTAGACCTTCGAGCAAGGAGAATGTCATGCCCCGTGGAGACAAGAGCCTGTACAGCGCCCGCCAGAAGCGCAAGGCAGCGCATATCGAAGAGAGCTACCGGCACCTGGGAATGAGCCGCGAGGAAGCCGAGGCGCTGGCCTGGGCCACGGTCAATCGCCAGTCCGGCGGCGGCGAACGCAAGGGTGGCGGCGCTCAACGCAAGAGCGAAGAGGCCAAGGGCATGGCCCGCAGCGCCTCGGCACGGCGCGCGGCCAAGGCCCGCAAGGGCACATCGCCCAAGCCCGGCGGGCGGAGCCTGGCACCCCTGGCGGAGCTGACCCGCGAGCAGTTGCTCGAGCGGGCCGGGCGCAAGGGCATCCGCGGGCGCTGGCGCATGCGCAAGGATGAACTGATCGAGGCGCTGCGCTGAGCGGCGGGAGACGGCCCTCGTCCGGAAGGGACGAGGGCCGTGGGCTCAGGGCTGGTAGTCGCGCTCGTGGCGGTCCAGTTCGGAACAGCTCATGAAGCCCGAGCCATCGACCTTGCCGCTGCCGTCGAAGCTGACGTAGAAGGGCTGCTGCTGGCCATCCTTGCTGAGGATGTAGCTGTTGCAGCTACCGGGATTCATCAGGCGCTTCTGCGTGGCCGAGGGTGGCCCGCCGATGCGCAGCACCTGTTCCCCGGTCATGCCTTTGTCGACATTGCGGACCAGCGGCTCGTCGCGGAAGGTGATGTAGTTGACCGGGTTCTGCACCCTGGTGGAGGCGCAGCCCGCCAATGACGCCAGTACGAGCAATGCCAGCAGTGATCGTTTGTCCATAGGGCTCTCCTGGGTTCGAAGCGGCTTGGTGTGAGCGACACACTTGCACAACTTGGAGCGGCAACGCGGCCGGGGAGTTCGAGAAATCTGCGCTATTGCGCGTCTTTCAGCGCATCGTCCAGGCGTTGCTGGTTCTGCACATTGGCCTGGTCGATCTGCTGTTGGATCTGTTGCATCTGCTGCTGGGCCTGTTGCGCCCGCTGGGCTTGCAGGCTGGCCGCGGTGGTTGCGGTGGCGGCCGTTTCGCCCAGGCCGCAGGCGGCGAGCGCACACGGCAGGCTGACGAGGATGGCGAGACGGAGGAGTGACATGGCGGCTTCCAGCGTGAGGGGATGATTCTCAACGCTAGCGCAAGGCGGGACGGGCGTCAGTGCGCTCCGGCGCAATCCGCGCACGGCGGGGGCGGCGACGGCCCCGGGGCGAGGGGCCGCCGGGGCAGCGCTGCTCAGCCGTAGCGCTTCTTCGCTTCGATGGCCAGGCCGCTGCCGATGCCGCCGAAGCGGTCGCCGTCCACGTGCCGGGCGTTGGGCAGCATCGCCGCCACGCTCTGGCGCAGCGCCGGTACGCCGGACGAGCCGCCGGTGAAGAACACGCTGTCGACCCGCGCCGGCTCCACGTCGGCGGAGTTGAGCAGTTCGCCGATGCTGCCGCGCACGCGCTCCAGCAGTGGGCCGATGGCGCCTTCGAACAGCTCGCGGCTCAGCTCGGCGACCAGGCCGGCCTCGACGCGCGCGAGGTCGATATCGCGGCGATCGGCGTCGGACAGTTCGATCTTGCTGGCTTCCACCTGCATCGCCAGCCAGTGGCCGGCGCGCTGCTCGATGAGCTTGAACAGGCGGTCGATGCCGGTGGCGTCGACGATGTCGTAGCGCATGTTCTGCAGCGCCAGCTGGGACTTCTGCGCATATACCGCGTTGATGGTGTGCCAGGTGGCGAGGTTGAGGTGGTAGCTGGTCGGCATGAAGGCGTCGCTCTTCATCCGGCTGCCGTAGCCGAACAGCGGCATTACGCCCTGGATGCTCAACTGCTTGTCGAAGTCGGTGCCGCCGATGTGCACGCCGCCGGTGGCGAGGATGTCGCCGTGGCGGTCGGCCACTTCACGGCGCTCCGGCGACAGGCGCACCAGCGAGAAGTCGGAAGTACCGCCGCCGATGTCGACGATCAGCACCAGTTCTTCGCGCTGGATGCCGCGCTCGTAGTCGAAGGCCGCGGCCAGCGGTTCGTACTGGAAGGAGACCTCCTTGAAGCCGAGCTTGTGCGCCACGGCCACCAGGGTGTCCTGGGCTTCCTGGTCGGCCTTGGGATCGTCGTCGACGAAGAACACCGGACGGCCCAGCACCACGGCGTCGAACTCGCGGCCGGCGACGGCCTCGGCACGTTTCTTCAGCTCGCCGATGAACAGCCCCAGCAGGTCCTTGAACGGCATGGCACTGCCCAGCACGGTGGTCTCGCTTTTCAGCAGCGAGGAGCCCAGCAGGCTTTTCAGCGAGCGCATCAGGCGGCCTTCGTAGCCTTCCAGGTACTCGTGCAGGGCCAGGCGGCCGTACACCGGGCGACGCTCCTCGACGTTGAAGAAGATCACCGAGGGCAGGGTGATCTTGTCGTCTTCCAGGGTGATCAGCGGTTCCGTGCCCGGACGCCACCAGCCGACGGTGGAGTTGGAGGTGCCGAAGTCGATGCCCAGGGCGCGGGCTTCAGTGGTCTGGAACATGGTGCGCGGGTGTCCGGAGAAAAAACGGCCGCGCAGTTTACGCGAGCGTGTGGGGAAAGCCAGGGTATCTGTCGGGAAGCGGTGGTGGCAAAGAGGGCTTGGGGAGTAGCTTGTAGTTTTGCTACATTGCGTTCCTGTAGTTTTCCTACAAGAGTTTTTGCCCACTGATTTTTCTTTCCCACCCCGTATAAGCCGTTGGACCCCACCATGCACAGAGCCTCCTTTCACGAATTGCGCAAGGAATTTCGCGCCTTACTGACTTCCTCCTCCTGCTACCACACCGCCTCGGTGTTCGATCCGATGTCGGCGCGCATCGCCGCGGACCTGGGGTTCGAGGTAGGTATCCTGGGTGGTTCTGTAGCTTCACTACAAGTTCTGGCGGCGCCGGACTTCGCCCTGATCACCCTCAGCGAGTTCGTCGAGCAGGCCACCCGCATCGGCCGTGTGGCTCGCCTGCCGGTGCTCGCCGACGCCGACCACGGCTACGGCAACGCGCTGAACACCATGCGCACCGTGGTCGAGCTGGAACGCGCCGGCGTGGCCGCGCTGACCATCGAGGACACCCTGCTGCCGGCGCAGTTCGGCCGCAAGTCCACCGACCTGATCAGCGTGGAAGAAGGCGTGGGCAAGATCCGAGCGGCCATCGAGGCGCGCATCGACGAAGACATGGCGATCATCGCCCGCACCAACGCCGAAGTGCTGGAAGTGGACGACGTGATCCGCCGCACCCTGGCCTACCAGGCCGCCGGCGCCGACGGCATCTGCATGGTCGGTATCCGCGACTTCGACCACCTGGAGGCGATCTCCCGCCACCTCTCCGTGCCGCTGATGCTGGTGTCCTACGGCAACCCGGCGCTGCGCGATGACCAGCGCCTGGCGGAATTGGGCGTGCGTATCGTGGTGGACGGCCACGCCGCCTACTTCGCGGCGATCAAGGCGACCTACGACTGCCTGCGCGAGCAGCGCGGCGTGCACGCCTCCGATCTCACCGCGTCGGAGCTGGCGAAGAAATACACCCTGCCCGAGGAGTACCAGATCTGGGCACGGGAATACATGGAAGTGAAGGAGTAAGACTGCTTCCGTGCCCCACTCAGCTTTGGGGGATATGGCTGCTGAGGTACTCGATCTGCGCGTTGAACGGGTAGAGCAGGGTGCCACCGGCCGCCTGGCTCTTGCGCAGGAATGTCCAGTGCGCCATCAGGCTGTCGCGCGCGGGATTGTCCGGCAAGGCCTCAAGGCGGGACTGCAGGCTTGCACACAGCGCTTCGATGCGCTCGCTCTGCGTCGCGGACGGCTCACCCAGTAACTTGCGGTTGGCCTTCCGGGCTTCCAGCAGCGCCAGTTCGCGCAGTTCTCCGCGCATCGACGGTACGCTGTCCGAGGAACTCTCCAGGAAGCTGTCGAACAGATCGGCGACCTCCTGGGTCTGCTGCAATGCTTCTTTCAGATCGACGTCCTTCTTGGTGTGAGCATCGCGCACCTTGCTCAGCGTCTGCTGATGCAATTGCCAGATGTCCTTCAGCGTCCTGGCTTGCTTCTGCTCGCCGAGCTGGCTTTCGAACACCACGCCAAGGCTGTCCAGCCGAGTCAGGAAGCGATCATCGCCGGTGGCCGCGTAGAGCAGCAGATAGCGCTCGATATCCTGCAACAGCGGATCGGTCTGACGGGCGCTGGCCTCGGCAGCGGATACGAGGCCGGGCAGCGCTCCCGTCAGCATCAGACCGGCGAACAGCGCGTAAACGAATCGCATGATGGGTTCCTTGGATGACGTGGAGGGCGTCATTCTCGGTTTCATGCTCCGCTCTGCCTGTAAGATGAGTCCGATAATGCTGGTGTAATGCGCCGTTTCGCCTCAGGACGACGACCCCTTGCAATTGCCTCAGACACCCTTCATATCTGTATGAATAGTGATCAATCGACGGAGGTCGCCATGGCCAGCGGCTGGGCAAACGACGGAGCGGTTCAGGAGCAGATCGACAGCACCATCGAGGACGCCATCGCACGGGCGCGCAACCAGTTGCCCAAGGGCGAGAGCCTGACCCATTGCGAGGAATGCGATGCGCCGATCCCCGAGGCGCGGCGCAAGGCTATCCCCGGCGTGCGCCTGTGCGTGAACTGCCAGGCCGAGCATGACAAGGAGCAGGCGGCCTATTCCGGTTACAACCGACGCGGCAGCAAGGACAGCCAGTTGCGCTGAAATGCCTCGGTCCGATTATGAAAGCGGCGCCCGACAGCGCCGTTTTCTGTTTCCGGACGTCGGCGCGGTCGGTCTCAGCGGCACCAGCACGCTACCGTCGGCCTGTTCGACCTCGATCCGTCCACCCCTGCTCTCGTTGCGCCGTGGCCGAGCACGGAGGAGCCTGCCTCAAAAGAGAAAATACCGCTGCGCCATCGGCAGCACGTCAGCCGGTTCGCACCACAGCAACTGACCGTCGGCGCGTACCTGGTAGTTCTGCGCGTCGACCTCGATGTGCGGCAGGTAGGCGTTGTGGATCAGGTCGGTCTTCTGCACGCTGCGGCAGCCCTTCACCACGCCGATGGCCTTGCGCAGGCCCAGTTCGTGGTGCACGCCGAGGTCGAACGCGGCCTGGCTGAGAAAGGTCAGGCAAGTGGCGTGGCGGCTGCCGCCGTAGCTTGCGAACATCGGTCGGTAGTGCACCGGCTGTGGCGTCGGAATCGACGCGTTGGCGTCGCCCATCAGGCTCGCGGCGATGGCGCCGCCCTTGAGGATCAGGCTTGGCTTCACACCGAAGAACGCTGGACGCCAGAGCACCAGGTCGGCCAGCTTGCCCACTTCGATGCTGCCCACTTCATGGGCGACGCCGTGGGTGATCGCCGGGTTGATGGTGTACTTGGCGATGTAGCGCTTGGCGCGGAAGTTGTCGTTGCGCGCGCCGTCGCCGTCCAGTGCGCCGCGCTGTTTTTTCATCTTGTCGGCGGTCTGCCAGGTGCGCGTGATCACTTCGCCGACGCGGCCCATGGCCTGGCTGTCGGAGCTGATCATGCTGAAGGCGCCGAGGTCGTGGAGGATATCCTCGGCGGCGATGGTCTCGCGGCGGATGCGCGACTCGGCGAAGGCCACGTCCTCGGCGATGCTCGGGTCGAGGTGGTGGCAGACCATGAGCATGTCCAGGTGTTCGTCGATGGTGTTGCGGGTGAAGGGCCGGGTCGGGTTGGTCGAACTGGGCAGCACATTGGCGAAGCCGCAGGCCTTGATGATGTCCGGCGCGTGGCCGCCACCGGCGCCCTCGGTATGGTAGGTGTGGATGGTGCGGCCCTTGAACGCGGCGAGGGTGGTTTCGACGAAGCCGGACTCGTTGAGGGTGTCGGTATGGATCGCCACCTGCACGTCGAGGCGGTCGGCCACCGAGAGGCAGTTGTCGATGGCCGCCGGGGTGGTGCCCCAGTCCTCGTGCAGCTTCAGGCCGATGGCGCCGGCGCGCACCTGCTCTTCCAGCGGCAGCGGCAGGCTGGCGTTGCCCTTGCCGGTGAAGCCGATGTTCATCGGGAAGGCATCCGCGGCCTGGAGCATGCGCGCCATGTGCCAGGGACCGGAGGTGCAGGTGGTGGCGTTGGTGCCGGTGGCCGGCCCGGTACCGCCGCCGATCATGGTGGTGATCCCGCTCATCAGCGCCTCTTCGATCTGCTGCGGACAGATGAAGTGGATGTGCGTGTCGATGCCGCCGGCGGTGAGGATCATGCCCTCGCCGGCAATCACTTCGGTGCTGGCGCCCAGGGCGATGGTCACGCCGGGCTGGATGTCCGGGTTGCCGGCCTTGCCGATGGCGGCGATGCGCCCGTGCTTGAGGCCTACGTCGGCCTTGACGATGCCCCAGTGGTCGAGGATCAGCGCGTTGGTGATCACCGTGTCGACGACCTGCGCGGCGCACAGCTGGCTCTGGCCCATGCCGTCGCGGATGACCTTGCCGCCGCCGAACTTCACTTCCTCGCCGTAGACGGTGAAGTCCTGCTCCACCTCGATCCACAGGCCGGTATCGGCCAGGCGCACGCGGTCGCCGACGGTGGGGCCGAACATGTCGGCGTAGGCTTGTCTGCTGATCTTCATCGGGGCTCCCTGATCGATCCGTGCATTGGCGCTGCCCTCACCCCAACCCTCTCCCAAGGGGAGAGGGGGCTGATCGGCGCGCTGAACTATCCCGCTGCAGCGGGCTGCTTTTCTCCCTCTCCCTCCGGGAGAGGGCCGGGGTGAGGGGCTTTCAGAGTGCGCCCATCACCCGTCCGGCAAATCCATACACCTTGCGCTCGCCTGCCAGCTCCACCAACTCCACCTCGCGGCTCTGCCCCGGTTCGAAGCGCACCGCGGTGCCGGCCGGGATGTTCAGGCGCATGCCGCGCGCCGCGTCACGGTCGAACAGCAGCGCGTCATTGGTCTCGAAGAAGTGGTAGTGCGAGCCGACCTGGATCGGCCGGTCGCCGCTATTGGCGACCGTCAGGCCGAGCGTGCGGCGGCCGGCGTTGAGCTCGATCTCGCCGCTCTGGATGTCGTATTCGCCAGGGATCATGGGGAGCTCCGTGGGTCGAGGATCAGTTGCATGAAGGTCAGGTCCAGCCAGCGGCCGAACTTCTGGCCCACCTGCGGCATCTGCCCGCGGGTGATGAAGCCCAGACGCTCGTGCAGACGGATCGACGCGATATTGCCGCTCTCGATGGCCGCGACCATCACGTGCAGGCCCTGGGCGCGGGCGCGCTCGATCAGCGCCTGCATCAGCAGCGGGCCGAGGCCCTTGCCGCGTTGGTCGGCGCGCACGTAGACCGAGTGCTCGACCGTCTCGCGAAAGCCGTCGAAGGCGCGCCACGGGCCGTAGCTGGCGTAGCCCACCACTTCGCCGCCGTCTTCGGCCACCAGCACCGGGAAGCCCTGCTGCGCGCGCAATTCCAGCCAGGCGCGGCGGTTCTCCAGGTCGATGGCGACCTCGTTCCAGATCGCGGTGGTGTTGAGCACGGCGTCGTTGTAGATATCGCGCAGACTGCCGAGGTCGGCTTGGCTGGCGTCGCGGATGAGCATGTCGGTTCCTTCTTTCGTAGGGCGAATAAAGCGGAGCGCTTTATTCGCCGAATGGGGCGTCAAGCGATGGGCTGGTGCACGGTGACCAGCTTGGTGCCGTCCGGGAAGGTGGCTTCCACCTGGATCTCCGGGATCATCTCCGGCACGCCTTCCATCACCTGTTCGCGGCTCAGCAGCGTGGTGCCGTAGTGCATCAGGTCGGCGACCGTCTGGCCATCCCGCGCACCTTCGAGCAACGCGGCGGAGATCAGCGCCACGGCCTCCGGGTAGTTGAGTCTTACACCTCGGGCGAGGCGGCGCTCGGCGACCAGGCCGGCGGTGAAGATCAGCAGCTTGTCCTTCTCGCGGGGAGTCAGGTCCATGTCAGGTGCTCCAGATTCGGGGAGGAACGGCCTCGCGGCCGAGCAGCGCCGGCCGCAGCCGGCGCCAGAGTTCGATGAGCCAGGCGCGGGCGTGCAGCGCCTCGTGGGCGAGGCAGCGGGCGACCACCAGGCCGGGCAGTTGGGTGAGGTTGCCACGCCCCTGGCAGGGGATGGCGCGACAGGCTTCGATCAGCGCCGCGTCGATCTGCCCGCTGGCGATCAGCGTGGCCATCACCGGGTGGCCGGCCAGGCCGATGGGCGAGTCGAGCAGGCGGTCGTTGCCCTCCACGCGCTGGCGCTCGTGCCACAGGCGCTGGCCGTCGCGGCGAATGTCCAGGGCGGCGGCGAAGTGGCCGTCGTCGAAGCGCTCGCCGCTGGCCGGGCGGCCGAGGGCGACGACGTCCCAGTAGAACAGCCGGGCATCCGCTTCGAGGTCGATGCGGGTCGTCAGCTCGGCCTGCGCGCCGGAGTAGACGATGGTTTCCTGCGGCAGCCATTCCAGCGTGGCGCCGGGACCGACGCGCACGTTCAACTGCTGTTTCGCCGGGCAACCGGCGCGGTACCACTTGGCCGCGCCGGGGCTGGTGAGCTGCGCCCAGCCGTCCTGACCGGCGTGGATATCGAGGTTCAGCGTATCGCCGCCGGCGATGCCGCCGGGCGGGTGCACGACGATGTGCTGGCAGACCTGCGGCCCTTCCGCGTACAGGTGCTTCTGCACCCGCAACGGGCCGAGATGACGCCGGGTGACCGGCCGCGTGCCGTCGCCGACGCGGGCGTAGGCCAGCTCCAGCTCGGCGTGCCAGGCGGGGTGGAAGAGGGTGGCCGGTGCGTTCATGGGCAGCTTCGAAACGAAGGATGCTCAGGACAGAGCAAGCAGCGTGCCGGGCGCGCCAGGATAGTGCGCTGTTCGCTGTCGAGGACGAGCAGGTCAGGCGGGGCGAGGGATCGAGACAGAAAAGTGGGCTTGTCCGATCGGTCAGGTAAGGGCGCTTTTGCGGTGCGTCATCGACATGAATGCACCTGATCGGTGCGTAGATCCCTGTAGGAGCGAGCTTGCTCGCGAACCGGCCTGAGCTTCGACGCCCGCCGGTGTTCGCGAGCAAGCTCGCTCCTACAAAAAAGCCGGGTCTCAGCCCAGTTGCTTGCGCATGTACACGCGGTGGAAGCCGCTCTCCAGCCGGCGCGCGTATTCCTGATAGCCGTTCTTCGCATACAGCTCGATGTTCTCCACCATGCGTTCGTTGGTGTAGAGGTACAGCGACGGGTAGCCCAGCTTTGCGGCGGCTTCCTCGGCGTGCACCAGCAGCTCGCGACCGATACCCTGACCGGCGCACTCGGGCAGCACGGCGATGTTGTCGAGCAGGAAGCCCTCGTCGGTCTCGCGCATCACCAGCAGGCCGACCGGTGCGCCGTCCTGCTCGGCGATCAACACACGGTCCTCGGCGATGATGGCGTGGTAGTCGTCCAGCATCGGTCCCGGCTTTCGGCCGAGCCTGGGAATCCACTGGGCGTAGGCGGCTGCCACGCAGACTGCGGCGAAACCGGCGTCGTCATTGACGGCTGGACGCAGGACGAGGGGCATGACCAACTCCGGAAAAGCCGATACGGGCCTGGCAGCTTGCCACCCGCCACGGTCGTTCGCCAGTGACAGGTCGTCTCGGTGTGGACCTGGGTTCGCGAGCAAGCTCGCTCCTACAAGGAGCACCCATACTGATCCTGTAGGAGCGAGTTGCCCTCACCTCAGATGGCTACCAATCCGCGCACGCCCTCGGCTTCCATGTCCGCGCCGCGCCCCTGCTGGACGATCTCGCCACGGGACATCACCAGGTACTGGTCGGCCAGTTCGGCGGCGAAATCGTAGAACTGCTCCACCAGCAGGATGGCCATGTCGCCACGTTCGGCGAGCTTGCGGATCACCGCGCCGATCTCCTTGATCACCGACGGCTGGATGCCTTCGGTGGGCTCGTCGAGGATCAGCAGGCGTGGCCGGCTGGCCAGGGCGCGGCCGATGGCGAGCTGTTGCTGCTGGCCGCCGGAGAGGTCGCCGCCGCGCCGCTGCTTCATTTCCCGCAGCACCGGGAACAGCTCGTAGATGGGCTCGGGCACCGTCTTGGCCTGGCCGGCGCTGAACCGCGACAGGCCCATCAGCAGGTTTTCCTCCACCGTCAGGCGCGGAAAGATTTCCCGCCCCTGCGGCACGTAGGCGATGCCGGCATGCACGCGCTGGTGCGGTTTGAGGCCGGTGATCGGCTTGCCCTCCCAGCTGACCATGCCGTCCTTGGCCGGCACCAGGCCCATCAGGCAGCGCAGCAGGGTGGTCTTGCCCACGCCGTTGCGCCCGAGCAGGCAGGTGACCTCGCCGATCTTCGCGTCGAACGACAGGCCACGCAGGATGTGGCTGCCGCCGTAGTACTGGTGCAGATTGTCGACTTGCAGCATGGATTGGTTCCTGGGCTCTTGGCTTTGAGAACGCCGTTGTAAAGGGCCGTGATCGCGCCTGTGGATGCAAGGCGCCGGACACTTCACCCAGCGGAGTTGCCGACTGGCAATGAGCATGGGGGAAGTGTCCGGCAACGCCGCAGACGCGGGTGCGAGCGCGGCCAATTCAGAACTAGCGGCCGAGATAGACCTCTATGACCTGCTCGTTCGCCTGCACTTCCTCCAGTGAGCCCTCGGCCAGTACATGCCCCTGGTGCAGCACGCTGACGTGGTCGGCGATGCTGCCGACGAAGCCCATGTCGTGCTCCACCACCATCAGCGAATGCTGGCCGGCGAGGGATTTGAACAGCTCGGCGGTGAACTCGGTCTCGGCGTCGGTCATGCCCGCCACCGGCTCGTCCAGCAGCAACAGTTGCGGCTCCTGCACCAGCAGCATGCCGATCTCCAGGAACTGCTTCTGCCCGTGGGAGAGCAGCCCGGCGGGGCGGTTGCGCGACTCGCGCAGGCGGATGGTGGTGAGCACTTGCTCGATGCGGTCCTTCTGCTCGCCGGAGAGCTTCGCCCGCAGGCTGGCCCATACCGACTTGTCGGTCTTCTGCGCGAGCTCCAGGTTCTCGAATACCGAGAGCGCCTCGAACACCGTGGGCTTCTGGAACTTGCGGCCGATGCCGGCCTGGGCGATTTCCACCTCGCTCATGCGGGTCAGGTCGAGGGTTTCGCCGAAGAACGCCTTGCCGTTGTCCGGACGGGTCTTGCCGGTGATCACGTCCATCAGCGTGGTCTTGCCCGCGCCGTTGGGGCCGATGATGCAGCGCAACTCGCCGACGCCGATATACAGCGTCAGGTCGCGCAGGGCGCGAAAGCCATCGAAGCTGACGTTGATGTCTTCCAGGGTGAGGATGGTGCCGTGGCGCACGTCCAGCAGGCCGCTGGCGCTCGAACCGATGCCGATGGCATCGCGGCTGGCGCCCGACGGGTCGTAGGCCGGCTCCAGCATCAGGTGGGGGACCGCTCTCATTGCTCTTTCTCCCGCTTGATCAGGCCGAGGATGCCGCGCGGCAGGTACAGGGTGACGACGATGAACAGCGCGCCGAGGAAGAACAGCCAGTACTCGGGAAAGGCCACGGTGAACCAGCTCTTCGCGCCGTTCACCACGCCTGCGCCGAGCAGCGGGCCGATCAGCGTGCCGCGCCCGCCGAGGGCGACCCAGACGGCGGCCTCGATGGAGTTGGTCGGCGACATTTCGCTGGGGTTGATGATCCCCACCAGCGGCACGAACAGCGCGCCGGCGAGACCGCAGAGCACGGCGCTCAGGGTCCAGACGAAGAGCTTGTAGCCGCGCGGGTCGTAGCCGCAGAACATCAGGCGGTTCTCGGCATCGCGCAGGGCGGTGAGCACCCGGCCGAACTTGCTGCGCGCCAGGGCGAAGCCGATGGCCAGGCTTGCCGCCAGCAGCAGGACGATGGCGATGAACAGCGCCGCGCGGGTGCCCGGCGCGGTGATCGGAAAGCCCAGGATGCTGCGGAAGTTGGTGAAGCCGTTGTTGCCGCCAAAACCGGTCTCGTTGCGGAAGAACAGCAGCATGCCGGCGAAGGTCAGCGCCTGGGTCATGATCGAGAAGTACACGCCCTTGATCCGCGAGCGGAAGGCGAAGAAGCCGAACACCAGCGCCAGCAGGCCGGGCGCCAGCACCACCAGGCACAGCGCCCAGAGGAAGTGCTGGGTGCCGGCCCAGTACCAGGGCAGCTCCGTCCAGGAGAGGAAGGTCATGAACGGCGGCAACTGGTCGCCGGCGGCCTCGCGCATCAGGTACATGCCCATGGCGTAGCCGCCCAGGGCGAAGAACAGCCCGTGGCCCAGCGACAACAGGCCGGCATAGCCCCAGACCAGGTCCAGGGCCAGGGCGACGATGGCATAGCAGAGGATCTTGCCGGTGAGCGTCAGCCCGTAGGCGGAGAGGTGCAGCGGATTGCTCTCTGGCAGCAGGTGCAAGAGCGGCAGGGTCAGCAGCGCGACGAGCGCGGCGCCGACGAGGCCGGCGGTGAGTTTCGGGCCGGCCTTCTGCGCGGCCGTCACGGTGAGTGGCTGGTTCATGGGCAAGTTACCTGTAGGAGCGAGCTTGCTCGCGAACAGATTTTCCGGCGGCGCCGCGGCTGGGCGGGTTCGCGAGCAAGCTCGCTCCTACGAAGAGCAATCAGCTCCCATATGGTTTTTTTCATCAATCGATGACCCTCCCTTTCAGAGCGAAGAGCCCCTGCGGACGTTTCTGGATGAACAGGATGATCAGCGCGAGGATCAGGATCTTGCCCAGCACCGCGCCGATCTGCGGTTCGAGGATCTTGTTCGCCACGCCCAGGCCGAAGGCGGCCAGCACGCTGCCGGCGAGCTGGCCGACACCGCCGAGCACCACCACCAGGAAGGAGTCGATGATGTAGCTCTGGCCCAGGTCCGGGCCGACGTTGCCGACCTGCGACAGCGCCACGCCTCCGAGGCCGGCGATGCCCGAGCCGAGGCCGAAAGCGAGCATGTCCACGCGGCCGGTGGGCACGCCGCAGCAGGCGGCCATGTTGCGGTTCTGGGTGACGGCGCGGACGTTCAGGCCCAGCCGCGTGCGGTTGAGCAGCAGCCAGGTAAGCGCGAGCACGAACAGCGCGAAGCCGATGATGACGATGCGGTTCCACGGCAGCACGAGGTTGGGTAGCACCTGGATGCCGCCGGACAGCCACGCCGGGTTGGACACCTCGACGTTCTGCGCGCCGAACAGCACGCGCACCAGTTGGATCAGCACCAGGCTGATGCCCCAGGTGGCGAGCAGGGTTTCCAACGGTCGACCGTAGAGATGGCGGATCACCGTGCGCTCCAGCGCCATGCCGATGCACGCGGTGACCAGGAAGGCCACCGGCAGGGCGAGCAGCGGGTACAGCTCCAGCACACCAGGCGCGTAACGCTGGCAGAGCAACTGCACCACATAAGTGGAGTAGGCGCCGAGCATCAGCATTTCTCCGTGGGCCATGTTGATCACCCCGAGCAGGCCGTAGGTGATGGCCAGGCCCAGGGCGGCCAGCAGCAGGATCGAGCCCAGCGACAGGCCGCTGAACGCCTGGCCGAACAGATCGCCCATCAACAGGCGGCGCTTGACCTGGCCGAGGCTGGTGGCGGCGGCGGTGCGCACCGAGTCGTCCGGTTCGACGGCGGGGTCGAGGAGGTTTTCCAGGCGGGTGCGCGCCTGCGGATCGCCGGACTCGCCCAGCAGGCGTACGGCGGAGAGGCGCACTGTGGGGACGGGATCGGCCAGCTGCAGGTTGGCCAGGGCCAGTTGCAGGGCAGCTTTGACGTCGTTGTCGGACTCTTCGTTGAGGCGATATTCGAGCAACGTGCGTTGCGCCGGACGGGCGCTCTTCTGCAGCTGACGCGCGGCGTCCAGGCGCACGGAGGGACTGTCGGCGACCAACTGGTGGCTGGCCAGTGCGGTGTTGAGCAGCCCGCGCAGGCGGTTGTTCAGGCGCAGCTTCTGCGGCTCACCATCCGCAGCGGCATCGCCTTCGGCGGCGTGGTACTGACCATCGTCACCGAGCAGGAAGGCGCTGTTCTGCGCATCGACGGCGACGCGGCCGGATTGCAAGGCGACGAGGAAATCCAGGCGTGCGGCATCGGGAGCGGCGGCCCAGGATTCCAGCAGCTTCGCCTGCTCGGGAGCGTCGGCGCGGGTGAAATCCTGCGCGGGGGTGGCCAAGGCTGGATTAGCCAGCAGCAGGGCCAAGAGCAAGACGCAGGTGTGGATAAGTTGGGGCATTAGGATTTTCCTGGTGGAACTGATGCCAGACGATTCCCTCACCCCGGCCCTCTCCCGGAGGGAGAGGGGGCAGATTGGCGTCAGGATGAATGCCGTGCCAACCGACAACTCCGAACAGTCCCCTCTCCTGAGGGAGAGGGCTAGGTGAGGGTGCTCTCGCGCCGAAAAGAATCAGTTACCGCGCACCGCGTAATCCGGCTTCTTGTCGTTGCCCGGAATGAAAGGGCTCCACGGCTGCGCGCGGATCGGCTCGGGGGTTTTCCAGACCACGTTGAACTGACCGTTGTCCTCGATCTCGCCGATCATCACCGGTTTGTGCAGGTGGTGGTTGGTCTTGTCCATGCTCAGGGTGAAGCCCGACGGCGCCTTGAAGGTCTGCCCGGCCATGGCCTCGCGGACCTTGTCGACATCGGTGCTGCCGGCCTTCTGCACGGCCTGCGCCCACATGTGGATGCCGACGTAGGTGGCTTCCATCGGGTCGTTGGTCACGGCGGTGCTGTAGTTGGGCAGGTTCTTGGCCTTGGCGTACGCCTTCCAGTCAGCGACGAACTTTGTGTTCTCCGGGTTCTTCACCGACTCGAAGTAGTTCCACGCGGCGAGGTTGCCCACCAGCGGCTTGGTGTCGATGCCGCGCAATTCTTCCTCGCCCACGGAGAAGGCCACCACCGGCACTTCGGTGGCTTCCAGGCCCTGGTTCGCCAGCTCCTTGTAGAACGGCACGTTGGAGTCGCCGTTGACGGTGGAGATCACTGCGGTCTTGCCGCCGGCGGAGAACTTCTTGATGTCGGCGACGATGGTCTGGTAGTCGCTGTGGCCGAACGGCGTGTAGACCTCCTGGATGTCCTTGTCGGCCACGCCCTTGCTGTGCAGGAAGGCGCGCAGGATCTTGTTGGTGGTGCGCGGGTAGACGTAGTCGGTGCCCAGCAGGAAGAAGCGCTTGGCGCCGCCGCCGTCCTCGCTCATCAGGTATTCCACCGCCGGGATGGCCTGCTGGTTCGGCGCCGCGCCGGTGTAGAAAACGTTGGGCGACATCTCTTCACCCTCGTACTGCACCGGGTAGAACAGCAGGCCGTTGAGTTCCTCGAACACCGGCAGCACGGATTTGCGCGACACGCTGGTCCAGCAGCCGAAGACCACCGCGACCTTGTCCTGGGTCAGCAACTGGCGCGCCTTCTCGGCGAACAGCGGCCAGTTGGAGGCCGGGTCGACCACCACCGCTTCGAGCTGCTTGCCGTTCACCCCGCCCTTGGCGTTGATCTCGTCGATGGTCATCAGCGCCATGTCCTTGAGCGAGGTCTCGGAGATCGCCATGGTGCCGGACAGCGAATGCAGGATGCCGACCTTGATGGTCTCGGCGGCCTGGGAGCTGAACGGGAACAGACCGGTGAGCAGCAGGGCGCTCATGGCCAGCGTACTTTTCAACAGCGGACGACGTTTCATCGCGGCAGCCTCCTTGGCTATCCAGGGGCGGGGAGTTGCCGGTGCGGCAGCTTCCCCGGAAATGGGGCGACCCCGAGCGGGATCGAAGCTGCCATCGCAGCATCCGTGCCAAACAGGCAAAAGCCTTGGCGCAGATGGGTTGGACGCGATTTTCTGTCGTAGGAGTGGGTTTTTTTAGTGCGCGGCTTTGGTGCGCCGAACACGCTTTGGCGCACGGCGCTCCCCAATGGTGCGCATTACTGCGGAATGAAGTAGCCGCGCACGCCGGTCATGATGATCTGTGCCGCCAGGGCGCAGACGAACAGGCCCATCAGCCGGCTGACGATCTGCAGGCCCTGGTCGCCGAGGATCTTTTCGATCTTGTCGGAAAGGTACAGCATGATGCCCAGAGTCAGGCAGGCGAGGAAGATCGCGGCGATGGCCAGCAGCTTGTTCTCCCATTCCTGGTTCACCCCCATGACCAGCAGGGCTCCGATGGTGCCGGGGCCGACGGTGATCGGGATGGTCAGCGGGACGATGGTGACGTCCTGCTGTACGTTGTCGCTCTGCACCGCCGAGCGTCCCTGGGCCATGCTCAGCGCGGAGATGAACAGCACGCTGCCGGCGCCGATGCGAAAGGCGTCGGCGGTGATGCCGAACAGGGTGAAGATGTAGCGCCCGAACAGGTACAGCAGCACGCTGGCGACCAACGCCGCCAGGGCCACGCGCCACGCCATGTGCTTGCGATCGCGCGGACCGAAACCACGGCTCAGGCTGATGAAGCAGGACAGCACGAAGAAGGGGCTGTAGAGCACCAGCATCTTCAGGTACACGCTGGACAACACATGCATGGGGGAAACTCGTCCGGGTTGAGAGAGGTGTGGCAGGCAAAGCATAGCGGGTGGGGCGGTGCGGGAGAAATGCCCTGGCGTGTAGGAGCGGACTCTGTCCGCGATCCCGCATGGCACGCTGCATGATCCATCGCGGACTAGGGTTGGGCGAAGTGCCTGGGTGACGGGAAGTGCCTGTAGGAGCGAGCTTGCTCGCGAACCAGCCCCCCGCAGCGGAATCTATTCGCGAGCAAGCTCGCTCCTACGAAAAGCCGAAACCGGGATCAGGACGGCAACGCGTCGCTCTGCTGGCGCAGCCGGCGGTCGCGCTCGCCGACCCAGTAGGCCACCAGCTCGCGCAACTGCGACAGCTCCACCGGCTTGGCCATGTGGCCGTCCATCCCGACCAGCCGCGCGCGCTCTTTGTGCTCGCTGAGGATGTGCGCGGTAAGCGCCACCACCGGGGTGTGCGGCCGGTGTTCGTTGGCTTCCCAGGCACGCAGGCGCTCGGTGGCGGAGAAGCCGTCGAGCACCGGCATCTCGCAGTCCATCAGTACCAGGTCGTACTGCGTGGACTTCATCGCCGCCAGGGCTTCCTCGCCATTGCTGGCGGTGTCCGGCTGCAGGTTGAGCTTGCTCAGCATGCCGCGGATGACCTTGGTGGAGATGCTGTTGTCCTCGGCCACGAGGATGCGGAAATCGCCCGGCAGTACCGCCGGCGCCGGTTCGCTGCTGGGCTGCAGGTAGTTGCTCACGCCGCTGGGGCCGCGTCGCGCCAGTTCCTCGGCAAGGGTTGCCTTGAGGGTGTAGCCGGCCACCGGTTTGGCGAGGATGCGCTTGATCCCGGCGTTGCGGGAGATGATCTTGCTCGGCGCGTTGCTGATGCCGGTGAGCATGACCAGCAGGATGTCGTGGTTGAGGTTGGGGTCTTCCTGGATCTTGGTGGCCAGTTGCATGCCGGTCATGCCGGGCATGTCCTGGTCGAGCAGGACCACGTCGAAGTACTCGCGCAGGTGCGCCTTGGTGCGCAACTGGGCCAGCGCTTCCTTGCCGGAGGAAACGGCGCTGACGTTCATGCCCCAGGCGCTGCACTGCTGCACCACGACCTTGCGGCAGGTCTGGTTGTCATCCACCACCAGAATGCGTGCGCCCTGCAACGGGCTGTCGAGGTCGGCGGAGGGTTGCTGCAACTGCTGTGGGTCCAGCGGCAGGCTCAGCCAGAGCAGGTTGCCCGTGCCTTCGGCCATGCCGCCGCTTTCGATGCCGTTCTCGATACCGAAATCGCCAGACATCAGGCGGATCAACTGGCGCGCGATGATCAGCCCGAGGCGGCTGCTCAGGCGGGTGGCGGAGAGGAAATCGCGGCTGTGCAGTTCGGCGGTGAGCAGAGCCTGACGGTCGGCGCTGTCCAGCGGGCGGCCGCTGTCCTGCACGGCGATGCGCAGGCGCGGATGTTCCGGCGGGCCGTCGAGCGCGACCACCAGCAGGATCTCGCCTTCGTCGGTCTGCTTGAAGGCATTGTCCAGCAGGCTCAGCACGGCCTGGCGCAGGCGCGTCGGGTCGCCGCTGACGATGCGCGGCACCTGCGGCTGGGTGAAGCTGATCAGCTCGACCTTCTGCTGCTCGGCCTTGGCGCGGAAGATCGCCAGGCAGTCTTCGATCAGCGCGCCGAGGTCGAACTGCACTTCGTCCAGCTCGATCTGCCCGGACTCCAGCTTGGAGATGTCGAGGATCTCGTTGATCAGTGCCAGCAGTTCGTTGCCGGCACTGTGGATGGTCTGTACGTAGTCGCGCTGCTTGGCCGACAACGGCGTGCCGAGCAGCAGTTCGGTCATGCCCAGCACGCCGTTCATGGGGGTGCGGATCTCATGGCTGATCTTGGCCAGGAAGTCGCCCTTGGCCTTGAGTTCGGCGACGCTGGCGGCGCGCTGGCGGCTGGCGGCGAACTGCTCGTCCTGGAGTTTGCGCTGGCGTTCGGCGAGGGCGAGGCTGAGCAGGAACCCGACCAGCGCGGTAAGACCGAGCAGGCCACTGCCCAGCCATTCGGCGCGGGTCGGCAGGTAGCCCAGCAGCGAGGGCAAGCTCAGGCACCAGACCAGCACGAAGAGGCCCATGCCCACGGCGAACAGGCGCGCCGGATGGTAGCCGTGGGTCCAGTAGTAGACCGCTACCGAGAGCATGCCCAGGCTGACCAGGGTGATCAGGCCGTAGACCAGGTCGCTCAGCGGCAGCGCGAGCAGCAGGTGCGCAGCCGCGCCGAGGACCATCAGGGCGGCGGTGCCGCCCAGCAGCAGCCGCTTGAGCGGCAGGCGCGGGGCGAGGCCTGTGAAGAAACTGGCGGTGTAGCCCAGGGCGCAGAACAGCGCCAGCATCAGGCTGAACTGTGCGGTGAGCGGCTGCCAGGTCTGATGCGGGCCATACCAGGGGCTCAGCAGGCCGAACAGGGTGAGGCAGGCCAGCAGCAGGCTCGCATGCACGCCGGCGAGCCACAGGCCGCTGGGGACGCGGGTGTAGGCGAAGCGCACGAGGTTGTAGATCAGCAGCATGGAGAGGCAGCCGATCAGGATGCCGAAATGCAGCGGGCGCTGCTCGTTGTCCGGCTGGCTGGCATCCTCGATGCTGATGTTGGGCCGCAGCGGCTGGCTGGAAGCCAGGCGCAGGTAGAGGTCCAGGGGCGCGGCGGCGTTGCGCAGCGGCAGGACGATGTCGCTGCTCAGCAGCGGGCGCTGCAGCGGTGACAGGTTGCCGGCGCTTTTCTGCTCCAGCACCGTCTGGTCCTGGACGATGAAGAGTTCGAGGCTGTCCAGGCTGGGGGCGAAGAGACGCAGTTGCCGGGGTGATTCGCTGACGGGCAGGCGGTAGTGCAGCCAGGTGCTGCCAGGGCCGGCGGGCGCGTGCAGTTCGTTGATGTTGAGCGGGCTGAAGAGTGTGCTGTAGCGCGGGGAGAGGATGTCCTGCAACTGCAGGCGGGCTTCGCTGTCGTGGAGTTGCGACCAGCCGGAGTCCTGGCTTGCCGCATGACAGACCAGAGCGGCCAGCAGCAAGCTGACGAGGAGTCCTGTGGCAGTCCAGAGCCGACGCACGGCGAAGTCCCTTCGGTAGTGAGTGGCCCGATTATAGCCAAGTGCGCAAAGGGCAGTAATCCACACGGGCACGCGGGGACCAGGGGCCGGGAGCGTCGCGGTCGGACGCCCCGGCAGCCGGGTTTCAGCCCTCGCCGCGCTCGCGAGCGATGGCGCGATAGCCGATGTCCTTGCGGTAGAAGCAGCCGTTCCAGCGGATCTTTTCCGCCAGGCGGTAGGCCTGCTCCTGGGCCGAGGAAACGTTCGGGCCGATGGCGGTGGCGCAGAGCACGCGGCCGCCGCTGGTGACGATCTGGCCGTCCTTGAGCGCGGTACCGGCGTGGAACACCTTGCCGTCGAGCTTCGCGGCTTCGTCCAGGCCCTCGATCACATCACCCTTGGCGTAGTCGCCCGGGTAGCCGCCGGCGGCCAGCACCACGCCCACGGTCGGACGCGGATCCCAGGTCGCCTCGACCTTGTCCAGCGCCTTGGCCAGCGCGGCCTCGACCAGCAGGACCAGGGACGACTCGAGACGGACCATGATCGGCTGGGTTTCCGGGTCGCCGAAGCGACAGTTGAACTCGATGACCTTGGGTGCGCCGCTCTTGTCGATCATCAGGCCGGCATAGAGGAAGCCGGTATAGACGTTGCCTTCCTCGGCCATGCCGCGCACGGTCGGGTAGATCACTTCGTCCATCACGCGCTTATGCACGTCCGGGGTCACGACCGGGGCCGGGGAATAGGCACCCATGCCGCCGGTGTTCGGGCCGGTATCGGCGTCGCCGACGCGCTTGTGGTCCTGGCTGGTGGCCATCGGCAGCACGTTCTGGCCATCGACCATGACGATGAAGCTGGCTTCCTCGCCGTCGAGGAACTCCTCGATCACCACGCGCGAACCGGCGTCACCGAAGGCATTGCCGGCAAGCATGTCGCGCACGGCGTCTTCGGCTTCCTGCAGGGTCATGGCGACGATCACGCCCTTGCCCGCGGCCAGGCCGTCGGCCTTGATCACGATGGGCGCGCCTTTCTCTTTCAGGTAGGCCAGCGCCGGCTCGACTTCGGTGAAGTTCTGGTAGTCGGCGGTGGGAATCTGGTGGCGAGCCAGGAAGTCCTTGGTGAAGGCCTTGGAGCCTTCCAGCTGGGCGGCGCCGGCAGTGGGGCCGAAGATGTCCAGGCCACGGGCGCGGAACAGATCGACCACGCCTTTGACCAGCGGCGCCTCGGGGCCGACGATGGTCAGCTGCACGTTCTTCGCGGCGAAATCGGCCAGCTCTTCCAGGGCCAGCACGTCGATGGCGACGTTCTCGCACTTGGCTTCGGTGGCGGTGCCGGCGTTGCCCGGCGCGACGAAGACCTTCTGCACGCGCGAATCCTGCGCGACCTTCCAGGCCAGCGCGTGCTCGCGACCGCCGCTGCCGATGATGAGTACGTTCATTGGAGTTCTCCTGAACAGTTCCGGACCTGCCGGATTCCCGGGTAGCGTTTCGCTCCACCCAGGCTACGAATTCTCATGACCCGTCCGCTCTTCGCAAACCGATCTCAAGGGGCGCGATGAAGCGGGTAGATGCAAGGCGCCCGAGCGTTCACCAAGCGGAGTTGCCTACTGGCAATGAGCATTGGGGAACGTTCGGGCAACGCAGCAGATGCCTGCTTCAGTGCGTCCCACCCACCTTAGTGGCGGAAGTGGCGCATACCGGTGAAGACCATTGCGATTCCCGCCTCATCCGCTGCGGCGATCACCTCGTTGTCACGCATCGAGCCACCCGGCTGGATCACCGCGGTGATGCCGGCCTTGGCCGCGTTGTCGATACCGTCGCGGAACGGGAAGAAGGCGTCGGAAGCCATGACCGCACCCGCAACGATCAGGCCGGCATGCTCGGCCTTGATGGCGGCGATGCGGGCGGAGTTCACGCGGCTCATCTGGCCGGCGCCAACGCCGACGGTCTGGCGCGCCTTGGCGTAGACGATGGCGTTGGATTTGACGAACTTGGCGACTTTCCAGGCGAAGATCAGGTCGTGGATTTCCTGCTCGCTCGGGGCGCGCTGGGTGACGATCTTCAGGTCATCGGCGGTGATCATGCCGATGTCGCGGCTCTGTACCAGCAGGCCGCCGTTGACGCGCTTGAAGTCCCAGCCCGGCGCACGCTCGGCCGGCCATTCGCCGCATTCGAGCAGGCGCACGTTGGCCTTGGCAGCGACCACGGCACGGGCGGCTTCGGAGATTTTCGGGGCGATGATGACTTCGACGAACTGGCGCTCGACGATGGCCTGGGCGGTCTCGCCGTCCAGCTCGCGGTTGAAGGCGATGATGCCGCCGAAGGCCGACTCGGTGTCGGTGGCGTAGGCCAGGTCGTAGGCCTTGCGGATGCCGCCTTCGTTCTCCGGAACCACGGCCACGCCGCACGGGTTGGCGTGCTTGACGATGACGCAGGCCGGCTTGACGAAGCTCTTCACGCACTCCAGCGCGGCGTCGGTATCGGCCACGTTGTTGAACGACAGTTCCTTGCCCTGCAGCTGGATGGCGGTGGAGACGCTGGCCTCGCCCTTCTTCGCCTCGACGTAGAAGGCCGCGCTCTGGTGCGGGTTCTCGCCGTAGCGCATTTCCTGCGCCTTGATGAACTGGCTGTTGAAGGTGCGCGGGAAGGCGCCGCGGTCGGCGGTGGACAGGGTGTCGCGCGCCTGGTCGATGGTGCCCAGGTAGTTGGCGATCATGCCGTCGTAGGCGGAGGTGTGCTCGAACGCCTTGAGCGCCAGGTCGAAGCGCTGGGCATAGGTCAGGCCGCCGGCCTTCAGGCTCTCGACCACGCCGGTGTAGTCGCCGGCGTTGACCACGATGGCGACGTCCTTGTGGTTCTTCGCCGCGCTGCGGACCATGGTCGGGCCGCCGATGTCGATGTTCTCGATGGCGGTCGGCAGGTCGCAGTCGGCCTTGGCCACGGTGGCCTCGAACGGATACAGGTTGACCGCCACCAGGTCGATCGGCTTGATGCCGTGCTCTTCCATCACCGCGCCGTCGAGGTCACGACGGCCGAGGATGCCGCCATGCACCTTCGGATGCAGGGTCTTCACCCGGCCGTCCATCATTTCCGGGAAGCCGGTGTAGTCGGCCACTTCCACGGCGGCGATGCCGTTGTCCTTGAGCAGCTTGTAGGTGCCGCCGGTGGAGAGGATCTCCACGCCGAGGGCAGCCAGCTCACGGGCGAAATCGACGACGCCGGTCTTGTCGGAAACGCTGATCAGGGCGCGGCGGATGGACAGGCGGGTGGTTTGGTCGGTCATAACGGATTCCACAAAGGCTACGGGCTTCCGGTATCGGGCGAGGGGGCCGGGCGACCGCTGGGTCGCGGCCCATCGCCTGCTACCGTGGTCAGAGAAGGTCGTACTGCTTGAGTTTCTTGCGCAGGGTCCCGCGGTTCAGCCCCAGCAGTTCGGAGGCTTTGGTCTGGTTTCCCTTCACGTAGTTCATGACGGTTTCCAGCAGCGGCGCTTCGACTTCGCAAAGCACCATGTTGTACACGTCCGTGACCGGCTGCCCTTCGAGATGGGCGAAATAGTTGTGCAGTGCCTTTTCCACGCTGTCGCGGAGGGTCTGACCCTCCTGCGTCGGAGCGGTCAGGTGCTGTTTAAGGTTGGCGTTGTCGCTCACGGGTGTCATTCCACTCACTAATGTCTCGGTCATCGTTGTCATGCGGCCACCCCTTCTCCGTTATTGTGGCGCTCGGCGAAGAACTGCCTGACGCTGGCGCTCTGTGCATCCGTGTCCTGCAAACGATTGAACAGGGTGCGGAACTCCGCCGCACCCGGCAGGGTAGCGAGGTACCAGCCCACGTGCTTGCGGGCAATTCGCACACCCATGTCTTCCCCATAAAACGCATGCAATGCAGCGAGGTGTTCGAGCAGGATGCCCTCCACTTCGTGCAGGCTCGGCGCCGGCAATGTCTCGCCGGTGCCCAGGTAATGATCGATCTCGCGGAAGATCCAGGGCCTGCCCTGGGCGGCGCGTCCGATCAGCAGGGCATCCACCCCGGTCTGTTCGAGCACTTGCCGTGCCTTGCGCGGCGAGTCGATATCACCGTTGGCGAAGACCGGAATGGAAACCGCCTGCTTGATCGCTGCGATGGTTTCGTACTCCGCTTCGCCGGTGTAGAGGTCGGCACGGGTCCTGCCGTGCACCGCCAGCGCCTGGATGCCCGACTGCTCGGCGATCCGCGCCACCGTCACACCGTTCTTGTTCGACCGGTCCCAGCCGGTGCGAATCTTCAGGGTGACGGGAACCTCCACGGCCGCGACCACCGCCTCGAGGATGTCGGCCACCAGCCGTTCATCCTTCATCAGTGCGGAACCCGCGGCCTTGTTGCACACCTTCTTCGCCGGGCAACCCATGTTGATGTCGATGATCTGGGCGCCGAGCTCCACATTGCAGCGGGCGGCTTCCGCGAGCATCTGCGGGTCGCCGCCGGCGATCTGCACCGAACGCGGCTGGTCCTCATGGTCGTGCTGCAGGCGCAGGCGCGACTTGCGGCTGTTCCACAGGCGGACGTCGCTGGTGACCATCTCCGACACCACCATGCCGGCGCCGAGACGGCGGCACAGTTGGCGGAACGGACGATCGGTGACGCCGGCCATCGGGGCCAGGATCAGTCTGTTGGGCAGTGTGTAGGAGCCGATGCGTACCACCGACCTGAGTTCCCTGGTTAATGGGGCGGGAACGCCGATGCGCCGCGCGTTGTAAGACTCGCGGGTGCGTTTCGGGGCCTGCCACCGGTGCTAGCAAAAAAGGGAGGGCATGATACCCGCTCTCGATGACCGGATAAAGGCGAATCTGGATAAATTCTGAACAGCCGAAGGCTTATCACCCAGGGTTGGAAGACGAGCGGAACTGGCGCCGGACGGCCTTCTGAGCTATGCGCCGGATCACTCCGGCGAATGGAAGCTCAGGCTGTAGTTCACGGCCTTCGGACCCGGGTCGAGGATGTCCAGGGAAATATGGATCGGCGTCTGTGGCGGCATCTCGTTCTGCCCGGCCAGCTCGCCCGAAAGGTATTCGCTGGGCTTGAAGCGGCGGCTGGCGATCAACTGGCCGTTCAAGTCGGCGAAGCGCATCTCCAGCAGCGGGAAGGGCTGCGAGAAGTTGGCGCGGTTGTAGATGATCGCGTCCACCACCAGGGCGCCGCTGAAGTCCGGGTGGCTGCGCACCACCAGATTGCTGCTGCGGATCTGCTCCACGTCCACCTTGGAGGGCAGCGTGCAGCCCAGTTCCGGGCAGGCCTGGGCGAACCAGGGGCGGAACTGGTCCTGGCGGGCCAGTTCCTCGAAGTGGTAGGCGATGTACTGCCCGGCCAGGGCGGCCAGGGCCAGCAGCACCAGCAGCAGCCAGAACAGGCGGCGACCCCAGCGGCGCTTGGGTTTCTGCCAGTCCAGTTGCAGCGGCTCGTCGCTCAGGTCCTGCAGGCCGTCGTTGCGCAGTGCGGGGTCGGCACGATGACTGTCGGTACGCGGGGCGGCGACGGTGGGTTCGTCGTCGTGGTCTTCCTCGACGTGCTCGGGCTCGTCGTCGTCGCGACGGGCGCTGAAGGTTGGCAGTCCGTCATCATCATCCGTGGTGTCGATGCGCGACGTGGCTGGCGCTGCTGCTTCCGGCTCCTGTGCGGAGGCGGGAGCTTCGTCAGGCGGGGGAAGAGGGCTGGAGGCCGGCTCTTCCGGCTCGTCGGCCGACCGGTGGTCGAGGCTGGGCTCCTGGCGGGCGGCGCGGTGGCTGCTGGGCTGTTCCGCTTGCAGCAGGGCTTCGGCCCAGCGTTCGTCATGCGGGTCGCGCTTTTCGTCCTGTTTGACCTGCAGTGCTTCGCTGGGGCCGGGGGCGCGATCGATGCTGAGGAATTCCTGGGACAGCTCGAACTCATCCAGCTTGGCCAGTTCTTCATCGAGGTTGAGGTTGTCCAGATCCAGATCGTCGTGGATCCACAGCGTCTCGTCCTTCTTCGCGGAGGCGGTTTCGGGACTGGCCGATTCGTCGGTGACTGGCGCCGCCGCCATGACCGGGGCTGCCGGGGCTGCCGCCACTGCGGGCGCTGGCTCGGGGCGAGGCTCCGGCCGGGGTTCCGGAACAGGGGCGGGCGTGGCTTCCGGCATGGGCTTGGGGGCGACGATTTTTTCCGCGACATCACTGGAGTGCCGCGCCGCGTGGGGAGCCAGCGGCCAGCCGAGGGTGGCGGCGCCGGAGACGGGGGCGGGGACCGGTTGCGATTTTTCCGGGGCGAAGGCGGTGAAGGCCGGCGCAGGGACGGGCGCTGCCTCGGCGGTGGCGGGTGCCGCCGGTTCGATCGCGGGTTTCGGCGCGGGTGCAGGCGTCGGCGACGGCGGACTGACGGGGGGCGGAACCACGGCCGTCAGGATCGGGGCCGGTGTCGACTCGCCCAGCATGTTCTGCGGGGCGTTGAAGACCTTCAGGCAGGTTCCGCAGCGCACCGCCCCGCTGGCCGCGCCCAATTGCGCCGAGTTGACGCGGAAGCGGGTCTGGCAATGGGGGCACTGTGTGATGAAGCTGTCACTCATGCGGCGGTCCGGCGAAAAACAAACGGTTAGTCTAACCCAAGCCCCTTGCGGCGGGCACTCAGCGGCGGCGACCGGTAATGCGGATCCAGCCTTCGTGCTCGGCGGTCGGGTCGAGGTCGAAGGCGCCGGCATAGGCCGCGCGCACTTCCTCGGCCTGCTCGGCAAGGATGCCCGAGAGGGCCAGTCGGCCACCGGGCTTGACCAGCCCGGTGAGCTGCTCTGCCAATGTGACCAGCGGACCGGCCAGAATGTTCGCTACCAGGACGTCCGCCGGCTCCTTTGGCAGATCGGCGGGCAGGTAGACGGGGAATCTGGCCGGGTCGATGCCGTTGCGCGAGGCGTTGTCGCGGGAGGCTTCCAGCGCCTGCGGGTCGATGTCGGTGCCGGCGGCGCGTTCGGCGCCCAGCAGCAGCGCGGCGATGGCGAGGATGCCCGAGCCGCAGCCGAAGTCCAGTACGTACTGGCCGGCCAGCTCCTGGCTGTCCAGCCACTGTAGGCAGAGCGAGGTGGTCGGGTGGGTGCCGGTGCCGAAGGCCAGGCCCGGATCGAGCAGCAGGTTCACTGCGTCCGGCTCCGGCGCGTCGTGCCAGCTGGGCACGATCCACAGGCGGCGGCCGAAACGCATCGGCTTGAAGTTGTCCATCCAGCTGCGTTCCCAGTCCTGGTCCTCGATCCGTTCGATCTGGTGCTGCGGCAGCTCGCCGCCGGTCAGCAGGGTGAGGTGGGCGAGCAGCGCGGCTTCGTCGGTATCGGCTTCGAACAGTGCGAGCAGGTGGGTATGGCTCCACAGCGGGGTGGTGCCCAGGTCCGGCTCGAAGATCGGCTGGTCTTCGGCGTCCATGAAGGTCACCGAGACGGCACCGACTTCCAGCAGCGCATCTTCGTAGGTTTCCGCCTGATCCGGGGTGATGGCGAGTCGGACTTGGAGCCAGGGCATGGGGCGGGACCTCGATGCTGCTGAAAGGACGACGGGCCGTTTGGAAGGCCCGCAAATAAAGGCGGCAAGCTTACTGCACGGCACCCCGCCATGCCAGCGTGCGGGGGCTGCAAAGCACAAGGGCCGCCCGGAGGCAGCCCTTGTGTCGAAGGTGAAGCAGGCTTTCAACAAGCGCTTAGTGCTTGTCCATGCCCAGCTTCTTCTCCAGGTAGTGGATGTTCACGCCACCTTTGCAGAACTCCTTGTCGCGGACCAGATCCTTGTGCAGCTCGGTATTGGTCTTGATGCCGTCGACGATCAGCTCGTCCAGGGCATTGCGCATGCGCGCCAGGGCTTCGGCTCGGTCCTTGCCGTAGGTGATGACCTTGCCCACCAGCGAGTCATAGTTCGGCGGTACGGCGTAGCCGCTGTACAGGTGCGAATCGACGCGCACGCCGTTGCCGCCCGGCGCGTGGAAGTGCTTGACCTTGCCAGGGCTCGGCATGAAGGTCTTCGGGTCTTCGGCATTGATCCGGCATTCCAGCGCATGGCCACGGATGACCACGTCTTCCTGGCGGATCGACAGCTTGTTGCCCGAGGCGATGCTGAGCATTTCCTTGACGATGTCGATACCGGTGACCATCTCCGACACCGGATGCTCCACCTGGACGCGGGTGTTCATCTCGATGAAGTAGAAGCGGCCGTTCTCGTAGAGGAACTCGAAGGTGCCGGCGCCACGATAGCCGATCTCGATGCAGGCCTGGACGCAGCGGGCCAGCACTTCTTCGCGGGCCTTCTCGTCGATGCCCGGGGCTGGGGCTTCTTCCAGTACCTTCTGGTGACGACGCTGCAGGGAGCAGTCGCGGTCGCCCAGGTGGATGGCGTTGCCCTGGCCGTCGGAGAGCACCTGGACTTCCACGTGACGCGGGTTGGTCAGGAACTTCTCCAGGTAGACCATCGAGTTGCCGAAGGCCGCGCCCGCTTCGGTACGGGTCAGCTTGGCGGACTTGATCAGGTCTTCCTCGTGGTGCACGACGCGCATGCCGCGACCACCGCCGCCACCGGCGGCCTTGATGATCACCGGGTAGCCAACCTCGCGGGCGATCGCCAGCGCGGTCTCTTCGTCTTCGGGCAGCGGGCCGTCGGAGCCCGGTACGGTCGGCACGCCGGCTTTCTTCATGGCGTCCTTGGCGGACACCTTGTCACCCATCAGGCGGATGACGTCGGCGCTCGGGCCGATGAAGGTGAAGCCCGAGCGCTCGACCTGCTCGGCGAAGTCGGCGTTCTCGGCGAGGAAGCCGTAGCCGGGATGGATACCCACGGCACCGGTGACCTCGGCCGCGGCGATGATCGCCGGGATGTGCAGGTAGGACTGCGCAGCCGGGGCCGGACCGATGCAGACCGCTTCGTCGGCCAGCGACAGGTGCATCAGTTCGCGGTCGGCGGTCGAATGCACAGCCACCGTCTTGATGCCCAGCTCCTTGCACGCGCGCAGGATGCGCAGCGCGATTTCGCCGCGGTTGGCGATCAGTACTTTTTCCAACATCGCAGGCTCCCCGCGGCTTAAACGATGGTGAACAGGGGCTGGTCGAACTCGACCGGCTGGCCGTTCTCCACGAGGACTTGACCGATCACGCCGCTGGTCTCGGCCTCGATGTGGTTCATCATCTTCATGGCTTCGACGATGCACAGGATGTCGCCTTTCTTCACGCTCTGGCCGACTTCGACGAAGTTGGCGGAGGTCGGCGAGGCGGCGCGATAGAAGGTGCCGACCATCGGCGAGCGCACGGCGTTGCCGTTGAGCACCGGTGCGGCCGGAGCGGCTTCGGCGGTCGGGGCTGCGGCGGCAGCGACCGGAGCGGCTGCGACGGGAGCCGGGGCGTAGGCCGGGGCGGCGGCGTAGACCGGCTGGGCGGCGGTCTTGCTGTGACGGCTGATGCGTACGGACTCTTCGCCCTCTTTGATCTCCAGTTCGTCGATGCCGGATTCTTCGAGCAGTTCGATCAGTTTCTTGACTTTACGGATGTCCATCAGTGTTCGCTCTCCCAGGTGAGGTCACGGGCGTTCAAGTTGTTCGAGGGCGGATTCCAGGGCCAGGCGATAGCCTGTGGCGCCCAGACCGCAGATCACCCCTACCGCCACGTCGGAAAAGTAGGAGTGATGCCGGAAAGGTTCGCGTTTGTGCACGTTGGAAAGGTGCACTTCGATGAATGGGATGCTCACTGCGAGCAATGCGTCACGTAGGGCGACACTCGTATGCGTGAACGCGGCCGGATTGATGAGGATGAAGTCCACGCCTTCGTTGCGCGCGGCATGGATCCGGTCGATCAATTCGTACTCGGCGTTGCTCTGCAGGTGCATCAGGTGATGGCCGGCCTCGCGGGCGCGGCGCTCCAGGTCCTGGTTGATCTGCTCGAGGGTGACGGAGCCGTACTTGTCGGGCTCGCGGGTGCCCAGCAGGTTGAGGTTGGGCCCGTGCAGTACCAGTAAGGTCGCCATCTGGATGCTCTTGTCCTTCTTCATGGGCGGAAAAAGATAGGGCGGGACTATGCCGGAAAGCTGGCGTGACTGTCCAGTCATGCCGGTTTTGCCGTAGATGTCGGCATGTTGCCAGCCGATTACGGCAAAACCATTGCGGCGGAGGGCGCGAGCGCAGAGGGCTCAGCTGCGCGAGGAGGCCTGGCGCAGACGTTCGGCGAGGGTGGCGGCATCGGTTTCGCCGATGATGCGCAGATCGCTCCATTCGTCGCCTTTGGGCGAGAAGAACAGCAGCGCCGGCGGGCCGAACAGGTTGTAGCGGTCGAGCAGGGCCCGCTGTTCCTCGGTGCTGGCGGTCATGTCGAAGCGCAGCAGGACGAAGCCGGGCAGTTGCGCCTGGACTTCCGGGGTCGGCAGCACCTGGCGCTCGATGATCTTGCAGCTGATGCACCAGTCGGCGTACCAGTCCAGCAGCACCGGCCGACCGGTGGCCTGGGCGCTGGCCAGGGCGGCGTTGAGCTGGGCCGGGGTAGTGACGTTCTGCCAGTCGCCGGGTGTCGAGGTTGGCGGGCCGGCGTGCAGGCCCGGAGCGCCGCGGCCCAGCGGGTGCATCGGGTCGGATTCGCCGCGCAGGGCGCCGGTCCAGGCGGCTACGGCGTAGACCAGCAGCATCAGGCCGAGCAACTGGCCGAGGCGCTGCAGCGGCTTCTTCGGTCCCAGCTCCAGTGTGCCGATGGCCAGGGCGACGCCACCGGCCAGGGTGCCCCAGAGGGTCAGCGCCACGGGGCCTGCGACCAGGCGTTCGAGCATCCAGATGGCCACCGCCAGCAGCATCACGCCAAACACGTTGCGCACGCCGTTCATCCAGGCGCCGCTCTTGGGCAGCAGCGCCCCGCCGCCGACGGCGAAGATCACCAGCGGCGTGCCCATGCCCAGGCCCAGGGAGAACAGCAGCATGCCGCCGCCCGCTGCATCGCCGGTGCTGCTGATATAGAGCAGCAGGCCGGCCAGCGGGGCGGTGACGCAGGGCGAGACCAGCAGGCTGGACAGCACGCCGAGCGTGGCGGCGCCGGCGATGGAGCCGCCACGGGTGTTGTTCGCCATGTTGTCCAGGCGCTCGCGCAGGAAGCCTGGCAGGCGCATCTCGAACACGCCGAACATGGCGATGGCGAAGACCACGAAGAAGGCCGCGAAGGGGATCAGTACCCAGGGCGACTGCAGCATCGCCTGCAGGTTGAGCTTGGCGCCGAACAGGCCCATCAGGGTGCCGAGCACCGCGTAGCAGGCCGCCATCGGCAGCACGTAGGCCAGCGACAGCGCCAGGCCGCGCATGCCGCCCGGACGGCCGCGCAGCACGACCCCGGAGAGGATCGGCAGCATCGGCAGCACGCAGGGGGTGAAGGTCAGCGCCAGGCCCAGCAGGAAGAAGATCGCCAGGGCGCGGCCAAGCTTCTTGATCTTGCCCGGCTCGTGGTCGCCGAGCAGGCTGGCCAGCGGGCTGTCGCTGGTCGCTGCCTTGGCGGCGCTGCCACTGGCCACGGTGGCAGCCGCGGCGGCGGTGGCCAGGCTGGCGGCCTGGCCGTCGGCGATCCGCAGGCGGGTGGTTTCCGGTGCGTAGCACAGGCCCTTGTCGGCGCAGCCCTGGTAGCTCACCACCAAGGTGAAGGGCTTGTGCTGCGGGTTGTTCAGCGGCACATCGAGGTCGGTGATGGCGTAATAGACGATGGTGTCGCCGAAGTAGTCGTCATGGTGCTGCTTGCCCGGCGGCAGCTTCACCTCGCCCACGGTCACGCCGCTGCCGGCCGGCTCGACCTTGAAGCTGAAGCGGTGCTGGTAGAGGTAGTAGCCGTCGGCATTGATGAAGCGCAGCTTCACCTGCTGGCTGTCGCTGTCCTCGACGCTCAGGCGGAAGGCCTCGGCCACCGGGAGAAAATCGCCCTTGGCGGGCTGTCCGACGGAGAAGCCGCCCTTGTCGGCGGGCTTGTCGAACAGGCCAGCGGCAGCGGGCAGGGCGACGAGGAGCAGGAGCAGGGTGAGCAGGCGGCGCATGGACATCTCGCGGACTACGTAGGTGGCGGGCATGATAGCGGAAAGCGCCCGGCACGGCCGGGGCAGCTGTGACAAGAAGTGAGCAGGCCGTTGGGATTGCGCCGCAGGGCCCGTGTTCCCGTTCATCGACTGCGTCAATCGGCCGCGGATTGGCCAAAGGCCGCCAGCAGGTCGCTGGCGAAGGCCTGCTCGGCATCGCCGGGGTGCCGGCCACGGTGGCGGGTCAGGCTGAAGGCCACGTCGAATCCCAGCTCGCCCGGCAGCAGTTCGCGCAACTGGCCGCGTTCCAACCAGGACGCGGCGACATGTTTCGGCAGGTAGCCGACGTGCTGGCCGGAAAGGATGAACGACAGGCTGCCGTCCACCTGCTCGCAGCGTGCGCTGCTGCGGCTGGTCTGTAATGGCTGGTCGGCGTCGATGAAGCGGTAGGGGTGGTGCACCTGGTCGGCGTCGGCCAGGGAGTCGCGGCTGGGGCCGGGGGCGTCGAAGGCCGGGTGGCCGATACCGCAGTACAGGCCCTGGGGCTCGCTGAACAGCGGCACATGCTCCAGCGCCGACTGGGTGCCGGCGAAATAGCCGATGGCCAGGTGCAGGCGGTCTTGCAGCAGCAGGCGCTCCAGCTCGGCGGGCGTGGTGGTCACCAGCTCCAGCGTTACCGCCTCGTTGCGCTGGCGGAAGTGCCGGACCGCCTCGGACAACTGCGCCAGCACCCGTTCGTCGAGGGCTTCGGACAGGCCGAGGCGCACCTCGCCCAGCAGCTTGTCGGCGACCCCGCGAGCCTCGTTGCGAAAGCCTTCGATGGCGACGAACAGCCGGCGGGTCGCCTGCAGCAGGTGTTCGCCCTTGGGCGTCAGGCGGAAACCGCCCTTGCCGCGTTCGCACAGGCGATAGCCCAGGCGCGTCTCCAGCTTGGCCATCTGGATGCTGATGCTCGGCTGGCTCAGCCCGAGTTCGCCTTGTGCCGCGCTGAAGCCGCCGCATTCGACCACGGTGACGAACAGGCGCAGCAGTTGCAGGTCGAGGTCGCGCAGTTGGCTGAGCATGGCCGTCTCCAAACATTGTCCTGATGATATGCCAAAGTAATTAACTTTGTATTTTTGAAAAGTAAAGCTCCCGGCATGCTCGCCCCATAACCACAACAAAGCCGAGGCGATGATCATGCGTGCGTTCTTCCGGGCGACTCTTGCGGCCCCCCTTGTCGCGTTGCTCGTAGCCGTGCCCCTGCAGGCACAGGAACGAGTGCTCAACCTGTACAACTGGGCGGATTACGTCGGCGCCGATGCGCTCAAGCGCTTTCAGGCCGAGACCGGCATCCGCGTGAAGTACGACACCTTCGACAGTGCCGAGGTGCTCGACAGCAAGCTGATGACCGGCGCCAGCGGCTACGACGTGGTGTTCCCCGCCAGCAGCGGGCTGGCCCGGGCGATCCAGGCCAAAGCCGTGCAGCCGGTGGACAGCGCGCAGCTGAAGAACTTCGCCAACCTCGACCCGGAGCTGTTGGCCAAGCTGGCCACCGTCGACCCCGGCAACCGCTTCGGCGTGCCCTATACCTGGGGCACCGTGGGCCTGGCGATCAACAAGGAAGCGGTGCTCAAGCGCATCCCCGATGCTCCGCTGGACAGCCTCGACCTGCTGTTCAAGCCCGAATACGCCAGCCGTCTGGCCGACTGCGGCATCTCGCTGATCGACTCGCCCCAGGAAGTCATCAGCGTGGCGCTGAACTACCTGGGCAAGCCGCCCTACAGCACCGACGCGGCCGACCTCGCCCAGGTCCGCGAACTGCTGGCCAAGTTGCAGCCCAATGTGCGCTACGTCGCCAGCGGCAAGCACATCAACGACCTGGCCAACGGCACCCTCTGCGTCGCCCTGACCTACACCGGCGATGCGCTGATGGGGGCCGCGCAGGCGAAGCAGGCGAACAAGCCGTTCGAGGTGATCTACCGGATTCCGAAGGAGGGCACGCTGATCTGGTTCGACACGATGGCCATCCCGGTGGATGCCCCGCACCCGCAGGAGGCCCGCGCCTTCATCGACTTCATGCTGCGCCCGGAGTCCATCGCCGAGCTGACCAACACCCTGTACTTCGCCAACGCCAACCAGAAGGCCACGCCGCTGCTCGCACCCGAGGTGGCTGGCGACCCGGACATCTATCCGCCGGCCGCCATGCGCCAGAAGTTGTTCGGCGAGCAGTTGCTGACCTTGAAGCAGCAGCGCGAGCGCACCCGGCTGTGGACTTCGTTCCGCACCCGCACCTGAACTTCATTGCAGGAGCGGACTCTGTCCGCGATCCGGCCGACAGGCCGGTGCTGCAATCGCAGACAGAGTCCGCTCCTGCGAGAGCAACCCTGACCCACAGATGACTCAAGACGAGAACGCTATGGACCAAGCCCACGACAACGACCAGGCCATCACCCGCGATAGCCTTTACGGCACCTCCGCCGAAGCGACCTACGCCGGTATCACCAGCTTCATGCGCCGCCGCTATAGCCGCGACCTGCGCGGCGTCGACCTGGTGGTGAGCGGCGTGCCGTTCGATACCGCCACCACCAACCGTCCCGGCAGCCGCTTCGGACCGCGGGCGATCCGCGCCGCCTCGGTGCAGATGGCCTGGGCCCGGCATTTCCCCTGGGAGTTCGATCCCTTCGACCACCTGGCGGTGATCGACTACGGCGACTGCGATTTCGACCACGGCGTGCCGCAGGAAACCCCGGAAGTCATCGAGGCCCACGCCGCACGCATCCTCGATGCCGGCTGCGCGCTGCTGACCCTGGGCGGCGACCACTTCATCAGCTACCCGCTGCTCAAGGCCCACGCGAGGAAGCACGGCCCGCTGTCGCTGATCCACTTCGACGCCCACAGCGACACCTGGCCGGACGAGGATTGCCAGCGCATCGACCACGGCACCATGTTCTATCACGCCGCCCGCGAGGGACTGGTGGACCCTTCGCGCTCGGTGCAGGTCGGCCTGCGCACCACCAACGACGACGTGATGGGCTTCCAGGTGCTGGACGCCCGCGAGGTGCACCGCAACACGCCGCAGGCCATCGCCGAGCGCATCCGCGAGCGGGTGGGCGACAACCCGGTGTACCTGACCTTCGACATCGACTGCCTCGACCCGGCCTTCGCTCCGGGCACCGGCACGCCGGTGTGTGGCGGGTTGAGTTCGCACCAGGCGCTGGAAATCCTCCGCGCGCTGCGCGGCATCAACCTGGTGGGGATGGACGTGGTGGAAGTCGCGCCGCCCTACGACAGCGCCGAGATCACCGCCCTGGCCGGCGCGACCCTGGCGATGGAGATGGTTTGCCTGTACGCGGCGCGGCACAAGCTCGGCGAGCGTTGAGCCAGGCCTGAAAGGCGTTCGCGAGCAAGCTCGCTCCTACAAGTCGAGCTCCGGCATCTTCCTGTAGGAGCGAGCTTGCTCGCGAACCGCCCGGCACAAGAGCATCGCGGACGAAGTCGCTCCTACGCGAACAGAGCCGCCGGCCTCACACCCGAAACGCCCGCACCGCGGTATGCAACGCGCCGCCCAGCTCCTGCAGTTGCTCGCCCTGGCTGCGCCCCTGGCCGATCAGGCGCAGGTTCTCGCTGCCCAGTTCGTGGATGCGCTCGCTGTGGGAGCGGATCTCGCTGACCGCGCCACTCTGCTGCGCCGAGCCCTCGGCAATGCGTTCGGCCATGCTGGCGATGGTGCGGATGGCCTCGACCACCTCGTCCAGCGCGCCTTCGGCGGCACCGGCCTGGTTGGCGGTGACTTCGGCGTGCTCGACCTGGCTGCGCATCGCCTCCACCGATTGCCGCGCGGCCTGTTGCAGGCGGGCGGTGAGCTGCTGGATTTCCTCGGTGGCGCCGGCGGTGCGCAAGGCCAGCGAGCGCACTTCCTCGGCGACCACCGCAAAGCCGCGCCCTTGTTCGCCCGCGCGGGCTGCCTCGATGGCGGCGTTGAGCGCCAGCAGGTTGGTCTGCTCGGCGATGGAGCGGATCACCCCCAGCACGTTGCCGATGGTGGCCGATTCCTCGGCCAGGTTCTCGATGGCCTGGGCGTTGTTCTGCACCTCATCGACCAGCGCGCGCATGCCGCTGAGGCTGTTGCCGATCACCCGCTGCCCCTGCTCGACCGCCACGCCGGCGGCCTGGCTGGCCGATGCCGCCTGGCTGGCGTCGCCGGCCACCTGCCGGATCGCCGCTTCCATATGGCCCAGCGCATCGCGGATTTCCCCGGTGTCGCTGGCCTGGCGCTCGGCACCGGCGTGCAGGCCGCCGCTGAGTTCGGCCAGGGCGCGGCTGCTGCCGGCCACTTCCTCGGCGCGCTGGTGGATGGTGCCGACCAGGGTGCCGAGGAAGTCGCGCAGGCGGTTCAGCGATTCCTGCAGTTCCACCAGGTCGCGGGTACGGGTGGCCAGGGCGATGGGTTGGTTGAAATCACCCCGGGCCCAGGTCGAGAGCGCCGGCACCAACTGGCCGAGCACGCGCGCCAGGCGGCGCTGCAGGGTGTCGATGAGCAGCGCGGTGGCGAGGATCAGGGCGATCAGCGCGCCCTGGATGACGCGCACCTGCGCCTGGATCTTCGAGCGCTCCTCGCGGACCTGCGGCTCCAGGGTCGCCAGGGCCTGCTGCACGGCGCCCAGGCGCTGGGCGGTGGCGTTGGCCAGCTCCTGGCGCTGGGCGATCAACTGGCGGGTGCGGTTCAGTTCGTCGGGGTAGCGGCGCAGCACGCTGGCGAGATCGCGCCTCAAGGTGACGCCACGGTCCTCGCTCTGCGCCTCGGCGGCCGGCTGGGATTCCAGGCCCATCATCGCGGCGAAGTCGTCGGAGGCTGAGGCCTGTTGTTCGAGGACGCCGAGCAGGGGCAGGGCGTCGATGCGTTCTGCCAGTTGGCGCAGGCTCTCCAGCTCGCGCAGGGTGTCCTCGGCCAGTGCCGGGTTGCCGCTTTCCACCAGCTTGGCGCGGGCGTGGGCCAGGCGGGTCAGGTGCAGGCTGGCCTGCAGCAGCGGGGTACGGTATTCGGCGGCGGCGGGGTGCTGGCTGGCGTCGGCATAGGCGCCGAGCTGGTCCAGCGCGGCCAGCAGGTCGCGTTCGGCCTGCAGCAGCAGACCCTGCGGGTCGCCGGCCAGCTTGCCGGCGGCGAGCAACTGGTTGCCGCTGAACTGGCGCAACTCGTCGAGGCGCTGGCCGAGCAACTGGCTGAGGCTGTCCGGCAACTGCGGCAGTCCCAGGGCCAGTTCGTCCAGCGCCTGCTGGGCGGCCTTCTGTTTCAGCGCGTCGCCGTTGGCGAGGTAGGCCTGGATGTTCTGCGCCACCTGATGCTCGAAGCCCTGGGAGAGCTCCAGGTAGCGGTCCATCAGGGTGAAGGGACGCTCCAGCGCGCGCTGCGACCACCACAGGGTGGCGCCCAGCGCGAGGCACACGAGCAGGAGCAGGAAGGTGTTGAGGTTGGTGAGCAGCTTGAGGCGCATGGCAGGTCTCGACCGACAGCGGAAAACGGCGAGCCTGACCCTATTGCAGTTTGGTTACTGGCTGATGACAGAGTGCCATTAGTTCGTCGGGGCACGGCGCGGCAGAGCACCGCGCGCGGATCAGCCGAACACTTCCACCCGGTTGCGACCGCCGTGCTTGGCGCGGTACAGCGCCTCGTCGGCCTGCTTGGCCAGGGTCTTGATGTCCATGTCCTCGTCCAGTTCGGCGATGCCGCAGCTGAAGGTGCAGGTCAGGTCGCCGGGTTGCGCGGGGTAGTGGATGTCGGCGAAGCGCTGGCGGATTTCCTCCAGCACCCGGCGCGCCGAGGCGGCGTCGGTGTCGGGCAGCACCACGGCGAACTCCTCGCCGCCGTAGCGGCCGATGTGGTCGGTCTTGCGCAGGCGCTGCTTGAGGAACAGCGCCAGGCTCTTGATCACCCGGTCGCCCATCGGATGGCCGAAGGTGTCGTTGACCTTCTTGAAGTGGTCGATGTCGAGCATCGCGAAGGTCAGCGGCCGGCCCTCGCGGCGCGCACGGAAGCGGGCGTCGTCGAGCAGTTGCAGGGTATGGGTGTGGTTGTACAGGCCGGTGAGGCTGTCGCGCACCATCCGCGCCTTCAGGCTGCGCGCGCGGGCGGCGCGGTTGCGCACGGTGGCGATCAGGTGGCGCGGCTTGATCGGCTTGGTGAGGAAGTCGTCGCCGCCCTCGCTCATGGCGTCGAGCTGCTTGTCCAGGTCGTCCTCGGCAGACAGGTAGATGATCGGCACACTGACGTAGCGCTCGTGCTGGCGGATCACCTTGGCCAGCTCGGTGCCCAGGCACTCGGGCATGTACATGTCGAGGATGATCAGGTCCGGCTGGAATTCGGCCAGCTCGGCCATCACCGACAGCGGCGCGGTCAGCGCGCGGGTGACGACGCCGGCGTTGTTGAGGACTCGCTCGGTGTGCGCGGCCTGGGCCCGCGAGTCGTCGACGATCAGCACGCGGAAGGGTTCGTAGTGCGCGACGCGGGTCAGGGTTTCGATCTTCTCCAGCAGGGCGGAGGCGTCCAGCGCGCCGCTGAAGAAATCCTGGCCGCCGGCGCGGGCGGCGGCCAGGCGGGTCGGGGTGTCGGTGTCCTCGTGGCTGAAGAACAGCACCGGCAGTTTCTGCCTGAGCCCGGTCTGGGCCTCGCCGGCCAGGGTCAGACCCTGGCCGGGGCCGGCGAAATCGATTTCCATCACGATGGCTGCCGGGTGGCGCTCGGCCATGCTGGCTCGGAAGACGCTGGCGTTCGAGCAGAGCTGCGCGGCCATGCCGAAGAACTCCAGCTGCTGGGCCAGGCGCTCGGCGCGCTCCTGGTCCTGCAGGGCCAGGTAGACCGGCTTGCGCAGCGGCGGCAGGCTGGTCTGCTCGAACTGGTCGCCGTGGCGCAGGCCGGTGCGCGACAGGCGCTGCATCAGGTGGTTGAGCTCGGTGATCAGCTCGCTGGAGAGGCGTCCGCGGTTGTCCTGCACGGCGCGCAGGCACTGGTCGATGGCCCTGCCCAGGTCGGCGTGCTCGGCCTGCTCGAAGCGTTCGGCATAACGTTGCAGGCGCAGGCAGGCTTCGGCCAGTTCGGCCATCCCGGCGCTGCTCCACTCCGAACGCGACAGGCGTTGCCAGACTTCCAGCAGATGCCGGGCCTGATGGATCACCCGCTGGGCGAAGTGATGCTTGAGGCGGTCGAGAGGGGGATCGTCGAGCTCGTTCATGGCGTGCTTCTTTATCGGGGCCGTACGCTGGGCATGCGGGGCGGAGCGTGTCCGCCGTGATACACGATGATGGCTCTATGCTATCAACTCTGAATGACAATACCAGTGCCTTCGGTCAAGCGACGTGCGCTTTGTAATTCGCGGCGTTACCGCGCACCATGCGCAGGGTGGGCTGCGCTGAGCCGCCGGGTGCGGCATGCTTGTGCGGCAGGATCGTTTCGCCAGGGCACGCCCGGGGCGGAATCGGGTCCAACCCCTCTTCGTTTTCGTGATGCTAAGGACTTTGCCATGTGGAACTGGAAGAAACGCGGCTCCGTGCGTGATCGCGTCGATGACTCGGTGGACGACGTGCGCGCCTACTTCGGCGGGCCCTGGCTGAGCCGAGTGCTCGGCGGTCTGCTGGGCGTCTACCTGCTGGTCTGCGGTGTGGTCGGCTGGTACTGGAGCCAGGAGCCTGGTCTCTTCCCCGTGCAGCAGAACGCCCAGGCCGCGGCCGAGCGTTCCGGCCGCCAGATGGTGATCGGCTACACCACGGTGGAAACCCTCAAGGAAGTGGTCGCCACGCTGCTGGACAAGTCGGGCGGCTATCTCTCCAACGACATCTTCCCGCCGGGCCTGTGGCTGGACAACATGCCCAGCTGGGAATACGGCGCCCTGGTCCAGGTGCGTGACCTGTCCCGCGCGCTACGCAAGGACTTCGCCCGCTCCCAGTCGCAGTCCACCGAGGACGCCGACCTGGCGCGCGCCGAACCGCGCTTCAACTTCGACAACAAGAGCTGGGCGCTGCCGTCCTCCGAGTCGGAGTACGGCGAAGGCATCAAGTCGCTGGACCGCTACCTGGCGCGTCTGTCCGCCGACCCCGCGGGCGCGCAGTTCTATCCCCGCGCCGACAGCCTGAACAACTGGCTGGGTGACGTCTCCACCCGCCTGGGCTCGCTGTCCCAGCGTCTCTCGGCCAGCGTCGGCCGGGTGAAGCTCAACACCAACATCAAGCCCACCGCGCCGGTGGTGCCGGGCGAGGCGCCGCAGGTCGAGGAAGAGCTGCAGGAAACCCCGTGGCTGCAGATCGACAACGTATTCTACGAAGCCCGTGGCCAGGCCTGGGCGCTGTCGCACATCCTGCGCGCTATCGAGGTGGACTTCGCCGACGTGCTGGCGAAGAAGAACGCCACCGTCAGCGTGCGCCAGATCATCCGCGAGCTGGAGGCCGCCCAGGCGCCGCTGTGGAGCCCGATGGTGCTCAATGGCAGCGGCTTCGGCGTGCTGGCCAACCACTCGCTGGTGATGGCCAACTACATCTCCCGCGCCAACGCCGCGATCATCGACCTGCGCCAATTGCTGGCCCAGGGCTGATGATGGACGGGATCAGCGACAAGGAAGCCGCCCACCGGGCGGCTTCGGATGCCGAGTTGGTCGCCTGGGTCAACCGGAACGACGAACCCAGGGGCAGCCTGCCGCGCGCGGAGCTGCGCGAGCGCGGGCTGATCGGCCGGGGCACCTTCATCCTGCTGTTCAATACGGTCGGCGAGCTGTGCGTACACCGAAGGACGCTGAGCAAGGCGATCTACCCCGGCTACTGGGATCCGGCCGCCGGCGGCATGGTGCTGGCGGATGAAACCTATGCCCAGTCCGCCGCCCGTGAGTTGGAAGAGGAGCTGGGTATCGCCGGCGTCGAGTTGCGCGAGCATGGTTCGTTCTTCTTCGACCAGCCGGACAACCGCCTCTGGTGCGCGGTGTTCTCCGCCGTTTCCGACGCGCCGCTGAAGTTGCAGCCCGAAGAAGTCATGGAAGCGCGCTTCATCGATCCGCACCAGGTGCTGGCCGAGGCCAGGGCGGGCACGCCGTACTGCCCGGATTCGCTGGCGGCGTTGCGCAAGTACCTGGTGAGTTTCTGACGCATTGATCCGCTGCGGACTGCTCTTCGTAGGAGCGAGCTTGCTCGCGAATGGCCCCGCAGTGAGGTCGGTTCGCGAGCAAGCTCGCTCCTACAGGTTCCCCGCCGCCGGCCCATGTCGCCAAACCGCCGATCAATGACGCATTTTCGCTCTTAGCATTTGCCTTCAATGCTGCTAAATTGCGCGACCTTTCCGGCCGGGTCCTCCGCCGGGAATTGCGCAGCCCCTGCCTGAGTGGGGCGTCGCGGTCGGCGCCAGCCGGCCATTCGTTGACCTGGCCCGAAGAGGCCAATCCTGGGGAAACGCCCGGTGGTCAAGAAAGCATCCTCCCTGTCCGCCTTGGGCGGGCTCGTCTACTCCACTGATTCCGGCCGGCATTGCCCGGACTGCAATCAGCCCATTGGCGCGTGCATCTGCAAGCAGGCCGAGATTCCGGCCGGCGATGGCATCGCTCGCGTGCGTCGGGAAACCAAGGGCCGCGGTGGCAAGACCGTGACCACGGTGACCGGCGTGCCGCTGGCGGCCGATGCGCTGAAGGACCTGGCCACGGCGCTGAAGAAGCGTTGCGGCACGGGTGGGGCACTCAAGGACGGCATCATCGAGATCCAGGGCGACCACGTCGACCTGCTGCTCGAAGAGCTGACCAAGCGCGGCCTCAAGGCGAAGAAATCCGGCGGCTGAGTCACTCGGCCAACAAGCTGCTCCCCTGTCGAGAACGGGTTCCAGGCGATGCGCGTCGAGCGCATCGCCGGCAAGCCCTTTCCCTAGATGGGAGATATTTCGACGCGCCCTGGGCGTGTCGTCGGATTTTCCTAAACTTACCGCCAACCCCGGCGGTCAACACGGCAACGTCACGAGGTCCGGCTAGGTTTACACCACCGGGCCTTGACGACTCACCCGCACGCCGGGCGGGCGCCTGCACACATTCGCGCAATCTGAGGAGACCACCCCGCATGGCCGCTAGACGGACCCGCAAAGACGACGGCAGCAACTGGACCGTGGCAGACAGCCGCAGCATCTACGGAATTCGCCACTGGGGCGCTGGCTACTACGCCATCAACGACGCCGGTAACGTGGAAGTTCGCCCGCAGGGCGCCGATGCCCAGCCGATCGATCTGCACGGGCTGGTCGAGCAACTGCGCGAGGCGGGCCTGTCGCTGCCGCTGCTGGTGCGCTTCCCGGACATCCTCCAGGACCGCGTGCGCAAGCTCACCGGCGCCTTCGACGCCAACATCGCGCGTCTCGAATACGGCAGCCGCTACACCGCGCTGTACCCGATCAAGGTGAACCAGCAGGAAGCGGTGGTGGAAAGCATCATCGCCACGCAGAACGTCTCCATCGGCCTGGAAGCCGGCTCCAAGCCCGAGCTGATGGCCGTGCTGGCGCTGGCGCCCAAGGGCGGCACCATCGTCTGCAACGGCTACAAGGACCGCGAGTTCATCAAGCTGGCGCTGATGGGGCAGAAGCTCGGCCACAACGTGTTCATCGTGATCGAGAAGGAATCCGAGGTGCAGCTGGTGATCGAGGAGGCCGCCAACGTGGGCGTGCTGCCCCAGGTCGGCCTGCGCGTGCGGCTGTCTTCGCTGGCGTCCTCCAAGTGGGCGGACACCGGTGGCGAGAAGGCCAAGTTCGGTCTGTCCGCCGCGCAGCTGCTGTCGGTGGTCGAGCGCTTCCGCGCCGCCGGCCTGGACCAGGGTGTGCGCCTGCTGCACTTCCACATGGGGTCGCAGATCGCCAACCTGGCCGACTACCAGCACGGCTTCAAGGAAGCCATCCGCTACTACGGCGAACTGCGTGCCCTTGGCCTGCCGGTGGACCACGTGGACGTCGGCGGCGGCCTGGGTGTGGACTACGACGGCACCCACTCGCGCAACGCCAGCTCGATCAACTACGACATCGACGACTACGCCGGTGTGGTGGTGGGCATGCTCAAGGAGTTCTGCGACGCGCAGGGCCTGCCGCATCCGCACATCTTCTCCGAGAGCGGCCGCGCGCTGACCGCGCACCACGCGGTGCTGATCACCCAGGTCACCGACGTCGAGCGCCACAACGACGAAGTGCCGAAGATCACCGACCTCGCCGAACAGCCGGAGATCGTCCAGTGGCTGGCCGACCTGCTCGGCCCGACCGATGCCGAGATGGTCACCGAGACCTACTGGCGCGCCACCCACTACATGAGCGACGCCGCCGCGCAGTACGCCGAGGGCAAGATCAGCCTGGCGCAGAAGGCCCTGGCCGAGCAGTGCTACTTCGCCATCTGCCGTCGCCTGCACAACCAGCTCAAGGCGCACCAGCGCTCGCACCGCCAGGTGCTCGACGAGCTCAACGACAAGCTGGCCGACAAGTACATCTGCAACTTCTCGGTGTTCCAGAGCCTACCCGACACCTGGGCCATCGGCCAGGTGCTGCCGATCCTGCCGATCCATCGCCTGGGCGAGGAGCCGACCCGCCGCGCAGTGCTGCAGGACCTGACCTGCGACTCCGACGGCAAGATCACCCAGTACGTCGACGAGCAGAGCATCGAGACCAGCCTGCCGGTGCACGAGGTGAAGGAAGGCGAGGAGTACATGATCGGCGTGTTCCTGGTCGGCGCGTACCAGGAAATCCTCGGCGACATGCACAACCTGTTCGGCGACACCGACTCGGTGAACGTCTACCAGAACGCCGACGGCAGCTTCTACCACGCCGGCATCGAGACCCACGACACCATCGAGGACATGCTGCGCTACGTGCACCTGTCGCCCGAGGAACTGATGACCCACTACCGCGACAAGGTCGCCGGGGCCAAGCTCACCGCGCGCGAGCGTACCCAGTTCCTCGACGCGCTGCGCCTGGGGCTGACCCGCTCGGCTTACCTGTCGTCCTGATGGATCGCCGGTTCGCGTAAGCAAAAGCCCCGCCTCGGCGGGGCTTTTTGCTCTTCGTAGGACCGAGGGGGCGCCTAGCCCTTGCTCGCGAACAGCTTCCGCAGCGGAGCCTGGTTCGCGAGCAAGCTCGCTCCTACAAAAGCGCTTGAGGCGGAGTTGAATTGTAGGAGCGCGCCATGCGCGCGATCGCGGGCATGGCCCGCTCCTGCAAGGGAACACTGGCGTTCAGGCATCACGCAGTTCGAAGGATGGAAACAGCGCATAAAGCTCCCGCCAGAGATCGATGGCGCCTTGGGGCGCCGGCGTGGCGATCAGTTCGGGATCGAGCTGCCGACCACTGCGAGCCAACTGCACGACGAAGTTTTCCACTCCCCTGCCGCGTAACTGCGTCGCCAGTTGGCGCAGGCGCTCCAAGTCGAACAATTGCCAGTGCACAGTCGTGCGGCACTCGTAGCCAACGCCGCTCTCCAGCAACAGCTCCAGGCTGCGCCAGTTGGCGGGCCCGCTGCGTTTGACGCCGGTGATCGCATCCATGTCCTCGGCCAGTCCCTTCACGTCGAAGCCGACCCAGTCGGCATGGGGCAGCGCCCGCGAGAAGGCGTCCGGGCGGATGCCGGCGCTGTGCAGGCCCGTGCGGAAACCCAGTTCGTGCACGCTGGCCATCGCACTCGGCAGCGCGGCTTGCAGCGTCGCCTCACCGCCGCTGAACACCACTGCCTGCAACAGGCCCTGGCGTCGTCGCAGGAAGGCCAGGATGTCGTCCCAGTGGATCTCCGCTTCGCCGCGCGGCGGAATCAGCTCCGGGTTGTGGCAGTAGCGGCAGCGCCAGGCGCAGCCCTGGCAGAACAGCACGCAGGCGAGCAGGCCGGGATAGTCGAGGGTGGTCAGGGGCACGAGGCCCCCGACCCTGAGCACACTGCTCATCGCGTCTCGCGGAAGTGACGGCGTTCGCGGTGCTCGGATTGCTTGCCGGCGTTGAATGCCGTCACCGGGCGGTGATAGCCCATCACGCGGGTCCATACCTCGCAGCGTTGGCGCTGGCTTTCGGGCAGTTGGTTCGCGGTCATCGGTAGTGCTCCTTTTGCGTGGATGAAAGTGAAAGGGGAATCAGCCGCCACAGCCGCCGCAGCTCTTGGTCGCGGCTTTCTGCAACGCGGCTTCGTCGCACCTGGGGCAGAACTCGTGCTCGCCGGCGAGGTAGCCGTGCACGGGGCAGATGGAGAAGGTCGGCGTCACCGTCAGGTAGGGCAGGCGGAAGCGCCCGAGGGCGGTACGCACGAGGGTCTTGCAGGCCTCGGCGCTGGAAATGCGCTCGGCCATGTACAGGTGCAGCACCGTGCCCCCGGTGTATTTGCATTGCAGGGCGTCCTGCAGCTCGAGGGCCTCGAACGGGTCGTCGGTGAGGCCTACCGGCAGCTGTGACGAGTTGGTGTAGTAGGGCGCTTCCGGTGTGCCGGCCTGGAGGATGTCCGGGTGGCGTTTCTGGTCCTCGCGGGCGAAGCGGTAGGTGGTGCCTTCGGCGGGCGTGGCCTCGAGGTTGTAGAGGTGCCCGCTGTCCTCCTGGAAGCGCACCAGCCGCGCCCGCACATGGTCCAGCAACTCCAGCGCCATCTGCCGGCCGGCCTCGGTGTGCAGGCCTTCGCGGTCCTCGGTGAAGTTGCGCAGCATCTCGTGCAGGCCGTTCACGCCGATGGTGGAGAAGTGGTTGCGCAGGGTGCCCAGGTAGCGCTTGGTATAGGGGTAGAGCCCGGCGTCCATGTGCTGCTGGATGACCTTGCGCTTGACCTCCAGGCTGTCGAAGGCCAGTTCCAGCAGATAGTCGAGCTGCCGGTAGAGGCCGACCAGATCGCCGCGATGGCGATAGCCCAGACGCCCGCAGTTGATGGTCACCACGCCCAGCGAGCCGGTCTGCTCCGCCGAGCCGAACAGCCCGTTGCCGCGCTTGAGCAACTCGCGCACGTCCAGTTGCAGGCGGCAGCACATGGAGCGCACCTGGTTGGGCTGCATGTCCGAGTTGAGGAAGTTCTGGAAGTACGGCAGGCCGTAGCGCGCGGTCATCTCGAAGAGGCGCGTGGCGTTGTCGCTGTCCCAGGGGAAGTCGTGGGTGATGTTGTAGGTCGGGATCGGGAAGGTGAACACCCGGCCGTGGGCGTCGCCGGCCTGCATCACCTCGATGTAGGCGCGGTTGATCAGGTCCATCTCGGCCTGCAGCTCGCCATAGGCGAAGGGCATTTCCACTCCGCCGACGTAGGGAATCTGCTCGCGCAGGTCTTCCGGGCAGACCCAGTCGAAGGTCAGGTTGGTGAAGGGCGTCTGGGTGCCCCAGCGCGAGGGCACGTTGAGGTTGTAGATGAACTCCTGCAGCGCCTGGCGCACCTGTTGATAACTCAGGCTGTCGTTGCGCACGTAGGGCGCCAGGTAGGTGTCGAAGGAGCTGAAGGCCTGGGCGCCGGCCCACTCGTTCTGCAGGGTGCCGAGGAAGTTGACCATCTGCCCCAGCGCGCTGGACAGGTGCTTCGGCGGCCCGGCTTCGACCCGCCCCGGCACGCCGTTCAGGCCCTCGCTGAGCAGGGTGCGCAGCGACCAGCCGGCGCAGTAGCCGGCGAGCATGTCGAGGTCGTGGATGTGCAGGTCGGCTTCGCGGTGGGCGACGGCGATGCCTTCGCTGTAGACCTCGTCCAGCCAGTAGTTGGCGGTGACCTTGCCGGACACGTTGAGGATCAGCCCGCCCAGGGAATAGCCCTGGTTGGCGTTGGCGCGCACCCGCCAGTCCTCCCGCGACAGGTATTCGTTCATCGACGCGGCGACGTCCACCAGCGTCTTGCGCTCGCGGCGCAGGCGGCCGTGGCGTTCGCGGTAGACGATGTAGGCGCGTGCGGTGGGGTAGTGGCCGGCTTCCATCAGGGCGCGCTCGACGACGTCCTGCACCTGCTCCACGTCCAGGTCGTTCCGGGCCGGCAGGCGGGCCAGCACGCGACGGGTCAGCTCCCCGGCGTGGGGCGCGGTGAACTCGCCGCTGGCCTCACCGGCGGCGGCAATGGCGCGTTCGATCTTGCTGGCATCGAAGGCAGCAGAGGCGCCGTTGCGTTTGCGCAGACTGGCGGGAAGAGGGGCGGTCCGTGTCAGGGGCATTGGCTTGATTCCACAACATGCTGTGTCTCGAGTTATTCAAGACAACAAGATGTTGTGGGAATCTAACGGCATCGTCCGTAGGGAAATTGACCTCGGTCAACGTTGAGTGCCGGTCAATTTTCGCCATCGGAGGTATTGACCGGCACACGCCCCGGAATCAGCCGAACAGGGGCGCCAAAGGCTTTTTCTGGCGGCTAGCAAGGGACCCATCGGTGATTTGGCCGAGTCGGTTCGCGAGCAAGCTCGCTCCTACAGGGGAACACCGGCATGCCCTTCGTAGGAGCGAGCTTGCTCGCGAACGGGACGTGCCGGACACTATTGCGTCGCCAGAGAGCTTCAGCCGAGCAGGGGCGCCAGCCGCTCTGCCAGGCGCCCGGCGAGCTGTTCGTCGGTGACGTTGGTGAAGCTCATGATCAGCGCCGGCTCGCGCCTGGCCTCGACGCACCAGGCGTTCAGCGCCTGCAGGCCGAGGCCCTCGGCATGGGCGCGGTGGGCGACGGCGAGGTCGTCCTGGTCCAGCGTGCCGATCAGGTGCAGGCCGCCGGGCGTGTCGGCGAAGCGCAGACGCTCGCCGAGACGTTCTTCCAGCGCGCTGCGCAGCCACTGGCGGCGCCGGGCGTAGAGTGTGCGGGTGCGCTTGAGGTGGCGGGCGAAGTGGCCTTCCTGCATGAAGTCGCACAGGGTCGCCTGCAGCAGCTCCGCGCAGCCGGAGGAAAACACCTGCTGGGTGCGCACGAAGTCCTCCACCCGTTCTGCCGGCACCACCAGATAGCCCAGGCGCAGGGCGGGGTAGAGCACCTTGCTGAAGGTGCCGGTGTAGAGAACGCGGCCAGCACGGTCGAGGCTTTTCAGCGCCGGCAGCGGGAAGCCGGCGTAGCGGTACTCGCTGTCGTAGTCGTCCTCGACGATCCACGCGCCTCTGCTGGCTGCCCAGTCCAGCAGGGCCAGGCGGCGCGGCAGGCTGAGGGCGACACCGGTGGGGCTTTGCTGCGACGGTGTGACCAGGGCGAAGCGCGCCTCCGGTGCGCGGGCGATACCGTCTTCCACGCGCAGGCCATCGGCGTCCACCGCGATGGGTACCGGCACGCCGCCGGCCCGGCGCAGCAGTTCGCGGCCGCGCGGGTAGCCGGGGTCTTCGTGCCAGAAGCGCTGGCCGGGTTCGAGCAGGGTGCGGCTGATCAGGTCCAGCGCGCCCTGATAGCCGGCGCAGATGAATACCTGCTCCGGGGCGCAGACGATGCCGCGAGAGACGCCCAGGTAACCGGCGACCGCCTCGCGCAGCGGCCCGTAGCCGCAAGGCTCCGGGTAGGCCAGCATGGACGCGCTCTGCTGGCGCAGACGGCGTGCGCACAGGCGCGCCCAGAGCGCGCGGGGGAAGGCATCCAGCGCCGGCACGCCGAGCTGGAACGGTCGCAGGATCGGGCCGTGGGCGATCAGGCCGGGTAGGCTGCGTTCTACCGTCGCCGGATCGACCCGGATGGGCGGCGGGGCACTGCTACGCCCCGCCAGTTGCGGTGAGACCACGGTGCCCGCCGGCCCACGCGCCAGCAGGTAGCCCTCGCTGGTCAGCAACTGGTAGGCCAGCTCCACCGTGCCGCGCGCCACGCCCAGTTCGCCGGCCAGCCCGCGCACCGGCGGTACGCGTTCGCCGGGGCGCAACGCACCACGGGTGATGGCATCGCGGATTCGCTCGTAGAGCTGGCGGTAGATCGGCAGTTCATGGCTCGGGTCCAGCGGTTGGCGCAACGAATCGAAGGGCGCGGTCATGGCCTATCCAGGGCGGCGATTAATCCAGAAGACGACTATGCCATGACCGGCATCAAGGCGTCCCGGCGACCGCGATGCAGGATCAGCGTCTAGGCTTGCAGGCAGTGTTGAAAAGCCGGCGCCGCGACTCCATCTGTTGTCGCAGAAGCCCGTTTTTTCCACCTGTTCGCCTCGCAGTGCGCGCAGCGGCTCCGGCTGCCCGCGCGAATCCCCCGTGTCCCAGGCGCCGACAGGTCCAACGCATGTGAGGAGATCGATGGAATTCAAGGACTATTACGCCGCGCTCGGGGTCGAGCCCGAGGCGGACGAGAAGGCGATCAAGACTGCCTACCGCAAGCTCGCGCGCAAGTACCACCCGGACGTCAGCAAGGAGCCGGACGCCGAGACGCACTTCAAGGAAGTCTCCGAGGCCTACGAAGTGCTGAAGAGCCCGGAGAAGCGCGCCGAGTACGACGAACTGCGCAAGTACGGCGCGCAGGGGCCGCAATTCGAGGCGCCGCCCGGCTGGCAGCCGCGCGGTGGTTTCGACGGCCCGTCGCCGGGGCACGAGCAGGACTTCAGTGACTTCTTCGAGCAGATCTTCGGTGCCCGCGCCGGCGGCTCCCACGGTGGCTTCGGCGGTGCGCGCCAGCCGCAGGCCCACCGTGGCCAGGATGTGGAGATGGAAGTCCCGCTGTTCCTCGAGGAAACCCTTTCCGGGGACAGCCGGCCGATCAGCTTCAGCCTGCCCAGCTTCGATGAGTACGGCCGCAAGCTGCCGCCGCAGAACAAGACGCTGAACGTGAAGATCCCCGTGGGCACCGCCGACGGCGAACGCATCCGCCTCAAGGGGCAGGGCGCGCCGGGCATCAACGGCGGGCCGGCGGGCGACCTGTACCTGGCGATCCGCCTGGTGCCGCACCCGGTGTTCGACGTCGATGGCCGCGACCTCGTCGTCACCGTGCCGGTGGCACCGTGGGAAGCGGCGCTCGGCGCCAAGGTGGAAGTGCCCACGCTGGGCGGGCGGATCAACCTCGGCATCCCGGCCAACAGCCAGGCCGGCCAGCGCCTGCGCATCAAGGGCAAGGGCCTGCCGAACAAGGGCGAGGCCGCCGCCGGCGATCTCTATGCGGTGCTCAAGGTGGTGATGCCGAAGACGGCGGACGAAGCGACCCGCAAACTCTGGGAAGAACTGGCTGCCAAGGCGGCCTTCGACCCCCGTGCCGATTGGGGTAAACGCGCATGACGACGACAGTGATGGTGGTGGACCTCGACGAGCTCTGCCAGTCGGTGAACCTCCCCCGCGACGTGCTCGTCGAGATCGTCGAGGTGGGTATCGTGGAGCCCCGCGAACAGCGCGCCGGGCATTGGCTCTTCGATTACCAGGCGGTCAGCGTGGTGCGCCGCGCGGTCCGGCTGCGCCGCGAGTTCGAGCTGGACTGGCCGGGCATCGCCCTGGCGTTGCGCCTGCTGGACGAGGTGGACGAACTGCGCGCGGAGAACCGCTACCTGCGCCAGCGCCTGGCGCGCCTGCTGGAGGAGTGATCACGAGAGCCGGCTCCTGGGCCGGCTCCTGGGGATCAGCGCGGCTGGTTCTGTTCGATCCAGCGCGAGAACGCATCGATGATGCTCTGCAGGAAGGGCTGGGTCTTCTCGGACAGCTTGCCGGCCTCGTCGAAGAAGCTGCCGGCGCCGCCCAGGTAGGCCTCGGGTTGTTGCAGTACCGGCATGTTGAGGAACACCAGCGACTGGCGCAGGTGATGGTTGGCGCCGAAGCCGCCGATGGCGCCCGGCGATGCGCTGACCACGGCGCAGGGTTTGCCGCCCCAGGCGCTCTTGCCGTACGGGCGCGAGCCGACGTCGATGGCGTTCTTCAGCACGCCGGGCACCGAGCGGTTGTATTCCGGGGTGACGAACAGCACTGCGTCGGCGCGGGCGATGCGCTCGCGGAAGGCAGCGTAGCTGGCCGGCGGGGTGCCCGTGTCGTGCTCCTCGTTGTACAGCGGCAGATCGCCGATCTCGACGATTTCCAGCTTCAGGTTGGCCGGCGCCAGTTCGGCGAAGGCCTTGGCGATCTTGCGGTTGAGGGATTCCTTGCGCAGGCTGCCGACGACTACGGCGACATCGAAGACTTGGCTCATGACGACTCCTTCAAGAACGGGTATTGAGCCGTTTGTTATAGACGATGGCGGCGGCTCTGCCCGGATCTGGATCAAATGTGCTGGCGTCATGTCCCAGTGGGTTTGCGTGATCTTGGCTCTGTGGGCTGGGGCATGGCGGTCCTAGAGTGAACCCATTCTTCACTCACCCGAGCCATCCGCCCGTTTCGAGGTCGACCATGTGCATGAAAGTGTTCTTCGCCGGCGCCAGCGGCGTCATCGGCAAACGCCTGCTGCCGCTGCTGCTGGAGCGCGGCTACCAGGTGCTCGCGGTCAGCCGTTCGCCGCAGCGCGCCGCCGCGCTGGAGGCGGTGGGCGCCCAGGCGAGGGTGCTGGACGTCTATGACGCTGCCGCATTGCAGGACGCCCTGCGAGCGTTCCAGCCACGCTGGGTGATCCATCAGCTCACCGACCTGCCGGCGGGCCTGGACCCGGCGCAGATGCCTGCCGCCCACCCGCGCAATGCCCGGCTGCGCCGCGAAGGTACCGCCAACCTGGTGGCCGCTGCCCTGGCCGCTGGCGCCGAGCGCATGGTGGCGCAGAGCATCGCCTGGGCCTATGCACCGGGCGAGGCGCCGTTGCACGAGGAGCAGCCGCTGGACCTGGCGGCCGCCGGCAACCGTGCCGTGAGTGTCGGCGGCGTGGCCGCGCTGGAAGCCGCCGTGCTCGGCGCCACGCCGATGGAAGGCATCGTACTGCGCTACGGTCGCCTGTATGGGCCGGGTACCGGCAGCGATGCCCCCGACCCACGCCTGGCCGTGCATGTGGATGACGCCGCCCGCGCCGCGCTGCTGGCGCTGGAGTGGGGCGTCCGTGGTTGTTACAACGTGGCCGAGCGGGACATCGAGGTCAGTTCGGCCAAGGCCCGCCATCGCCTGGGGTGGCAGCCGGGCTTCCGCCTGGAAGGAGCCCTCCCATGAGGCCCGTGCCGAGCCACGAAACCCGCGTCGGATGGCTGCTGGCCGCCGCCGTGGCGGCGGGTGCGCTGCTCTGGCAGCCGTGGTCGCGCCCGCTGGTGCAGCTCGCCGACGGTCCCGCGCAGCCTCGGGCCGATGCCAGGCCGAGTACCCAGGTCAGCCGCCTGTCCTGCGAGCCGCTGGCGGAGGTTCCCGGCAAGGTCGTCACCACCTTGCAGGTGGACTTTCCGCCCGGCGCCCACACGCCGGCGCACCGGCATCCGGGGGCGTTGACCGCCATCGTCCTGTACGGCCAGGTGCGCTCGCGGATGCAGGGCCTGCCGGCGCGGACCTACGGTCCCGGGGAAACCTGGTTCGAGCCCCGCGGCGAGCTGCACCTGTTCGCCGAGAACCCCAGCGCCAGCACGGCGACCCGGCTGCTCGCGGTGATCATCAGCGACGAGCACTGCGGCCCGCTGGTGATCCCGGAACCCACTCATTGAATGCTTCGCGAAAGGAGATTCGCATGACCCCGCTCACCCCCTTCAGCGCCGCCCAGCTCGACGCCACGCTGGCCCGCCTCGGCCTGCCGGCTGCGCGCCCGGCGCCGACGCTGGCGAACCTCGATCGGCTGATCGACGCGGCGCTGCACCGGCTACCGTTCGAGAACCTCGACGTGCTGCTGGAGAAAACCGTGGACATCGATCCGCAGGCGGTCTTCGCCAAGTTGGTGGAACAGCGTCGCGGCGGCTACTGCTTCGAGCTCAACAGCCTGTTCGCACGCCTGCTGACCAGCCTCGGCTACCGGGTGACGCTGCTGGTCGGGCGGGTGCGCTGGGGGCTGCCGGCCGATGCGCCGCAGACCCCGCAGACGCACCTGCTGCTGCGTATCGACCTCGCCGACGGTGCGTATCTGGTGGACATCGGCTTCGGCGGGCCCGCATCGTCCCGCGCGCTGCCGCTGCGGGTGAACGAGGAGCTGCCCGGCGGCTGGCGGCTGACCGGCGAGCCGGACGGCGAACTGGAAATGGCGGCGCGTTCCCCATCCGGCTGGCAGACGCTGTACCGCTTCACCCTGCAAGCGCAGCAATGGGTCGATTACGTCATGCGCAACTGGTACACCTCGACCTATCCGCAGAGCGTGTTTCGCCGCTTCCTGCGCGTGGCCGTCAGCGAGGGCGGTGCGCGGCTGTCGTTGAACAACGGCCAGTTCACCCGGCGTACCGTCGACGGCAACGTCGAGCAGCGCAGCATCGAGGATGCGGACGAACTGCTGACGGTATTGCGCGAGCGTTTCCGCCTGTGGCCGGCGGAGCGAGAGTTACCGGCCTTGCGCCAGCGCCTGGCGGGGCTGCTCGCGCCCCGGGAATGAGCGTCGGGGTCAGCCGATCATTCCGTAACCACGCGCCATCAGGCTGGCCAGCAGCGGCAGGATCAGCAGGACCAGCAGTTCCAGGCGGATGGTCATGGTCACCAGCCTGGCCTGGCGCGCGCCGACCTGCGGGACGCGGCCGGCCTTGAGGTCGTTGCGCCAATTGAGGAAGGTCATGGTCGGCAGGATCGACAGCAGCGCGACCAGTACGAACAGTCCGATCTTGGCGTGGAACAGGCTGTTGTGCAGGTAATACTCGGTGCCTTTGGCGAACCACACCACCCGCGCCGCGCCGGTCAGCAGCACCGCGCCGGCACAGGCGCCGTAGGCGATGTCGACGACGATCAGGCTGCGCGCGCGTTCCAGGTCCAGCGGCAGGCGGAACAGGCGGTGTTCCAGCACCAGCAGGGCGAACAGGACGAAGATCGACAGGTAATGCAGGTAGGCGGCAATGGCTTGGGCCATGAGGCGTGTCCTTCTGGTGGGGCCTTCGATGGGGTGCGCGATGGATCCTGCGGGCAGCGCCCGAGCGCCGCGCGGCCACGTCCGGCGTGCCTGGCACTGTAGAGGGCGGAATCCGCGCGTTCCAGCGCAGCCCCCACTTTTTCCCCACGCGCCGCCGCTCGACGTGACGCGCCTTCGTCCCGTGCCTTACGTCTCGGCGGGCGCCTGCCAGGCGTCGTGGCGCGTCAGTCTCCAGGCGTAGGCGCCGAGAATCAGCCCGCGCAGCAACATGAAACTGAGGAAGGTCAGCCACAATCCGTGATTGCCGAAGGGTTGCAGCAGCAGGCCCAGCGGCAGGCTGGCGGCGCAGGCCAGGAGCATGGCGTTGCGCATCTCGCGGGCGCGGGTGGCGCCGATGAACAGGCCGTCCAGCAGGTAGCTCCACAGGCCGATCAGCGGCAGGCAGGCGAGGTAGGGCAGGTACTGGTCGGCGGTGGCGCGCACCTCGGGAATGTCGCTCTGCAAGGCGATGAACAGATGTCCGGCGAAGGTGAAGAACGCCACGAACAGCAGGCTGGCGATCAGCGACCAGCCGCAGGCCACCACCAGTGAGCGGCGCAGCGCGGTGCGGTCGCGACCGCCGATGGCGTGGCCGCACAAGGCTTCCACGGCGTGGGCCAGGCCGTCCAGCGCGTAGGAGGTGACCATCAGGCCGTTGAGCAGCAGCGCGTTGGCGGCCACCGTGGCATCGCCCAGGCGCGTGCCCTGCACGGTGAGCAGGAAGAACACGCCCTGCAGCGCCAGGCTGCGGATGAAGATGTCGCGGTTGACCATCAACAGCGGCCGCCAGCTCATCCACGCGCGCAGGCGCGACCAGTCCGGCTGGCCGGGATAACGCCTGAGCGCGCCACGGGTCAGCGCCAGGCCGAGTAGCGCGCCGCTCCACTCGGCGATCACCGAGGCGCGCGCGGCGCCGGCCACGCCCCATTCCAGGCCGAGCACGAACCACAGGTCGAGGGCGATGTTGATCAGGTTGGTGGTCAGCAGGATCGCCAGCGGTGCGCGGGCGTTCTGCGTGCCGAGGAACCAGCCGACCAGCGCGTAGGTGGCCAGCGCCGCCGGCAGGCCGAGCAGGCGGATGTGGAAGAACTGGCGGGCCAGTGTGTCGAGTTCGGCGGACGGGCGCATCAGTGCCAGGGCGGGATCGCTCAGCGGCAGCGCCAGCGCGCCGAGCAGCAGGGCCAGCCCGAGCGCGAGCAACAGTCCCTGGCCGAGAATCCGCCGCAGCGCGCCGCCGTCGCTGCGGCCGGCGGCCTGGGCGGCGAAGCCGGTGGTGCCCATGCGCAGGAAGCCGAGCACGCCCACCAGCAGGGTGTAGAGCCCGCCGCCGACGGCCACCGCGCCCAACTGGTGGGCATGCGGCAGATGGCCGATCACCGCGCTGTCAACCAGCGTGACCAGAGGGACGGAAATGTTGGAGAGGATCATCGGCGCGGCGAGCGCCCAGACGCGACGGTGGGTCGGCGAATGACGCCAGGCTTCGAGCAGGGGGTTCATGCGGGGCTCCTGAGCAGGCCCGCAGTATAGCGAGCCGGTTCAGGCGCGGGCGCCACCGGTAGGAGCGAGGGGGACGCCATCGTTATTGCTCGCGAACCGCATGGCACCGTGCCTTGCAGGTTCGCGAGCAAGCTCGCTACGAGAAGACACGAAACGGCTTAGCTGCCCGGCGCTCAGGCAGTCTTCTTGCGGTAGGCGCAGTAGCCGGGGCGCGGGCCGACCTGCGGGTGGTTGCGGCAGGTGTCCGGGCGCTTGGCGTAGATGGTGCACAGGCGGGTCTTGCGGTCGAGGAAGTAGCAATCGCCGTTGCTGGAGCGGGTCAGGGTAAATATGCCGCTCTTCTGGTTGAAGCGCTCGACGACGCCTTCCTTCAGCAGGCGCTTGGCGATGTTCTTCGCCGGTTCGTCGCGCTCGAATTCGTCGACGATGCCGATACGGATCAGGTCGTTGACGTTCACTTCCGCCGGCATGGTGCAGCAGGTGGCGTTGCAGTCCTTGCACAGGCCCGAGGTGTACTTGGCCCAGGTTTCCAGGCGGTCCAGTTCGGCGTTGGCGATCAGCGGCGGTTTTCTCATGGCGGCATTCGGCGGGGTGTTGCGAAGGCGCGCATCATAGTGGCCGGCGCGAAGAATTGCGCGGTCTTTCGACGAAGAGAAGGGGCGACGAACAGCGCGGGCGCGAACCGCGGGCTTCAGTCCGTCGACAGGACCGTGAGTCCGCCGTGGTCGCGCAGGTACTGGCGGAACGTCGGGTAGCAGAGGCGGAACCAGGGGGTGAAGCGCTCGGGCTGCGCCGCCATCTCGGCGTCCAGATCGGCCAGGGCGACGTAGCGGAAGTCGTCGGCTTCCTCGGGATCAGGCCGCGGCGGCTGGTCGTCGATGGCGCCGAACAGGTGGCCGTACTCGTGCTCGGTCATGCCGTTGGGCAGCTCCAGGCGGTAGCTGAACTCGAACAGCTTGCGCAATGCGACCTGTACGCCCATTTCCTCGCGCAGCCGGCGTTCGGCGGCGTGCCGGGCCGATTCATCCGGGTACGGATGGCCGCAGCAGCTATTGCTCCACAGCCCGCCACAGTGGTACTTGCCCAGCGCGCGGCGTTGCAGCAGCAACTCGCCGGCGCGGTTGAACAGGTACACCGAGATGGCCCGGTGGCGCAGCCCCAGGTGGTGCGCCTGGTGCTTCTCCATCGTGCCCGTCGGGTTGTCGTGTTCGTCGACCAGGATCACCTGGATATCGGTCATGGGATTCTCCTGCGAGCCTGCCGTGCGCCGCCCTCCAGCTTATCAGCCCTTGCGGATCATCCAGATGCCGACGGCAATGGCGGCCATGCCGGCGATCTTCAGCCCGCTGACCGGCGCTTCGCGGAATCCGGCCCAGCCGAAGTGGTCGAGGGTCATGGCCATGCCCAACTGGCCGGCGAGCACCAGCACCATGAACATCAGCGCGCCGACACGCGGGGCGGCGAAGGCGGCAATGAAGATGAAGAACATGCCGAGGAAGCCGCCGCACCATTGCCACCAGGGCAGCTCGCGCAGGGCGGCGAGGCTGGGGAAGTCGCGGTTGGCCAGGGTCAGCACCAGCAGGCCCATGGTGCCGACGAAGAAGGAAATCAGCGCGGCGGCCAGCACGCTGGACACCTGCTTGGCCAACTGGCCGTTGATGCCGGCTTGCAGCGGCAGGCAGGCGCCGGCGATCAGGGGTAGTACGAACATCCACCAGGGCGGCGTGGGCATGGAGGGACTCCTGGGCAATCGAAGCGGAAAGGGCAGCCGGCTAGTATGCACCAGACTGGAGCATCTCTGCGCCCGATCCCTGGAGCCGCCATGACCACGTTGCCTTCCCGCACCCTGAGTGTCCGTATCGAGCGGCGCTGGGGCGAGACCTATGACTTTCTCGCCGAACCGGCAAACTTCCCCCGCTGGGCCTCCGGCCTGTGCACTGCCATCGAGCCGCTGGAGGGCGAGCTGTGGCTGGCGCAGACAGCCCAGGGCCCGCTGCGGGTGCGCTTCTCGCCGCGCAATGCCTTCGGCGTGCTGGACCATGCGGTGCTGCCCGAGGACAGCCCGGCGATCCACATCCCGCTGCGCTTGATCGCCAATGGCGACGGCTGCGAATTGCAATTGACCCTGCTGCGTCAGCCGCAGATGGATGACGCCACCTTCGAGCGGGATGCGCGGTGGGTGGAGAAGGATCTGCAGGCGATCAAGGGGCTGCTGGAGTCAGCGTGATGCCGGTGCGTCCCCTGTAGGAGCTCGCTCGCGAATCGTCCGGCACCGCAGCAGCAGGGAAAACTGTTCGCGAGCAAGCTCGCTCCTACGAAGAGCCGTCAAAGGCGTGCGGCCAACTCCGCGCCTTCGCGGATCGCCCGCTTGGCGTCCAGCTCCCGCGCCACGTTGGCACCGCCGATGACGTGGTAACGCAGGTTCTCCGCCGGCAGCGTCGGCTGCAGTTCCAGCAGCGGCTCCTGTCCGGCGCAGATCACCACGTTGTCCACCGCAAGACACTGCTCCCTGCCGTCGATACGCACGTGCAGCCCGTCGTCGTCGATGCGCAGGTACTCCACGCCACCGTGCATCCGCACGCCGTGGTGCCGGAGGTGCGCGCGGTGCACCCAGCCGCTGGTCTTGCCCAGCCCGGCGCCGGGCTGGCCGGCCTTGCGCTGCAGCAGCCAGAGTTGCCGGCGCGGCGCGGCGGCGACCGGTGGGATCAGCCCGCCCGGCGTGGCGTTGTCCAGGTCGATGCCCCACTGGCCGAGCCAGTCGCCCAATGGCTGCGGTCCGTCACGCTCGGCCAGGAGGAAACTGGCGACGTCGAAGCCGATGCCGCCGGCGCCGATCAGCGCGACCTTCTCGCCCACCGGCGCGCCGCGCAGCACGTCGAGGTAGCCCAGCACCTTGCCGTGAGCGATGCCCGGAATCTGCGGCGTGCGCGGGCGTATGCCGGTGGCGACGATGACCTCGTCGTACTCCCCCCGCAGCTCGCCCCGGATGATGCGCCGGCCCAGTCGCACGTCGACGCCCAGTTCGCGCAGGCGCACGGCGAAGTAGCGCAGTGTCTCGTGGAATTCCTCCTTGCCCGGCACGCGCCTGGCCAGGTTGAACTGCCCGCCGATCTCGCCGCTGGCCTCGAACAGCGTCACCCGGTGCCCGCGCTCGGCCGCCACGCAGGCGGCGGAAAGCCCCGCTGGCCCGGCGCCGATCACGGCGATGCGCTTGGGTATTCGCGCCTTGCGGTAGCGCAGCTCCGTCTCGAAGGCCGCGCGCGGGTTCACCAGGCAACTGGCGCGGCGGTTGGCGAAGGCGTGGTCGAGGCAGGCCTGGTTGCAGGCGATGCAGGTGTTGATCGCGTCGGCGCGCCCGGCGGCGGCCTTGGCCACGAACTGCGGGTCGGCCAGCAGCGGGCGCGCCAGGGAGACCAGGTCGGCATGACCGTCGGCGAGCAGTCGTTCGGCGACTTCCGGCGTATTGATGCGGTTGCTGGCGATCACCGGCACGCGCAGCTCGCGGCGCAGGCGCGCGGTGATCTCGGCGAAGGCGGCACGCGGCACCGAGGTGACGATGGTCGGCACCCGCGATTCGTGCCAGCCGATGCCGGTGTTGAGCAGGTCGATGCCGGCGCCTTCGAGGGCTCGCGCAACGGTGCGCACCTCGTCCCAGCGGTTGCCGCCGTCCACCAGGTCGAGCAGCGACAGCCGATAGCTGATGATGAAGCGCTCGCCCAGCGCGCGGCGGATACGCCGGACGATCTCCAGCGGCAGGCGCATGCGGTTGCCCAGGTCGCCGCCCCAGCGGTCCTCGCGCTGGTTGGTGCGCGGGCTGAGGAACTGGTTCAGCAGGTAGCCCTCGCTGCCCATGATCTCCACGCCGTCATAGCCGGCGGCCTGGGCCAGCTTCGCGCAGCGGACGAAGGCGGCGATGGTGCGCAGGATGCCGCGCTCGGAGAGTTCGCGCGGGCTGAACCAGCTGATCGGCGATTTGACCGGCGAGGCGGATACCACCAGAGGGTGATAGCCGTAGCGCCCGGCGTGGAGTATCTGCAGGAGGATCTTGCCGCCTTCGCGCTGCACCGCCTGGGTCAGGCGCCGGTGCGCCGGAACCTGCAGGCCGCTGGTGAGGCTGCTGCCCAGCGGCAGCAGCCAGCCTTCGCGGTTGGGGGCGAAACCTCCGGTGATGATCAGCCCGACGCCGCCGCGTGCCCGTTCGCGGTAGTAGGCGGCGAGCTTGCCGAAATCCCACAGGCGGTCCTCCAGTCCGGTGTGCATCGAGCCCATCACCACGCGGTTGCGCAGTTGGGTGAAGCCCAGGTCGAGCGGGGCGAGCAGGTGGGGGTAGGGCGGGGTGGCGGCGCTGGGCATGGACGGAACCGTGGGCAGGTGAGGTCCCATCACCCTATTGGCTTGCCGTGCGTCGGTGAACGGCCCGGCTGCCGGCTCATTCAGGCATTTCGGTCAAGCCGGCGGTTGACAGCTGGCGGATAGGTTCCAGACTTTCCCTTATGGCAGGGTCCTGTGCCCCGATCGCAGGCTGAAGTGACGGAGGTCGTCATGAAAGCGATAAGAAGAAGACATGCGCGCCATTACCTGCTCGCCATCCTCATCGGGCTGGCACTGCTGGGCTTGCACGAGTCCCTCCAGCGTGACCGCCTGCAGTCCGCCTGCCGCCCGGACGGCAACGGTATCTCCTGTTCCTACCCGCCGACTGCCCATTTAGGCGTATTGACCAGTCCGTTCTGAGTGACGTCCTGACGCGCGTCAATGCGCCGCAAGAAACCCGCGTGCATGGTCTGCCCCGCTCAAAGCTGGCGCATTGCCCCGGCTTGGCTATCTTTTAAGCAGCAAGGGTCCGGCGATGTACCGGACGTACGCTGCCTGATCAGGAGACGCACGATGGATATGAACCGTCGGCAATTCTTCAAGGTTTGCGCTGTAGGCCTTGGAGGATCGAGCCTGGCGGCACTGGGGGTTGCACCCCCGGATGCCTTTGCCGACCAGGTCCGCCACTTCAAACTTGCGCGCACCGTCGAAACCCGCAATACCTGTCCGTACTGCTCGGTGGGTTGCGGCATCCTGCTGTACAGCCAGGGGGATGCGGCGAAGAACGTTGCGCAGAACATCATCCACATCGAGGGTGATTCCGATCACCCGGTGAACCGCGGCACGCTCTGCCCCAAGGGCGCGGGCCTGCTGGACTTCGTCCACAGCCCCAACCGCCTGAAGTATCCGGAGATCCGTGAGGCCGGTTCCAGCGAGTGGAAACGCATCGGCTGGGACGAGGCGCTCGACCGCATCGCCAAGCTGATCAAGGAAGACCGCGACGCCAACTTCATCGAGAAGAACGCCCAGGGCCAGACGGTGAACCGCTGGCTGACCACCGGTTTCCTGGCCGCGTCGGCGTCTTCCAACGAAGCGGGCTACATCACCCACAAGGTGGTGCGTTCTCTCGGCATACTGGCGTTCGACAACCAAGCACGTGTCTGACACGGCCCGACGGTGGCAAGTCTTGCCCCGACGTTTGGCCGTGGAGCCATGACCAACCATTGGACCGACATCAAGAATGCCGATCTGGTCCTGATCATGGGCGGCAACGCTGCTGAAGCGCACCCGTGCGGCTTCAAGTGGGTGACCGAGGCCAAGGCGCACAACAAGGCGCGCCTGCTGGTGGTCGACCCGCGTTTCACCCGTTCCGCCGCGGTGGCCGACTATTACGCGCCGATCCGTACCGGGACCGACATCGCCTTCCTCGGCGGTCTGATCAACTACCTGCTGGAAAACGGCAAGTACCAGAAGGAGTACGTGCACAACTACACCGACGTCTCCTTCATCGTGAAGGAGGGCTTCGGCTTCGAGGACGGCCTGTTCAACGGCTACGACGCCGAGAAGCGCACCTACCCGGACAAGTCGTCCTGGCAGTACGAACTCGGTGAGGACGGCTTCGCCAAGGTCGACCCGACCCTGCAACACCCGCGCTGCGTGTTCAACCTGATGAAGCAGCACTACAGCCGCTATACGCAGGACGTGGTGAGCAACATCTGCGGCACGCCCAAGGACATGATGCTCAAGGTGTGGGAGGAGATCGCCACCACCGCCGCGCCCGACAAGGTGATGACCGTCATGTACGCCCTGGGCTGGACCCAGCACTCGGTGGGCGCGCAGATGATCCGCACCGGCGCGATGGTCCAGCTGCTGCTGGGCAACATCGGCATGCCCGGCGGCGGCATAAACGCCCTGCGCGGCCACTCCAACATCCAGGGCCTGACCGACCTTGGGCTGCTGTCCAACTTGCTGCCGGGCTACCTGACCCTGGGGATGGACGCGGAGCAGGACTACGATACCTACATCGCCAAGCGCACGGCCAAGCCGCTGCGCCCGGGGCAACTGTCCTACTGGCAGAACTATGGCAAGTTCCACGTCAGCCTGATGAAGTCCTGGTTCGGCAAGGCCGCCACCAAGGACAACAACTGGTGCTACGACTGGCTGCCCAAGCTCGACATGCCGGGCGCCGGCTACGACGTGCTGCGCTACTTCGACATGATGTACCAGGGCAAGGTCAACGGTTACTTCTGCCAGGGCTTCAACCCCATCGCCTCCTTCCCCAACAAGGCCAAGGTCAGCGCCGCGCTGGCCAAGCTGAAGTGGATGGTGGTGATGGACCCGCTGGCCACCGAGACCTCCGAGTTCTGGCGCAATGCCGGCGAGCACAACGACGTCGATACCAAGGCCATCCAGACCACGGTGTTCCGCCTGCCCACCAGTTGCTTCGCCGAGGAAGACGGCTCCATCGTCAACTCCGGGCGCTGGCTGCAATGGCACTGGAAGGGCGCCGAGCCGCCGGGCGAGGCGCGTACCGACATCGCGATCATGGCCGGCCTGTATCACCGCCTGCGCAATGCCTACGCCAAGGACGGCGGCAAGTTCCCCGACCCGATCCTCGGCCTGGACTGGAACTACCTCAAACCCGACGAGCCGGGCCCGGACGAGCTGGCCAAGGAGTACAACGGCAAGGCCCTGGCCGACCTGGTCGACCCGGCCAACGGCATGCTCCTGGCGAAAGCCGGCGAACAGCTGCCGGGCTTCGCGCTGCTGCGCGAGGACGGCAGTACCGCCAGCGGCTGCTGGATCTTCGCCGGTTCCTGGACGCAACAGGGCAACCAGATGGCCCGCCGCGACAACAGCGACCCATACGCGATGGGCCAGACCCTGGGCTGGGCCTGGGCGTGGCCGGCCAACCGGCGCATCCTTTACAACCGCGCCTCCGCCGACCCCAGCGGCAAGCCCTGGGATCCGGTGAAGAAGCGCCTGGTGTGGTGGAACGGCAAGGCCTGGGGCGGCACCGACGTGCCGGACTACAAGGTCGACGTACCGCCGGAAGCGGGGATGAACCCATTCATCATGAACCCCGAAGGCGTGGCGCGCTTCTTCGCCGTCGACAAGATGGCCGAAGGCCCGTTCCCCGAGCACTACGAGCCGTTCGAGACGCCGATCGGCATCAACCCGCTGCACAAGAACCCGCAGGCGATCAACAACCCGGCAGCGCGGGTGTTCAAGAACGACATGGAACTGTTCGGCAAGGCCGACGAGTTCCCCTACGCCGCGACCACCTACCGGCTCACCGAACATTTCCACTTCTGGACCAAGCATTGCCGTCTGAATGCGATCATCCAGCCGGAACAGTTCGTCGAGATCGGCGAGGCGCTGGCCAAGGAGCTCGGCATCAAGGCCGGCGACCGCGTGAAGGTCTCCTCCAACCGCGGCTTCATCAAGGCGGTGGCGGTGGTGACCAAGCGCATCCGGCCACTGCAGGTCAACGGCAAGACCGTGCACCACGTGGGCATCCCCCTGCACTGGGGCTTCTCCGGGGTTGCGCGCAACGGCTACCTGACCAACACCCTGACCCCCTTCGTGGGCGACGGGAACACGCAGACGCCGGAGTTCAAATCCTTCCTCGTCAACGTGGAAAAGGCGTGAGGTGAAGCATGAGTAGCCAAGACATCTACGCCCGCTCCGCCACCACCACGCCGATGCCCTCGGTGCGGCGCGAGGAGGAAGTGGCCAAGCTGATCGACGTGTCCAAGTGCATCGGCTGCAAGGCCTGCCAGGTCGCCTGCTCGGAATGGAACGAGCTGCGCGACGAGGTGGGCCACAACCACGGCACCTACGACAACCCGCTGGACCTGACGGCGGAATCCTGGACGGTCATGCGCTTCACCGAATACGAAGCGCCGGCCGGCAACCTGGAGTGGCTGATCCGCAAGGACGGCTGCATGCACTGCGCCGAGCCGGGCTGCCTCAAGGCCTGCCCGAGTCCGGGGGCGATCGTGAAGTACGCCAACGGCATTGTCGACTTCAACCAGGACCACTGCATCGGCTGCGGTTACTGCATCACCGGCTGTCCGTTCAACATCCCGCGCATCTCGCAGAAGGACAACAAGGCGTACAAGTGCACCCTGTGTTCCGACCGCGTGGCCGTGGGCATGGAGCCGGCCTGCGTGAAGACCTGCCCGACCGGCGCCATCGTCTTCGGCACCAAGGAGGACATGAAGGAGCATGCCGCCGAGCGCATCGAGGACTTGAAATCGCGCGGCTTCGAGCATGCCGGCCTGTACGACCCGGAAGGGGTGGGCGGCACCCACGTGATGTACGTGCTGCACCACAACGACCAGCCGTCGCTGTACGCCGGACTGCCCGACAAGCCTGCGATCAGCCCGCTGGTCAGCCTGTGGAAAGGCATCACCAAACCCCTCGGC